>JALVVR010000048.1:0-47478 GCA_027023305.1 Campylobacterales bacterium | reverse complement strand
AGTATATCATATTTTTGGTAGGGGTATCAATATGACAAAAAGAAGAGCTGGAGTATCGCCCAAACAAGTATATCATATTTTTGGTAGGGGTATCAATATGACTAACTCTTGCTGTGAACTCATCTTCTATCTAGTATATCATATTTTTGGTAGGGGTATCAATATGACAAAACCTGATGCGATTATCCCATAAGCACTAGTATATCATATTTTTGGTAGGGGTATCAATATGACTTATTTGTCGTCCATGTAATATCTATCAAAAGTATATCATATTTTTGGTAGGGGTATCAATATGACTAAAATCTTTGAACGAAAAAGTTATATTTCAGTATATCATATTTTTGGTAGGGGTATCAATATGACTAAACTTTATTACTAGATTAATAGTTTGTAAGTATATCATATTTTTGGTAGGGGTATCAATATGACAGTAGTGGTTTTGGTGATTGCAAATATAGAAGTATATCATATTTTTGGTAGGGGTATCAATATGACTCTGTTTTTGAAAGTAATAAGTATTATAAAAGTATATCATATTTTTGGTAGGGGTATCAATATGATGTTTTGCTTAAAATCTTATTCTTTTTCATAAGCTAAAACATCTTTGGCAAAAGAGATATTGTAAAAGAAGATTATCTTAAAAAGTATAGAAACTTTTGTTTCTTTAGGCTTGGAAGTATCTAAGAGAGGAAATGTAAGAGTATCACATATAGTTATATTTACTGGTTTTAGTGTTTTCATCATGTTCATTGTGTTTTTATACTCTTTTGGATTTATGCCAGATATTATATCGCCATTTGCTTCTTCTCTTTTTATCGAGTCAAATAAGTGTTTTAAGGTATCTTCATAGATAACTTTGTTCCACTCTAACGTTGCTTTATCAAAACTATGTTTTGTGTATTTGTTTAGAAGTGGATTTGTTGTCTTTTGTCTTAACTCTTCTATAAAACTAAGAAAAGAGTTCTTACTACCAAGTTTTTCAACCAATTTCATAAGAGAGTCATGTAGTTTTTCTTTTTGTTCTTTTTGTAAATCTTTAAAGTTCATATTATTTCCTCTTATCTTTGATTAGCATGATAGTGTTTCTATCGCCTTGCATATCTATATCAAAAAGCTCAGTTGCTCGTATGAGTTCTCCTAACTTTTTATATCCATAGTTTACTGGTGAAAATGATGAGTTTTGAGAGATATAGATACCTACATTTGCAATATTTGACCATCCATTGTCTTCTTGGGTGAGTTCAACGGCTTTTCGTAAAAGTGCGACTAACTTAGTATTTTTTCGAAGCTCTCCACGATCAGCAACTTTTGGTTTGTTTGTTGGTTCGTTTCCCTTTTCTTCTTCATCACAAGAGAGAAGTTTTTCTACATATATAAACTGAGAACAAGCATTTACAAAAGCTGAAGGAGTTTTATCTTCTCCATATCCATAAACTGTAACTCCGTTTGACCTTATACGAGTAGCCACAGGAGTAAAATCACTATCACTTGTAACAAGAGCGATAGCACTCAAATCTTTTGTATAAAGCATATCCATCATATCTATAACCATTGCTATATCTGTTGCATTTTTGCCATTTGTGTATGAAAACTGTTGAATTGGAGTGATAGAATAATCTTGTAAGATTGCTTCCCAACCCTTTAGCTTTGAATCTTTCCAGTTTCCGTATGCATTTCTTATATTTACCAAACCGTGTTGAGATAGGTCATCTAGTATAGAGTCTATGTATTTTGCACTTACATTGTCGCAATCTATTAACATTGCTATATTTGGTTGAGTGTTCATTGCAAGCCTTTTGTTTTTTTTATTGTATCATATTTATATATTTTAAAGGTTTTAAACAAAGATATTCATATCAGAGACAACCCTATTTTTCCCATTTTCTTTAGCTTTATATAGGAGTTTATCTGCTTGTTTTATCATCTCATCGAGTGAGTTTAGTTTTTTGGTTGTGAGTCCTATTGAAACTGTAAAATCAAGTTTTGAGATATCTTTACAGATTTCATTTAAAAAGTTTATTGCATCTAAAGTTTTTATATCTTGTAGAAAGATTATAAACTCTTCTCCACCTACTCTTGCTACTATGTCTTTTCCTTTGATACTGTTTTTTAGTAAATGTGCTAGTGATTTTATAACTTCATCTCCCTTGTCATGACCGAAAGTATCATTTATCTTTTTAAAGTTATCTATATCTATCATAGCAAGAGCTATATTTCTTGATTTTAAGTGGATATTTTGTCCTAGTTCAAAAAAATGTTTTCTGTTTGAGATGCCTGTTAAAAAGTCTTTGTTTGCACTCTCTTTAATTTGTAAAAATGAGTTGAGAGTTTTACCCAGATTATTTACTCTATGTAAAAGTTCTGGGTAGCTTAAGTCTTTTGATAAAAAGTCATTTGCTCCAGAGTTAAAAAACTCATCTGCATCTAACTTATCTGATATGCCTATGATACCAAACTCTGTAAATGATAGATTTCTTCTTATTATCTTAGAGAGTTCACATCCACTCATGAGTGGTAGGTTTTTTGTTGTAATCAATATTTTTATATCTTTTTGTTTTTCATAAATTTCTAGTGCTTCAAGTGGATTTGACGAGGTATATACTTGGTATAACTGAGTTAGAAGTGCTTCTTTAGATTTGTTAAGAGTATCTAAATCTTTGTCTAGGATTAAAATCTTTGTGTTTATGTTTATATGAAGTTGTTCTAGATAGTCATATAGGTTATTTATAGTCTCTGGAGATTTATAGTGAAAAACCTTTGCTATTTTAGATTCTATGTTATTATTGGATAATAAAATTGTAGTATTTTTATCGCTAATCAAATTTTCATTATCGACTATTAAGATACTATCTGTGGTTATCTCTTTGGTTAGTTGAAAATTTTTTTTATTTTTAATTTTATTCATTATTAAATTTTGGAAGTTTTTGTTTTCCAAAATAATATTTAGTTTCATTTTTATACCTTATTTCCTTTTCTTGTAAACTATATCGGTAAAAGTAAAAAAAACTTTAATTATTTTTTTATGATATACTTCTGAAAATTTAAATAAGGGATTATCATGAAATTAAAATTATTTGTAATTACAGTTTTAGTAGGTTTAGGACTTAGTGGATGTGGAGTAGGTTCACTTGTTGCTGCACCTTTTAAAGTAGCAGGAGCAGTGGTAAATGTTGTAACACCTGATGCAGTTGGTGATAGTATTAGTGCAGTTGGTGATGCAGCTGATGATGTTATACCTTTTTAGGGAAAATAGTTGAAAGAGTTTTTACTTAAAGTTGCTACTGGGATAAAGCAAAAAGATGTTTTAAAAAAGGATGAAGAGCTTTTTAGTTCACTTGTTCGAGGTAAGTTTGTTAAACAAAAAGGTGGTATTTATAAACTAGATAGTAAGTATCGCTTAGGTGTTATAGACTTATCTCGAAGTGGGCTTGGGTTTTTGGAAAGTTTTTCGGTAAAAAAGTATAAAGATTTGGTCATAGAAGGGTATGACTTAAATGGAGCTACTAAAGGTGATATAGTCTTAGCTAAGAGAGTTTTTAGCAAAGGTGGACGACCAAAAGCTAAAGTTTTAGAAGTACTTCATAAAGAGTTTGCAGTAACCATTGCTTATACCAAAGAGGTTGATGGAAAAGTTGTTGGGGTAAATATCAAAACTGATATGGTCATGAGTATCGCTTCAAGCCAAAAAGCTTTAAAACAACTTCCCCTTGGAAGTGTACTAAAAATAGATAACTATACAAATGGCATAGTTGAAGTTTTAGGTGTTTTAGATGATCCAAAAGTTGATGAAAAAATCTCACTTGCCCTTTATAACAAAAAAGAGGAGTTTCCTAAAAAAGCTATCTTAGAAGCTAAAAGTTATGGTGATGAGGTAGATAAGAGTATGTATCCTGATAGGTTGGACTTAACGGGGCTTGATTTTTGTACTATTGACCCACCTGATGCTAAGGATTTTGATGATGCTATCTACTTTGATAAAGAGAAAAAGATACTTTATGTTGCTATCGCAGATGTAAGTCACTATGTTTCTCATCTTTCAAATATAGATAAAGAGGCAAAAAGTAGAGGTTTTACTATCTATTTTCCTCACAAAGCTGTTCCAATGTTACCTCGTGAGCTTAGTGAAAATATTTGCTCACTTAAACCTGAAGTTGATAGGTTAGCTCATATTTACAAAATATATATTGATGAGAGTACTTTAGCAGTTAAAAAAAGTGAGAGATTTGAAGCAGTTATAAAGTCAAAGAGAAGATATACTTATGACAAGGTTGATGAGTTTTTAGCTGGAAAATTTGATGGAGTTGATGAGGTAGATGAAAGAGTTTTAGAGTTTTTACTACCTCTAAAAAAACTGCTTTTTAAGATAAGAGATAAAAGACTTCAAAATGGATGTGAGTTTAGAAGTGAAGAGGTTAGGATGAGCTTAGATGAGGAGCAAAACTTACTCAAAACTAAGATAGAAGTTGAAACACCTTCTCATGCTTTAATAGAAGATGCTATGCTTTTGGCAAACAAAGAGGCAGCTAAGGATTTATCTCAAGGGATATTTAGAGTTCATGAAGCCCCAAGCTTTGCAAAGATAGAAGATATGCTAGATACTTTGGCTACTATTGGTATATATAGTGAGATAGACAATGAAAACTTATATGCAAAGATTAGGGATTTACAAAAAAAGGCTGATGAAAAAGATGTGAGAGCTGAGGTTGATAGACTAATTATCCGAGCTCAACAACAAGCAAGATATACTCAAGAAAACAAGGGGCATTTTGGTTTAGGATTTGATAGTTATACTCACTTTACCTCTCCTATACGAAGATATAGTGATTTGGTTGTGCATAGACTTTTAAAAGCTTACCAAAGTGGTGAAGATGAGAGAGCTTTGAAGTTTATGATAAGTGAGCTTGAAATCATAGCTTTAAGAGTTAGTGAGTTAGAGAGAGAGTCTGCAAAAGTTGCTTGGGATTTTATGGATAGAAAGTATGCTAGATGGGCAGTTCAAAACAAAGGAACTGTTTTAAAAGCTGTCATAACTGATACAGATAGATCTCCTATTTGTCATACAGTAGATGAAAAAATAAGTGGGATGAGGATATTTTTGCTAGACCGTGATGTAGATCTTTTTGAAAAGGTGGATGTTGAGATAGTTGAGGGGCATATAACTAGTGGGAAAGTTATAGGAAGATTAGTTTTTTAATATGTTACCAAAAGTAACGACTAAAATTTATAAGTATTAGGATGACTACAAAATATTGTATAAAGTAAAATATAGTGGCTAAAAGATAAAAAAATATTATATATCTTGTTTTGATAATCTGACAAGATTAAGAGTAATAATGTAACATGTGATAACCTAATTTAATAAGGAGAGTTCATGCTAGAGATGAGATGGCATAGCAGAGCTGGACAGGGTGCTGTAACAGGTGCTAAAGGTTTGGCTGATGTTGTGGCAAATACGGGGAAAGAGGTGCAAGCATTTGCATTTTACGGTTCTGCAAAGAGGGGAGCTGCAATGACAGCTTATAATAGAATAGATGAAGAGCCTATACTAAATCATGAAAAATTTATGCATCCAGATTATGTTTTGGTTATCGATCCAGCATTAGTGTTTACTGCTGATATAACAGCACATGAGAAAGATACTACAAAATACATCATAACTTCACATTTAAGCAAAGAGGAGCTTATGGACAGTGTTCCAAAGTTAAGAGGAAAAGAAGTATATGTAGTTGATTGTATGCAAATATCACTTGATACTATAGGAAGAGCTATACCAAATACTCCTATGCTTGGAGCTTTGATGAAAGTTTCTAGTATGTTTGAGTTGGATTACTTTCAAAATGCTATGTTAAAAGTACTTTCTAAGTTTCCACAAAAGATTATAGATGCAAACATGGCCGCTATTGAGCGAGCTTACAATGAAGTTAAGTAGAGGTGAAAAATGAGTAATTATGTAGGTTGGGATGAAGTAAATGATGGAACACTGCTTTTCTCGTTTGATGGTGAGTTTGATAAAGCAGTTGAAACTAAGCAAGAAGATAGGCCTTATGCAGAGTGGAACTCATATAAAGCATATGTAGGTGATTGGAGAGTTTTAAAGCCAGTTTATAATAGAGATATATGTATAGATTGTCAAAACTGTTGGGTATATTGTCCAGATACATCTATCATAAGTCGTGATAAAAAGATGATAGGTGTTGATTATGATCACTGTAAAGGTTGTGGTGTTTGTGTGGAAGTTTGTCCTACAAATCCAAAATCACTTTTAATGTTTGGTGAAAATGATAAAAATGAAGATGCACTTGCTAAGTGGCCTGAGAAAAAGAAAAAGAGTAAGGATTAATAATGGCAGAGAAATTAGAGTTACAAGAGGTAGAAGTTTGGGATGGTAATATGGCTTTTTCACAAGCCATGAGACAAGCTCAGATAGATGTTGTTGCAGCTTATCCTATCACACCATCTACTCCAACAGTTCAAAACTATGCGAAGTTTTTAGCTGATGGCTATATTGATGGTGAGTTTGTTATGGTTGAGAGTGAGCATGCTGCTATGAGTGGATGTGTTGGAGCTGCTGCAGCTGGTGGTAGAGTTGCTACTGCAAGTAGTTCACAAGGTATAGCTTTGATGGTGGAAGTACTTTATCAAGCTAGTGGTATGAGACTTCCTATCGTACTAGCAATGGTAAACAGAGCTTTGGCTGCACCACTAAATGTAAATGGTGATCACTCAGATATGTACTTAACAAGAGATGCAGGATGGATAAATCTTTGTGCATTTAATCCACAAGAATCTTATGATTTGATGCTTTGTGCATTTAAAATTGGTGAAGACATGAGTGTAAGACTTCCTGTTGCAGTTCATCAAGATGGTTTTATATGTTCTCATACTGCTCAAAAAGTTATGCCTCTACAAGATGAAGATGCTTATGCTTTTATGGGTGAGTATGTTGCTAAAGATGATTTACTTGATTTTAGCAGAGCTGTTACTTATGGTGCTCAAACTGAAGAGGATTGGCACTTTGAGCATAAAGCTAAACAACATAAAGCTTTGATGGATAGTAGAGATGTTATCGAAAAAGTTTTTGCCGAGTTTGAGAAAAAAACAGGTAGAAAATACAACAGAGTTGAGAGTTACTTGATGGAAGATGCTGATGTTGCTATCATAGCACTTGGTACTACTGTTGAGAGTGCAGTTACTGCAGCAAAAGCGATGAGAAAAGATGGTATAAAAGCTGGAGTTGTTGCTCCTAGAGTTTTAAGACCGTTCCCTTTTGATGATATAAGAGATGCTCTTTCAAATGTAAAAGCTGTAGCTTGTCTTGATAGAAGTGCTCCAGGTGGTGCTATGGGTATGCTTTACAATGAAGTAGCAGCAGCAATGTATAGTAGTGGAAACTTTGTACCTATGGTAAACTATATCTATGGTCTTGGTGGTAGAGATATGACTCAAGAGCATTTAAAAGGTATATATAAAGATTTAGCTGAGTGTGCAAAAGCTGGTAAGATTATCGGTAAAGTACAAAAATTTAGTGGACTAAGAGGTCCAACTTTAGAATTTTTTGAGCAAAAGTAGGGGAGAGTTATGAGTAAAATAATAAAAAATTTAAAAGAGTTTTCAACTTCAAATGATAGATTTGAGGGAGCTCACCTACTATGTCCTGGGTGTGCTCACTCTATCATCGTAAGAGAGCTTATGAACTGTACAGATGATGAACTT
Organism: Campylobacterales bacterium; assembly: GCA_027023305.1. Classification (GTDB taxonomy): domain Bacteria; phylum Campylobacterota; class Campylobacteria; order Campylobacterales; family QNZT01; genus SZUA-1377. The sequence goes on along the minus strand of JALVVR010000048.1, from coordinate 39,762 downwards.
GTTATCTCTACAAATACTGGATGTTTAGAAGTTTCAACAGCAGTTTATCCATATACATCATGGGATACAAGTTGGATCCATGTTGGTTTTGAAAACTCTGCAACTACTGCTAGTTGTGCAGAAGCTATGTATAAAGCTAGAAAGAGAAAAGGTACTTTAAAAGATCCTGATTCTAGTGTGAAATTTGTTGCATTTGGTGGTGATGGAAGTACTTATGATATAGGTTTTCAGTGGCTAAGTGGAGCTGTTGAGAGAGGTCATGACTTTACATATATCTGTCTTGACAATGAAGTTTATGCAAATACTGGAGGACAAAGAAGTTCATCTACTCCAATAGGAGCTTCAACTACAACAAGTCCAGCTGGAAGAGTAAGTTATGGAGAGAAACAAAACAAAAAAGATTTAGTTGGGATTATGGCAGCTCACGGAGCTCCTTATGTTGCACAAGTCGCACCAAATAAATGGAAACTTATGGTGAAATCTTTCCAAAAAGCACTAGCAACTGATGGACCTTGTTATATCAATGCCATGAGTGCATGTACAACTGAGTGGAAATTTGCTCCAAATGAGACAATAGATGTATCTGACTTAGCAACAGAGAGTTTAGTTTTTCCTTTATACGAGATAATAGATGGAAAAGAGTTAAACATACTTTATAGACCTAAAAAAATAATTCCTGTTAAAGATTACTTAGCATCTCAAGGAAGATTTAAACACTTGTTTAAACCTGAAAATGCTCATGTATTAGATGAGTGGCAAAAAAGAGTAGATGCTCAGTGGGAGTATCTACAAAGAAGAGAAGAAGCAAGAGTTTAAAAACTCTTCTTCTCCTCAACTTCAATAAAAGATTAATATGACTACCAAAATAGCTTATCAAGGTGTGGCAGGTGCTTATAGTGAGCAAGCATGTCTTAGTTTTTATCCTGATTTATCACCTGTTGCTTGTGAAACTTTTGCTGAGGCAATGGCTATGGTAGAGGATGAAAGAGTTATATATGCTATGATTCCACTTGAAAACTCAACTGCAGGTCGTGTAGAGGAGATATATAGACTTATTCCGAAGATGAATCTTTATGTAGTAGGAGAACATTTTCAACCAGTAGTTCACTGTTTGCTTGGGGTAAAGGGATCAAATAAAGAAGATTTAAGATATGTTGCTTCACATCCTCAAGCTTTAGCTCAATGTTCACACAATATTAGTAAGTTAGATATAACTCCAATAGCAAAACTTGATACAGCAGGAAGTGCAAAAGAGATAAAAGAGTTAAATGATAAATCTTTAGGAGCTATAGCTTCATCACTTGCTGGTAAGATTTATGATTTAGAGATTTTACAAGAGCATTTTGAGGATGTAAAAGGAAATACCACCAGATTTTTTATACTATCAAAAAATAAAGAGATACCATCATATGATAAATCTAAAAGTTATATAACTTCTATTATCTTTCAAGTTAGAAATATTCCAGCTTCCCTTTATAAAGCTTTGGGTGGATTTGCTACGAATGGGATAAATCTTTTAAAGTTAGAAAGTTACTCTGCTGAAAATTCACTTAAAGCTACCCAGTTTCATGCTGATATAGCAGGTCATGTTGAGAGTGATTGTATGAAAAGAGCTTTAGAGGAGTTAGATTTTTTTTCAACGGAAGTTAAGATTTTGGGTACATATAGTGCAAAAAATGAGCATTATTCTAATCTACAGTTTGAATAAAACTTAATTAAAATTTAATGGACTTGACTAGTTTAGAGGCTCATTTCTAAAGATTTTTAGTAATAATTATGTAAATCTTTACCCCTCCTATTAGTAAGTATGAACTCACATTTCTTAAGATGTCGATAATGGGCTTTTTGACTTAATTAAAAATGTTGTGGACAATAAAAACTTTTTATAAATTATCGCTGTACTCAGTGCTTATACTCAAAAAGAGTTGGGTTTTATGTGTGAAAGTTGAGTTATTTATTTTCTAAAAAAAATATAATTTTATAGTTTTATTTATAGGAATCTTTCTTAAATTCTATTAATAAATAAAGATTAATCTTTTTTGTTGATGTGAATCAAGTTAAAAAAACAATTTTTTTCTTATAATATGGAGTTATTTCAATAATAAGGAGAAAAAGATGACATTTAAGAGCTCTATTGAGTTGTTGGCTTTTCATGAGGTTGCTTATACCATCTATGCAGTGATGATTATATCAATTGTTGCATGGTTTGGTTATAACCTAACAAGAAAAGAAAAGGTTAAGTCGGTTGTGCGAATACCATTTTATGGTTATATCGCATTTTTAGTTGCAGGTGGTGTAGGACATCATATATTTACATACAATAGTATTCCTTGGGTATCTCAAGATATTTCAAGAGAACATATTAAACCTGATGCTTCATATAGCTTTAAGATTAAAGATCATAAATGGATAGGAATTCCTAAAAAAATAACTATTCAATGTGGTCAAACAATCAAATTTGATATTAGAAGTGAAGATTTAGTTTATGGATTTGGATTGTTTAGAAAAGATGGGTCGCTAGTAACTCAAATGCAAGTAAATCCTGGTACTGATGTTACTAGTATTTTGGATAAAAATGAAATGCTATGGACATTTAATCATAATGGAGTTTTTGATATGACATCTACTGAGTATTCTGGACCAGCTCAATATAGTGAGGATGGAAAAGATTTAATGCAAGTTAAAGATTTCGTTGAAGTAGTTGGATGTAAAGATGGAGGTAATAAATGAGTTTTACAAAAAATCTAATAAATGGTACAAATTTTGATCACAAAAGTTTAAATGCACTGCAAAAAGTAACACTTCGTGCAGTTGTTATGAGCTTTTTATTTTTTGGATTAGTTGCTATTGAAGGTATGATAATGAAAATGGTTCAAACTGGTCCAGTTAATCCTCTTCCAGAGATGTTCAATCATCCTAAACACTATTTTTCTATTATGACTGTTCACCCAATAGTTGGTATTTTTGGTTCTACATATCAGTTGGTTTTTGGTGCATTTATGTTTTTAGTTCCATTTTTAACTAAAAAACCTCTTTATAGTATAAAGTTGGCAAATGCAGTTTGGATACTTATTACAGTAGGTACGGCTATGGCTTGGATAGCAGCTTTTGTATGGCAATATGCTCCATTATATACTTTATATTGGCCACTTCCTGCTGATACTAAACAGTTTAGTGTTGTTGGTGGTATTGTATTTATAATAGGTGTTGCTTTGATTATGGTTGGAACACTTGGATTTATATATAATATTTATGCAACAATATTTCAAAGAGTTGGTGTTCATAAAAATAAAACTACAAAAGAACTTTTGATAAGTGGTTTTGGTATAGATGGTATGTTAAACCTTTTACATAAACTTGCAGGTAAGCCACCTTATACAAAAGAACCAGCACTTTCTCTTCCTGTTGTTGCTATCTTTAGGGGTACAGTTGATACTTTTTTAGATGCAATAGTTATTTTAAGTGCAGGTGTTTTAGTACTTGTGTATTTAGTTTTTGATGCTAGTGGACATGCACTTGATGTAACAGTTATTGATTCACTTTTATATAAAAACTACTTTTGGTGGGGACTTGATCTTGTTGCTGATGGTCTTGTACTTATTTATGTTGCAGGTTCTTGGTATCTTTTAGCTACTTTGATAACAGGTCAAAAACTATTTATGGAAAATGTTGCAAGGGCAGCTTTAATGCTTGAGCTTTTAGTTTCTTGGATGGTTTGGTCTCATCACCTTTTAGCTGATCAAGGACAACCTGAAATGATGAAACTAATAAGTGGAGAGATGGTTACAGCTTTTGAGCTTCTAACTCAAGGTCTTGCACTATTTATTACTCTAGTTACACTTTGGAAAGCTAGACCACTAAAAATGACAATGGAACTTAAATATCTTCTTGGTGGACTTGTTGGTTTTGGTTTAGCAGTTCCAGCTGCTATTATCCAAGCAGATATGGGTATGAATAGAGTTTTACATAATACTCAATGGATTATCATGGCACATGTTCATATTGCTTTAATAGTTGGACTTTATATGACACTTTATAGTGCTGTATATGTATTATGGCCAATTGTTACAAATAATACTGAGATGTATTCTAAAAAACTTTCAAATGCTCACTTTTGGTTATATCTAATAGGTGGTATAGGAATGGGTGCATTTGGTGGTATGGCAGGACTTGATGGAATGCTAAGAAGACATTTATATATTCATGGTGAATTTAATCCTTTGATGGTATTTGCTGCAATATGTGGTACTATGGTACTTATAGCTTGGTTTATATTTTTGTATAACATAGTAATGTCAGTAGGAATTAAAGGTCTTATAGGTATATTTTTACCTGCAGAAGATAAAACAGCAAGTTATGGTATAGAGCCAGAAACTATAGCTGAAAATCATAAAGCATAAAAACTACTAGTTAAAGTTACATCTCATAGAAGGTGTAGCTTTAACATCATAAAAAATCAGGAAGTTAATATTGATAAATCTAAAAAGAGTTGCAAAAGAGATAAAAGAGGTAGGTCTTTATAACTTAATCCTACAAGATGCTGAAAAAATAGCTGGTAAAAATAGATTAAGTGTTGAAGAAATACTTAAAATAATGGAAGAAAATCCAGAGATATTAGAAGAATACAAGCAATTAAATGTTGAATATAATTTAAGTAATATTCATATAGATAAAATAGATAAATCTTCTATAAGTGATGCTTATCAAAAAAAAGTAGAAAAAATCAATAAAAATCTTGCAAAAATGAAAGAAATAGAAAAATATACATTAGATTTTGAACATAGTTCAGTTTTAGTAATAATCTTTTCTATTGAATTTTTTGTACTTTTTTCTGTACAGTATTTTATAGTTTTGCTTGATTTAAAAGAGTGGCAATTGTGGATTTATGGTGTTTTTGCTAGTTCTATCTTATTTGCATGGTTATATGCAAAAAAACAAAAAAAACTTTTTGATAAAAACTCAAAGATTTTTTATAAATTATATGATGAAACCAAAACCCTTTTAGATGAATTGGAGAGAGAAAAAGAGATATGTAGAGATGAAATTTATGAAGAGGAAAATGAAGAGCATGTCTAAAGAGTTAAAGTTAAACTTTGTATGGGATAAAGAGGTAGCAAAAAATAGTTTTGATGAACTTTATAAATATGAGTTTAATCATAGTGCAAAAAAGTATATTGGCTGGTTCTTTATAGCTCTTTTACAGTATGGAATAGTTGGAGCAATGCTAAAAGGTAAAGTAGCTATATTGATTTTTGCAACTGTTATGCTTTTTTATTGGTATTATGGAAAAAAATATATAGCTAAGAGAAGGTTTTTAAAAAATATTGAAGATGAAAAAGATATATCTGTAGTAGTTGATAGAAATGGTATAAAATTTAGTCATGAAGATCTACTTTGGCACTGGAATGAGATAGAAGACTTAGTTGATGTGGGAAGTGGGATTTTGATAATTAAGTATCCAAATCATTATTTTATACCAACGAATGCTTTTAGAACATTTGAAGAAAAAAATAATTTTAAAAGGCTTTTTAAAGAGTCTAAAAATCAATCATAAACATGATCCATATCAAAATCATAATCTGGTTCAATAGGTTGTATTTTTTTAAGTGAGTTAGGATCTACTTGATGTTCGGTTAGATTATAATCTTTTCCTTTGTAGAATGTTTTTTCTTTAGCATATTTAGCTTCTTTTTTCATCTGTTCTTCTAAGTGTTTTTGAAGTAATTTATTTTTACTAAGATTTGAGTCGGTTTTCTTAGTAGTATTAGAATCTTTTTTGATTGGTTTAGTGCTATTTGTATCATTTGCCACTAAAAAACTAAGTAGTGAAAAAAATAAAATAATTTTTAGCATAATTACCCCTTATCTTTTCTATAAGTATATCTAATTATGCTTACTTTTCCCACCAACTAAGCTTATCATGAAGTTTTACTACTTCTCCTACCACTATAAGAGCAGGGGTTGGTAAATCCTTTGCTTTTTCGTATATATCGCTTAGAGTTCCTATAACTGTTTTTTCATCTTTTGTTGTTCCCCGACTTATAACAGCTACTGGATAATCTTTTGGTTTACCTATTTCTATAAGTTTTTTTGTTATAAATTCTAGACGATGAAGCCCCATCAAAAATATAATAGTATCATCACTTTTATAGTTTTCCCAGGGAATTTGTGATTTTCCTTTTTTAGGATTTTCGTGTCCAGTTACTACTCTAAATGATACAGTTACACCTCTATGAGTTACAGGAATACCAGCATACTCTGGAACAGCAACAGCTGATGTAATACCAGGAATAAATTCAAACTCTATATTTCTTTCTTTTAGATAAATACCTTCTTCTCCACCTCTACCAAAAACAAAGGGATCTCCCCCTTTGAGTCTTACAACAACTTCATGTTTTAGAGCATTTTGATATATAACTTCATTTATCTCTTCTTGAGGTAAAGTATGGTGAGAATCCTCTTTACCTACAAAAACAAACTCACATCTATCTTTTGCTTCTTTTAAAATCTCAGGATTAGCCAGTCTGTCATAGATGATAACATCAGCTTTTTGGACTACTTTTAGAGCTTTTATTGTCAGGAGTTCTATATCGCCTGGACCAGCTCCTGTCAGATAGACTTTACCCATTATTTTCTTCCTTTATATAGCAACTAGGATCACTCTCCCAGAGGTCTTCATATATGGCATTTGCTCTACTTCTGCTTCCACCATTACAAATATCTAAATACTCACAACTTTTACAAATACCTTTTAAACTTCTTGGATGCTGTCTTAATCTTAGCAAAAGCTCACTTGGTTTGTCTTGCCATATATCAAGAAAATCTTCTTTTAAAATATTTCCTATACTTAGTGGGAAAAATGGATCAGGTTTTACATCTCCCTCACTGTTGATATTTAAAAGTTTTCTTCCTGCACTATTTCCACCCCATTTTTTTAGTCTTTTTAGCATCTCATCTTTTAAATGAGGATATTTTTTTGAAAATCTATCTAAAAAAGCAATGGCATCCATTTCCATATTTCCAGTTACAATTTCTATATCAATATTGTTTTCAAAGTAGTAGAAAGCTTTATCTATGATAAAATCAACAGCTTTTTTTCTTTGCTCTTTTGTGATATCCATCTTTAAGTTATCAAGTCCTCTGCCACTATAAACTAAGTGAGAGATATAAACTTTTGGTATCTTTTTTTCTTCTGCAAGTTTGAAAATAAACTCTAAATCTTTTATCGTATCTTTAGTGATAGTAAATCTTATACCAACTTTTGTTTGGTGATAACTGTTTAGCAGTTCAACAGCTTTTAAAGACTCTTTAAAACTTCCTTTTAATCCTCTAAAATAATCATGAGACTTTTCATCTCCATCGATAGAAATACCTATATAGTTAAAAGTATTTAAGATTTTTTGAGCATTTTTTTTGCCTACATAAAGACCATTTGTTGAGAGATAAGTGATAATTCCTAGTCTTTTGCACTCATCTGCTATATCATATATATCTTTTCTTGTTAATGGTTCTCCTCCACTAAAGATTAAAAACTTTACACCTGCTTCTTTTAGTTTTGGTAGAGTTTCAAAGATAAGTTCAGTAGAAAGAGTATCAGTTGCATCAAGCCCTGATTTTGAGTAGCAGTGAAGGCAGTTTAAGTTGCATCTGTTTGTAAAGTTCCAGATAGCTATGCTTCCATCTAGTTCTCTTACTGGTTTATTGTTTATAACAGAAGAGAGTAGGTTTGAGAGTCTGAACATTATTTTCCCTTTGTTTGGTTAGTGTCTTTTGGTTTATAACTTAAGATATATTTAGTTATCGCTTGAAGTTCATCCTCTTTTAGTTTGAAAGCTGGCATAGCATTTCTTTTATATCCGAAAACTTTAGATACACTCTTAGGATCTGTTATCATGGCTCTTATTTGGTTAGCATCTCTTTTTGATGCTATTTGTTCAAATGGTGGTCCAAATGCAACAGCTGTTTGATGATGACATCCCCAACAATAAGATTCAAATACTTCTTTACCACTTACATCAGCAAATACCAGAGTGCTAATTGTTAAAATTAATATAAATTTTTTCATAGTACACCCTTTGAGTTATTTTTTATCTGTACTTTTGTATATAAATATACCAGATGGTCTTTTTACTTGGTAGATTTCTCTCTCTTTAAACCATCCTTTTGTATCAATCACATCAACTTCATCTGCTCCATTTACTGATACATATAAAGATGGATATTCGGTTGACCATCTTATGTGTAGTACTTTGCCTTTAAAATGAAATGTTTTTATAACTTTAAGAGTTTTTGTATCTATTATTTGGATATATGGAAAATCTTTTCCACTGAAAGTAACTGCTATATATTTTTGTTTTGGGCTTAAAGAGGTAAATACAGGCAAACCTTGTACTTTTATATTTTTTAAAAAATTAAATTTTTTGTCATATACCATCACTTCATTGTTTCCAACAGCAGGTATAAAAGTTTTATCATGACTTAGTGACCAAAATCCAAAGTGAGGTATTTTTAAAACAGGTTTATTCCCATCACCTGTAACAGGGATTAGTTTATATGTCATCTTATCTAGGTTGATAACTCCAAAACCTTTTGTTAAGAAAAATCCAACTATATATGTTTTACCTTGTATCATAGCATCAAACGGCATTTTCCCGACTTTGAACTCTTTTTCTAGTTTAAATTTCGGTTCTTTTTTACCATAATTTGTATCTTTATAAACACTTACTTTATCATTATCCATTTGTGCAAAAATAAGTTTATCTTTATATATTTTGATACCAACATTTTTAGAACCTGTTTTTATCTTTTGTAAAGGTTTTAAATTTCTGTCTAAAATATCTACACTTTTATCATCATAATTTGCAACTGCAACAAAGTTTTTACCTATTACAAAACCGATAGCAGATTTACTTGTCTTATACTCAGCTTCTTTTTTTTCAGTTTTTGGATTGAATTTTACAATATATCCATCACGACTAATCAAGTAGCCATCATTTCCATAAAACTTTATAACACCATGATTCATATTGTGCATATTTTTCATATGTCTTTTAGCTAAGCCATCTTCTATAATAGCAACTGATTGAGATTCTCTTTCTACAACGAAAAATTTTTCTTTTGCACTAAGAGGTGCAGTAAAAAATATCGAAATAATAAATAAAATGGAGAGTAAAAACTTCATATTTTTCCTTTAGTAAAATTAGAAGTATTGTACTAAAAATTTGTGGAAAATTGGTTGATATTTGTCAAATTAATCTTTTTTTATAGTTATACTTTTTATAAGTGAAGGTGTTAATAACTTTTTATCTTTTAATCCTATCGCAATAGAGCAATCACTTTTTGCTAATTGTACAAATAGTGAAACTTTTACTACATCGCCTTTTTCTAAATAAGGAATATTATAGATAAGAGTTTTAGTCTCTTTTGCATTTAAGTTATGAACTTTTCCTTGTGTTGCAGTTGCTGGTACTAGGATTTTTTTACCATCTTTTTTAAAACTATATGCAAAATAAGATTGTTTATCCTCACTTGGTTTATTTTTATAGTTTTGCCAAATAGTTTTACCATCCTTAATTATTGTTATTTTTAAGAATTTAGCTCTAGCTGGTTGGATTATTAAAGGGTGAGGCATTTTATTTGTTAGTGTTATCTTTAACTCTTTGCCCTTGATAGTTGCATTTATATCAACTCCTTTTTTTCTAAACTTTTTATCATGGATACCTAGAAATTTATGGCTAGCATGATGTCCACGAGATCGTTTATTCATCTTTTCAGCTCCACCTTCAATCTTTGGCATGTGGCATTTTATACACTCTATGGAGTTTTGATTTTTTGTCATAGCTTTAAAGATAGTTACATTATTGTCATTTAGTTTATGAGAGTGGCAACCTGTACATACAGCTTTTGCATATATTGGATTAGAAGATGAAGTATGTTTATCATTCTCATCTGGATTTGTTAGTCTTCCATAAAGAGTGGGTTTATAATCTTTAGCTTGTCTTGCTTTAATATTAATATTATGTTTATGAGCTTTTTTGACATAGGCTATTGTATGACAAAAGTAGCAAGATATGGCATCTGTCTGAGTTTTATTGTTTTTATCTGGTCTAGCTTTTCCACTTACTAAATCTTTTAAATTATTTGCCATTGGCATATGGCATACTGCACATTCATATTTTTTAGGATTTGCTTTGTTAGCTACTTTTCGATGTAATACATCAGTAAAATAATTTTTAGAATGTTGTGAACTTTGAAATTCATTATAAATATTTTCATGACACTCACTACAAGACTTGTTGTCTAAATATTTAGAATAAACTAAATTAACTAGTATAAAAAAAAGTAAGATAAATATTTTCAATTGTCATCCTATAAAATTTACTCTCCCGAGAGGGGAGAGTAAAAATATACTAAGCCTAAGCTCCTGGAACTTTTTGTCTGTGTTCAACAGAGTATGTAAATGTAGGAGTAGTTAAGTTTTCAATATATTTGATAAACTTACCTGTTTTAGCATCATAGATACCAATTCTTCCTGTTGTCCACTCACTAATCATAGTCCATTTACCATGATTTGCAGGTTCTGCATGAAGTAGTCTTGGTTGAACAGGATTTTTAACTGCAGCTCCTATTTTTGTAGGTATTGGCATAATTTTTTCTTTACCAAATGCTTTTTCATTTACAGGAACTTTTTCGTGTTGAGTTGCATCCCAAGTTTGAAGTACTTTGTTTGTATGTGCATCTATCAATTTACCTTGCTTTTTACCAACTTCGATGATTCTATCAGTTTCAAGAGTTTCTTTGTTAATAAGATAAACTTTGTTGTAGTTAGCAGGTTTACCAAGTACACAATCTGACCAAATATATGGTGTATGCTCACTTGTTCCAACAAACAATCCACCACCAGCAGTTTTGATTTTTTTAACAACTTTCCAACCTGGTGATGTCCAAATAACTACAGAACCAAAGTTCATAGAGTTTGTAGCATTTAATTGTTTACCCATTTTTTTGTTAAACCAACTAGAACCTTGTCCTGGATGTGGTTTAGATTTTTTACCTGTAAACACTCTTGCAGCAAGTTTTTTAGTTTTTAAGTCAACAATACCCATCAAATCACTTCCTTGAGAAGCAACTTGAACATATCTACCATAATCTGGACCTTTGTTTTCATTTAAAAATGCATCATGAAGAATTTTACCAATATTTGGGATATCTCCAACAATTGGAAAGTTAGGTTTACTATAATCTACTATATAAACATGACCTGCATCTTTAAGAGCAAATGAAAAATAAGGACCATAAGGAGTATCAGCTATATAAGCAACACGACTAGGTTCTATCTGTCCAACTGTATTTATAACTCTACTTGTATCATAAGCTTTTAATGGTACTAAAGTATGAGCATCACAAAGTACAGCTCCTCCTGGGTTATAATCTCCTGCCATTACATATTTTCCATTTGGACTAACTGCTAGACCACGAGATTCTTGACCAACTTGAACTTTAGCAACTGCTGGTTGTCCCGGAGCTCCTATATCAAACATTGTAAGTCTTCCTGATCTACTTATAGAGTAAGCATATCTTGGATTTGCTTTGTTTGTTACAGTAACATGAACTGCAAATCCAGCTTTATGACGACTTAAAACTTTACCAGTTGTTGAGTCTATAAAATCAACTAATGAAGCATCTCTTTCTGTTGCAAATGTAATATTTTTTACATTAGCTACTTGAGCACCTTTATACTTAAGGCTACCATCTTTTCCTACTGGATATTTTTTAGCCAAAGCATCTACATCTGCTAACTTAGTATAAGACTCTTTGATTTTTTTCAAGTCTAGTTTAAGTTCAACAGTGTTTTTCCAATCCATTAACCAATCTACCATACCAGCAGCATCATCTTTACTAAATTTTGAACTCCATGCTGGCATTGCTGTATTGTCTCTACCATTTAAAATGGTATTTACTAGCATATTATGCTCTTTTTTCTTTAGAGCTTTTGGTCTTAAATCTGCTCCAACACCACCTTGGTGGATTGGTCCATGACAACCTTGACACTCCTTTTCATAAACTTTTGCAAAGTTCATATTTGAAGTACCAGCTTGTGCTATAGTAGCTACCAAAAGTGAACTAGCAACTAAACTTAATACATTACCTACTTTCATATATCCTCCTTAAAATTTTTCCCTATCTCCCATATACAACCTGCATAAAAATCTACAAAATTGCAGAAAAGTATGTAGAAGTATGGGCATATTATAATATAAAAAAAGGAGGCAAATCTTGATTTATATCAAGAGAAATTATAAATAACTTTTTTCCCAAGTTTGAAACTCTTGACTAAAATATTTTATTCTTACTTTTTTAAACTCTCGAGTTGAATATAACTCTTTTTTGTCAAAAAATTCTATCTCATTTGCTATGTCATTTATATGAGAAGTTGTTTGCTCTTTGGTTTTTCCATGAACCATTGTAAAGAGGTTATATTTCCAGTTTGGATACTTTGGTCTTATGTAGCAGTGACTAACTGCGATAAAAGAAGCAGCTGTTTTTCCTATTTCTTCAGCTTTGTTTTCATCTATATCCCAAGCTACCATAGCATTCGCATTAAATCCAGCTTTTCTATGGTTTAGGATTGCTGCAAATCTTCTCATAACACCTGCTTTTTTTAAAAGATTTAGTGTTTCAAAAAGCTCATCATAAGAGATGTTTAACTTTTCTATCACGGTTTTAAAAGGCTCAGATTCTATGGGTAAGTCATATTGAGTTTTTTCTATGATTTTTAAAATCTTAGGAGTTAGCTCTATATCTTCATAAGCTTTTTTGTTAATTTTTTCTTTTTTGTCTGCTTTTCCTGTTGTGTCAAGTTTTACTGAGATTTTAAACATTTTTAAAGTGGGAAGAAGTATAGCTTCTTTTGCATCTGATTTTTGGCTTAATAATTCGACTGTTTTTTCAAGCCCAAGGGTAGAGTCTGGAGCGACTGCTATGGTAAACCAAATGTTAAAGTCATGATTTCTTTCATAGTTGTGAGAAACTCCAGGATGTGAGTTTATCACTTCAACTGCTTTGTTAATATCTTTTTCATCAACTCTAAAAGCTACCAAAGAGGATTTGTATCCTAATCTTTTTGTATCAAAGATAGGAGAGATTTGTCTTATGATAGAGTTTTTCTTTTGCTCTCTAAGTATCTCTAAAATCTCTTCTTCACTAATACCTAGTTTTTCTCCTAGCTCTTTGAAAGGTTTTTTTGTTAGTGGAAACTCTTTTTGTATAAGAGAGAGTAGGGAGTTTTTAACTTCCTCGCTCATTAGTTTACTATATCTTTCTTTCTAAGATCTCCATGATAAACTATATCTTCAGCTCGTAAGCTGTTATCATTTAGCATAGCAGGAACTGGATCTTGATTTTCAAGTTTTCTTATCTCTCTTTCGAGTTCATCTTCTGAGTAACTCATCATCATTTCTGCACTTAGTACATGCTCTAAAGATTGAACAATTTTTAGATTTCTTATCTCATCATCTACACCTTCACCCTCTACTGTAACTATAATCTTTCCTTTTTCTTTGTCATGAAAGTGATAGTCACAAAAAGCTGCATTTTGTAAAACTTCTAAAACATCATCCATAAACTCTGGTTTTACTTGTACTACAATACTTGAAATATTCATTAAATTTTCCTTATTTTGTTATTTTTTTAGTTTCCACATAAGGATTGTGTCATCATCCCCTGCAGAAATAATAGTGTTTTCATCTTTAAAGATGATTTTATTTACTTTAGATTTAAGACCCGTTAGTTTAGCTATCTTTTCTTTAGAAACTAAGTTGTATATAGTTATAGAGTTATCTTCATCCATAGCAAATGCTACTTTTTTAGTAGATGGACTTAGGGCTGTAGCATATATGAAGAACTTTCCTTTAAAGTAACCATTACTATCAGTTAAAAGATTGTAGTAAGCTCCTCTTCTATCTTTCCCTGCACAAACTACAAAATCTTTTTTAAAGTCTATTGCAAAAATATTGTCAAGATTTTGTCCTTTTAAAGTTTTTAAAATCTTACCTGTTTTTGTATCTATTACATAATTTATGCCACTTTCGTTGGCAAAAGCTGCTTTTGTTTTATCTTCGTTTAGAGCAAAGTCTGAAAATTTTGATTCACTTAATTGTTTTGTGTAAATATACTTTTTGTTTGGTATATCATAAAGAGATACTTCATTTCCTAAAAAACCAAAAAGCAGATGATTTTTATCAATAAATTTTAGTTTTACTATTATTTTTTTAGCTTCATGAGTAATAATTTTTTTTGTCTGGTTGTTTTCATTTAGCCAAACATTAGTATATCCTCCAATGCCACTATCACTTAAAAATGCATATCTTCCATCAATATAATCTAAACTAGCAACTCTTGTATGGATAGTATCTCCCATAAAATCTTTTATATCTGGAAGTTGTATTTTTTTAGTAATCTTTTTTTCTTTTAGATTATATACTTCTAGTTTTCCACTATCAGTTCCTACTATAAGGTTGTTCCTAGATAAAATCATATCTTTCACCCCACCGTCAACCTTTATAGTTGATATTGGTGAGAGTGGTTTTGCAAAAATAAAAATAGCTAAGGTTAAAAGTGTTAAAACAATTTTCATGATAACAGCTCTTCCACAGTTTTTAATACTTCTGCTTCTATCTCTTCCTCATTTTTTGAGCTATAAACTCCATATAAATCTATTTCATCATTTATAAAATTTTCAAAGATTTCTAAAGATTCTAGTTTTGTGATAAGCTCACTCATTTTCTCTTCACCTAAAACATTCTGAACTCTTTCATTTATATAGACAAGATAGTTGTATTCATCTGGATTAAATATATCAAACTCATCACTATCGTCATCATCATAGTTTACATCAACTGTTACTAAAAATCTGTTTTCATTTATTTCTTCATCTATTTTTGATAGAAGATTTGGATATTTACTCTTTAAATTCATGTTCATTCCCCTTAATGTTTATTATATTATATTCTATCGCATTTGTTGGACATCTGCTTATGCAAAAACCACATCCAGAGCAAAGAGTATCATCTATGATGGGATTAAACATGCCATTAAAAAGTATGGCATCATCTATGCATGGTTCTTTGCATGAAAAACAGATAGTTTTGTTATGAGCCATACAACTTTCTAAATTTATCTGAAAAGTTGCATTTAAACTTTCACTTGTATCTTTATGTTTTAGTGATAAAACACCACTATTACAGCTTAAAGCACACTCATCACAAAATGTACAACCACCTTTTTTAAAACTTATAGTTGGTGTACCATCCTCTTTTATAACGATAATCCCCTCATCACAATGAGTAGCACAAAACTTTTCTTCACATTTTATGCACTCACTTTGAAAAAGTGATTCATTTAAACCATAAGGAGGGCGAAGAATCGCCTCATCCTTAGTGGGTTGAAGAGGTTTTTTTATTTTTTTAAAAAACTCCCTTCTTTCCCTCATTATTTTATATTAACACCTGCATTTAAAACATCTAAAAGATTAGATTTTTTCTTCGCACTAGCTGATTGATAATCAGGTTTGAAGTTGTTTTTTACAAGTGGTTTTATGTTTGCTTGAGGAACATGACATTGAGAACAGTTATATCTACCTTGATACAAAGTTTTTTGCTTATGTTCAACAACTTTTACATCACTAGTATTTTTTATAACTTTTCCATCTTTTATAATATCACCTTTTTTATCTACTTTTGTAGCTGGTCTAAAATCTACAAAGTGAGAAGGTGGGATTGGAGTTGCTCCAACACCTTTTGCAGCTGCTGGCATATGACAACCAAGGCATGCATTATTTTTTGCAGTTATTGGTAAAAGTCCCTCTACACTATGAGGTATTAGTGGAGGTGCATTGTCATAAGCTCTTTGAAGAGTTTTTGCTGCTCCTGGAGCTGCTGCATCAAACTTGGCTTGTTCTGGAGATGTTCCATTTTCTGAGTAAAGATTTGTCTTTCTCAGTCCTAGAGATTCTTCGCTTACTGTTCCACTTGCATATGCTAAACTAGCTATTGCTACAAGTGATAATAAACTCGTTAGTGTTTTATTTATTTTCATCACTACTCCTTAAATTTTTAAATATTGAAAATGATAGTGCATTGTCATCACAGACATCTATACATCTACCACAATTTGTACACTCTTGTTTTGTTACTCTCTCACTTCTTTTACCTATCATATTTAGCACTTGAGATTCTGGACAAACTTCTTTACATTTCATGCAAAGTGTACAGTTCTCATGATTATGTTCAACACTCAAAGGTGCAAATCTACCTATGATAGAGTGAGTTGCTCCAAGTGGACATATATGCCCACACCAGCCATTTTTTGTAACAAACAAATCAAATAAAAATATAGCTACCAAAAAACCAACTCCACTACCAAAACCAAAGATGATACCTCTGTGCATGATAGTTATAGGAGAGATTATCTCAAAGGCAGCTAAACCACTTATTGCTGATACTATTAGAGCTAAGATAAGCACATAGTATCTAACATTTCTACTAAGCCATACTTTTCTTTCTATCCTATCGAGATAAAGTTTTCTTCTTATATAGTTTGCTAAGTCTGTTATCAAGTTTACAGGACAAACCCAACTACAAAAGGCTCTTCCACCTATTATACCATAAAATAGAGCTATGATGATAGCACCCACAAGTGCATTTGCACCGATAAGAGCCCCAGTTGAAAGAATTTGCAAAACTGCAAAAGGATCACTTAGTGGTATAACACCTAGGATGGAAGAAGAGGAGAGATCTCCTCTTAACATTTTCCATCCTAAAACATTTCCACCAAAATATAAAAGAAGTAGTCCAAATTGAACAACTCTTCTTAAAATGAGATATTTATAGTTACTCCATTTCATTTAAAAGCCCTCCAATCCCTGATTGAGGTAATCAACAGGTTTTTTATTGCTTCTTTTGTCATGAGTTGTCAAATCTTTATCTTCTCTATTTTTTATTCTCATTTGATCTTTCTTATCCCAACCTTTTACATAGTGATCTCCTGGTTTTCCTAAAGCCAACTCTCTAGGTAGAACAAAAATCGCAGGTTTTTCAGTAACACATGCTTTTTCACACATACCACATCCAGTACAAGCATCTTTATAAACAATAGGTTTTAAAAATGCATGTTTCCCTGTTCTCTCATTTTTGTCATACTTTAGCTTTATCGCTTCATCCATAAGTGGACATGCTCTATAACATGCATCACACTGGATTCCCCAAAAAGCTATACAAGAGTTTTGATCAACTACTGCAAGTCCCATATCCATCATCTTTGGATCTAGAACTCCATTTTTGTTGGTAACTTTTGTTATATCCAAAGCTTCAGTTGGACACACAGGAACACAAGGTATATCATCACACATATAACATGGAACATCAGTTGGTACAAAAAACGGAGTACCTATGGTAGCTCTATCTTCTGCTTTTGCCATCTTTATTGTTGCAGGTCTTTGTTTTCCTGTTTCCTTATCTCTGTTTTGAGGTCTATTAAAACAAGCCTCACTACAAAGACCACACTTTATGCAAACTTTTAAAAAGTCATCTTCTGGCAGAGCAGCAGGAGGACGAAGAGTAGGGACAGAAGCTTTTGCTTTATTAGCATAGCCACTCCACAAAAGTCCACCCATAACTCCAAGACCAGCGTTTTGTGCTAAAAGTGTGAAAAACTTTCGCCTTTCACTGATTTTGGTTTTTTTCGCCTCATTATTCACTACTTTTCCTTATGCTTTATATAGTTTTACTGCACATTTTTTGTAGTCTGTTTGCTTACTCATAGGACAAGTAGCATCAAGACAAACTTTGTTGATAAATACTTTTTCATCAAACCAAGGTACAAAAACAAGTCCTTGTGAAGGTCTGTTTCTTCCTCTGGTCTCTACTCTAGCTTTTACTTTACCTCTTCTACTCTCAACCCAGATAAGTTGACCATTTTTAAATCCTTTTACTTTTGCATCTTTTGGATTCATATAGCATAGTGCTTCTGGAACAGCACGATAAAGTTCAGGAACTCTCATAGTCATAGTTCCACTATGCCAATGTTCTAGTACCCTACCTGTACAAAGCCATGTATCATAGTTGCTATCTGGCATCTCTGGTGGATCCATATATGGTCTAGCAAAGATTTTAGCTTTGTTTTTAAGTGCTAATTTCCCTTTTGATTTGTCTGGACCAGTTAAGCTACCTTGAAGTAGTTTTTTAGCTAGTGGACCATAGAAAGCAAAGTCTCCATTTGGATTTGCTTTTTTAGCATATGGATCATATTTTGTATTAAATCTCCAAGCAGTTTCTTTTCCATCAACTACTGGCCATTTTAATCCTCTAACTTTTTGGTAAGTAACAAAGTCAGCCAAGTCATGTCCATGACCTCTACCAAACCAAGCATACTCTTCCCATAGATAATGATGAAGCATAAATCCATAACCTTTAAATACTTTTCCATCACTACCTTTTACATTTCTACTATCACCAAGGCATTCTGAGTTATCGTAACCTTTTTGAGGGAAACTGTTTAGGTCAATTTTATATTTTTTAGCTCTATCATTTGCATATAGGATTTCAAACATTGTTGTATCATCTTTGTATCCCATTTTTTTAGCTTGTTCTCTAACATCTGGCATTTTTTTACCATTTCTTAGAGTGTATGGTCCCCAAAGATCTTTTACTGTAAATCTTTTTGAAAGTTCAACCCATTGCCAAGTATCACTCATAGCATTTCCTACAGGAAGTACTTGTTGTCTCCAGTGTTGACTTCTTCTCTCAGCATTTCCATAAGCTCCCCATTTTTCATAGATCATAGCTGATGGTAGGATAAGATCAGCAACTTTTGCACTGATTCCAGGATATCCATCGGAACATACGATAAAGTTATCAAGTTCACGAGCAGCTTTTATCCAGTGGTTAGCATTTGCACTATCTTGATAAGGGTTACAAACATTTGCCCAAGCAAATTTTACAACACCATCTTCTATATCTCTGTGGATTTTCATGATATGTTGATTTCCAACTGGGTTTAGAGTTCCCTCTGGAATTTGCCATTTTTTCTCAGTTTTCTTTCTATGTTTAGGATTTTTAACCATTAAGTCTGCTGGAAGTCTATGTGCAAATGTACCAACTTCTCTAGCTGTACCACAAGCAGATGGCTGTCCTGTTAGTGAAAATGCTCCACTACCTGGTTTAGCTTGTTTATTCAGCATAAAGTGAACATTATATGAAAGAGTATTTACCCAAGAACCACGAGTATGTTGGTTCATACCCATTGTCCAAAATGATATAACTTTTCTATCCTTTTCTATATATAGAGCAGCTAGTTTTTTTAGTTTTTCTTTAAATTGCTCAATTGGTTCATTTGGATCACCTTTAGAAATTTTTGCTACATAGTCTAGTGTAAATGGCTCTAGTGATTTTTTATACTCTTCAAAACCAACTATCCAGTGTTTTAAAGTACCAGCAGTATTTTTCATCATATCACCCTCTTTGTATCCATAAGGTGCAAGAGCTGGTGCTTCTTTTGCTGATACTTTTTTTACCATCTCTTTTTTGATGATTTCCATCTCTTTTGCAGAGTATTTCCCATCTTTTAGAGATTTTTCACCTTTTCTTCTCATACCATAACCAATATTTACAGGTCCTGCTGTAAATACGATATGTTTTTTTATAAAATCCCAGTCTATTACTTCTGGGTGATTGTAAACTATTTCATGTGCTACATAGTTCCAAAGAGCAAGGTCAGTATTTGGAGAGAAGATTATCTCCATATCAGCTAAATCTGAACTTCTTGTTCTATAAGTTGTGATATTTACTACTTTTACACGATCAGGATCAGTTAGTTTTCTATCACTTACTCTTGACCAAAGGATTGGGTGCATTTCTGCCATATTTGAACCCCAAGATACAACAGTATCTGTAAGCTCTATATCATCATAACATCCACTTGGCTCATCGATACCAAAAGTTTGATAAAAACCAACAACAGCAGATGCCATACAGTGTCTAGCATTTGGATCTATTGCATTTGATCTAAATCCACCTTTCATCATCTTTTGAGCAGCATATCCTTCCATGATAGTGTATTGACCAGAACCAAATACAGCTACACCTTCAGGTCCACTTTCCTTTAGTGCTTTTTTGATAGCAACTTCCATTTCATCAAAAGCTCTTTTCCAGCTAACTGGTTTAAACTTTCCATGTTTGTCAAACTTACCATCAGCACCAACTCTTAAAAGTGGCTCTGTAAGTCTATCTGCACCATACATGATTTTTGCATTGAAGTAACCTTTAATACAGTTTAGTCCTCTGTTAACAGGAGCAGCTGGATCACCTTTTACAGCAACTATTCTACCATTTTTGGTAGCAAGCATGATACCACATCCTGTACCACAGAATCTACATGCAGCCTTATCCCATCTCCAGTCAGCTTGCTCTGCTTTTGCAGCAGCTTTAGCTTCCTCCGGAACACTTATCCCAACAGCAGCAGCTGCAGTAGCAGCAGCAGTCGTCTTTAGAAAATTACGTCTTGATATTGACATAAAACCTCCTTTATATTTTGGTTTTGCTTATGCAAGAAATTTGCATCCTAGTATTATATTAAAAGTAGGTTGAGTAAATCTTGATTTAAATCAAGGAAGTAATATGTAGATTATAATTTTTACTTTTGAGTAATATAGTAACTACTTATAGAGTGCAGTTATAGCAACCTCATTTAAAATAGTTACATTATATTCTTTATCTATTGCTATATACTTTTCTTTTTTTAGTTTTGTAATAGTTCGTGATAGTGTTTCAGGAGATACATTCAAAATAGCTGCTATTTGTATATTTTTTACTGCTTTAAATACATTTGGATGTTCTACTATAAATTTTGAGATTTTAGCTTCACTACTTAGTATCATCTCTTGATGGATGACATTTGATAAGATTTTTACTTTTCTTGTTAGGGATTTGATAATCTCCATACAAATTTCAGGATTTTTAAAAAAATCTTTTTCTAGTTTTGCAAAATCTATCTTTAAAACTTCACCCTTTATGATAAATTTTGCAGTAGCAGGATATCTCATATTTTCAAAGTTTGCTAATTCTCCAACAAGAGCTATTGGGGTAAATTGGTGAATATATATCTCATGACCTTTAGCATCAGTTTTATATAATCTGAGTACTCCATCTACTAAAATATGTAAAATACCTGACTTATCACCTTCATAAAAGAGGATTTCATCAGTATTAAACTTTTTAAAGTATGATATGGACTCTAATTTTTTGATACTTTCATCGCTAAGTTTGCTAAAAAGTGGTATTTCTTTTATTCTATTCATAGATGAATGCTATCATAATTAGAATAAAAATTAGATATAATTTGTATGAATTGATTTAAATCAAGATTTTTTTAAGGTTGGTATATTGAAAGTATTGTATTTTGCAGATATGGTTGGAAGACCTGGTAGGGCTATTTTTAAACATCACATAGAAAAAATAAAAAAAGATTTCAACATAGATTTTGTAGTGGTAAATGTAGAAAATGCAAGTCATGGATTTGGGATTACTAAAAAAAATGCTAAAGAGCTTTTTAACTCTGACATAGATGTCATGACAGGTGGAAATCATAGCTTTGATAAAAAAGAGATAGTTGATATGATGGATGAGTTTAATATTCTTCGTCCCTTAAACTATCCAAAAATTGCTCCAGGAAATGGAATCGGTAGATATAAAGTTGCTGATGAAGAGATAGCTGTTATAAATCTTATGGGTTACTATGGAATGCCTATGGTTGATAACCCTTTTATCATGATAGAAGAAGAGGTAAAAAAACTTCAAGATGATGGTGTAAAAAATATCTTGATAGATTTTCATGCAGAGGCTACAAGTGAAAAAAGAGCTTTGATGGCTATGCTAAAAGGAAAAGTTAGTGTGATAGTAGGAAGTCATACTCATGTTGGAACTGATGATTTGGTGGTAGAAGAGGGGACTTTTTATGTAAGCGATGTTGGACTTACAGGGTGTCGTGATAATGTAATAGGTATGGATGCAAAAGAGCCTTTAGATAGATTTTTAACTGGAGTTTCTTCTAAGTTTGATGTTCCTAACAAATGTAAAAAGATTTTACAAGCTGTAGTTGTTGATATAGATGATGGAAAGGTAAGAGAGGCTTTTAAGATAAAGGCTTATGATGAGAGTGAAGTTTTTGTTTCTCAGGAGGCTTTTTTTGAAGAGTAGTTATGAGCTTTATCTAGCTTTAAAAAAGATGGGTTACCTAAAAGAGCAAAGAGATGGGTTTTGGTGGCCAAATAGTGGGAGTTTTGAAGTAGTAGTTGGAGCTATACTTACTCAACAGACAAAGTGGCAAAAGGTTGAAAAATCTTTAGCTAATTTAGAGGGGAAACTTAGTTTAGAAGAGTTGGCAAGTATCGATTTAAAAGAGTTACAAACTTTGATAAAGCCTAGTGGATTTTATAATACTAAAGCAAAGTATATAAAAAATCTTTGTCAAAATATCTTAGATGAGTTTGGAAGTTTTGAGAAGTTTAAAGATGAAGTTAGTAGAGAGTGGCTTTTAGAGCAAAAAGGTATAGGTGAAGAGAGTGCAGATAGTATCCTTTGCTATGCTTGTTATAGAGAAGTTTTTGTAGTAGATAGTTATACAGATAGAATTTTGAGAGCCTTTGGATATGAGTTTGAAACCTATCAAGATATACAAGAGTGGATGCAAAGAGGCATAGTAGAAAACCTTGAAGAAGATAATCTACATAAAGTCTATGCGAGGTTTCACGGCAAAGTTGTTGAGTTTGCTAAAGATTTTGTAAAAGGAAAGAGAGTTGAGGTAGAGGAACTAAAGCTCAATCTCCTCTGAAACTTCTAGTCCAAATCCACTTATACCTACGAACTCTGTTCCCTTTTTGGAAACAAGAAGTTTTATTTTGCTAAAGCCTAAATGATTTAGTATCTGAGCTCCGATACCATACTCTTTCATGTAAGGATTGTCGATAGAAGATTCTTCTAAAAAGACTAAGACTCCTCCCTCTTTATCTAAAATATCGATAGATTTTGTAAGGTTTTTATATCTGTTTTGAGTAAAAAGTTCTAAATCAGATGATATTTTATGAAATCTTACATACTCTTTTTTTTCACTTCGGTTAAAAATAAAAGCTACATGATGATTTTGGTTATGATCTAAAAAGTCGATTCTTCTTGCATCTTTTTCCATTATTTTTGTGTTTGATTCAGCTAAAACTCGTATTAAAGATTCATGTTGAAGTCTGTATTCTACTATATCAGATATGAATACAATTTTAAGGTCATGTTTTTTAGCAAACTCTTCTAAATCATCACGACGAGCCATAGTTCCATCACTTTTCATAATTTCACATATAACTGAAGCTTTTGTTATACCTGCCATTTTACACAGATCTACACTTCCCTCAGTATGTCCTGTTCTAACAAGTGTTCCACCATCTTTTGCTATTAAAGGGAAGATATGTCCAGGTCTAACTAAGTCTGATGGTTTTGAAGTACAAGTTGCTAAGATTTTTATCGTATCATCTCTCTCATATGCTGAGATTCCAGTTTTGCAATCTTTTCCATCTACACTTATAGTAAAGGCTGTTTCATAAGATGAGTCATTGTTTTTTACCATAGGGTTTAAGTCAAGTCTGTTTGCTATATCAGAAGAGAGTGCAACACAGATAAGTCCTTTTGCCTCACTTGCACAAAAGTTTACTTTTTGTGGAGTAGAAAATGTAGCTGCATAAACTAAGTCACCTTCATTTTCTCTATCTTCATCATCAATCATGATGACCATGTTGCCTTTTTTTATCTCTTCTATGGCAGTTTGAACTCTATTTATCGGCATATTATTTCCCTATATCATTTACTTTTGAGGT
The DNA here is from genome assembly GCA_027023305.1 of Campylobacterales bacterium. Classification (GTDB taxonomy): domain Bacteria; phylum Campylobacterota; class Campylobacteria; order Campylobacterales; family QNZT01; genus SZUA-1377. The sequence goes on along the minus strand of JALVVR010000048.1, from coordinate 15,848 downwards.
AGTTTATCAAAATATTTTGAAATTTGCACAAAAAACTCTTGACAATTTAAGGAAAAGTTACTATAATCACATCTCAAATTTAGACATACTTTGTAATGGGGTGTGGCCAAGTGGTAAGGCATCGGTTTTTGGTACCGTGTATCGTGGGTTCGAATCCCTCCACCCCATCCACTTTTTTATCGCGGAGTAGAGCAGTCAGGCAGCTCGTCGGGCTCATAACCCGAAGGTCGGTGGTTCAAATCCATCCTCCGCAACCAATTTTTATATGCGGGAATAGCTCAGTTGGCTAGAGCGTCAGCCTTCCAAGCTGAGGGTCGCGAGTTCGAGTCTCGTTTCCCGCTCCAATTTTTTTAACTAAAATCAACAAAATTTTCTTGTAATCAATTTGTAATCGTTTCTTTTTATACTTCCACCGTAAAAATTTTAAAAAGGAATGAATGATGAAAAAAATTGTTTTATCAAGTTTAGCTGTATTAGCAGTAGTAAGTACAGTGGCGAGTGCAGATGTAACTGTGAAAAGTGGAGCTAGTACTTTAAAGTTTAGTGGAACTCACTACTTAGGTTTTACAAAGTTTAGTGATAGTTTAGATAGTTCAAAAGATATATCTAAATTTGAAACTAGAAGAAACTATCTTCAAGTAAAAGCATACTTCAATGAAAATCCAAAAGATTATATGAGAGTTACTCTTGACCAATATAATACTGCTGATGGTTCAGGTAGTGTAGGTATGAGAGTAAAATATGCTTATTTATATCTTGACAATGTATTTGCAAATACTGGTGTTGAGATGGGACAAGCTCATACTCCTTGGATTGACTATGAAGAGCATAATGGTTGGAAATATAGAAGTATAGGTGAAACTTTTATAGAGCAACACAATGGTGTTCATGCAACTGCATCATCTGGAAGAGGTATAAACTTTAAAACAAAAACTCCAAACTTTTCTAGTGAACTAGGTATCTTTAATGGTGAAGGTTATCATGCTAACCAAGAAGGAAATGGATTAGCTGCTGAGTGGAGATTTACTTGGAATGTTTTAGGAACTGGAAAAGTTCATCATGCTCATAGATACTTAAACTTATCTTACTTTGGAGAGGATAGTAGAAAACATAAAGGTAAAGTATTTAACGGTTCAGATGTAAACTTAAAATGGCAAGGTGTTCATGGTGTTTATGCAAATGAACAATTTTTACTAGCTGCTCAATATGTAAAAGTAAGTGATGGACAAAATGCTAACAATAACAAAGTAGAAGGTAAAGGTTACTCTGTAAATGGTAGTTTTAAAGTTGCTCCAAAATGGGATTTACTTGCAAGATATGATGAGTTTAAACTAGATAAAAAAACTACTAGTGCAGTTAGTGATGAAGAAACTAGAAAAACTACTATCGCTGGTGTTGCTTACAAATATAATAAAAATGTAAAATTTATAGCTAGTATGCAAAACAGAAAAAATACAGCTTTTGATGGGTCAACTACAAAAGATGATAAAACTGCTATGCTAACTGCAGAGGTTAATTGGTAGTCTAAAACCAATTTAAGCTTTTTTTAACAACTCCCTTATATTTTGGTGCTAGAGGATACTCCCTTTTCCTCTAGCACCTTTTTTTTTGCTCTTTTTCTACTCTCTTTTTGTTATCGTTTTGTAACCACTTCTTTATATAATCTTCTTGTAATTAAAAAATAAGGAGAATTACATACTATGAGAATAAAAAAATTTGTAGCATTAAGTTTAGTAGCAGCGACTGCAACTCTAAGCTTGAGTGCTAGTGAGATTCAAGGTAGAGGTGCTTCTTTTCCAGCTCCAGTTTATAAAGCATGGATAGCAGCTTACAACAAAGCTACTGGAGAGAAAGTAAACTATACTCCAACTGGTAGTGGTGATGGTATAAAATCTATCAAAAAAAGAATAGTGGATTTTGCAGGTAGTGATAAACCTTTGAAACCAAAAAAACTAGCTAAACATAAACTTTATATGTTTCCAACAGTTGTAGGAAGTATCGTTTTAGCTTACAATATCCCTGGTGTTAAAGATGGCGAGCTTAGACTAAGTGAAAAAGCGATAGCTGGAATATTCAGTGGAAAAGCTGCTTACTGGGATGATGAATCTATCAAAGCTGAAAACCCAAGTTTAAAACTTCCTCATGAGAAGATAACAGTTGCAGTTAGAGCTGATAAATCAGGTACAACTTTTAACTTTACTTACTACTTAAATAAAATAGATGCTGATGATTTTAAAGTTAGTAAAAAACCTGAATGGAAATCAAATGTAGTAGCTGGAAAAAGTAACTCAGGAGTTACAGCAAATATCCAAAATACTAAATACTCAATCGGATATATCGAGTATTCATACAAACTAAAATCAAACCTACCAGCAGCAACAGTTCAAAATAAAGCTGGAAAATATATAACTCCAACTGTAAAATCTTTTCAAGATGCAGCAAAATATGCTACTTGGACTCCAAAAGAAGATTTTTATGCAGTTATAGGTTACCCTGATGGTGAAACAAGTTACCCAATCGTGGCAGCAACTTTTATACTTTTACCAAAAGAAAAAGTTGATACAGACAAACAAGTAACTAAGTTTTTTGACTTTGCTTATAAAAATGGCGATAAGTTAGCAGCTGATTTAGGATATGTTCCACTTCCAGCTTCTACAAAAGCAGAGATTAGAAAATACTGGGCAGACAAAGGGATAAAATAATCCCTGCCTAGATTTCATAAAACCCCAAAAAAAAAGTTTTGCACAACTTCAACTCAACCCCTTAAAATTTTAGATGTTCACCGATGGTGGACATCTAAAAGATAAAAATGTAACCATTTTGTAATCAACCATTGTTATCATGAAGAAATTTAAAAATGGGGTAATCATGAGTGGAAGACTTTTTAGATATTTTTCAATACTTTCAGCAACTTTATCTTTTTTCATACTAGTAGGAATTTTTCTAGTTTTATACTCTCACTCAAAAGATGCGATAGATACTTTTGGGTTTGACTTTTTAAAGAGTTCTGCTTGGGAAGTTGGAGAGGATGATGAAGGTGGTATTTTTGGTGGACTTATACCGATAGTGGGAACTATCTTGACTACTTTTATAGCCATGATTGTGGCAACTCCTCTTGCTATGGGAATAGCTATTTTTTTAACTGAAGTTGCTAGTGAGTGGCTTATCAAACCAGTTTCTATCGCGATAGAACTTTTAGCTGCGATTCCTAGTATTATTTATGGTATGTGGGGGCTTTTTTATTTTGCTCCGATAGTTCAAAGCAGTTTTGGTGGAAATGGTATAGGACTTTTAACTGCTGGTTTAGTACTAGCAATCATGATAATCCCTTTTATGTCAGCTATTACAAAAGATTCTATGAATACAACACCAGATGTTTTAAAAGAGAGTGCTTATGCTATGGGTGCTACGAAGTTTGAAGTTATTAAGGATGTAGTTATGCCATATTCAAAATCTGGTATTATTGGTTCTATTATTTTAGCTCTAGGTAGAGCTTTGGGTGAGACGATGGCAGTAGCATTTTTATTAGGTTCGGTTATGAAAATACCAAAAAATATTACAGATGCTACTACTTCTATACCTGTACTTTTAGCTAACAATTTCGCAGAGGCTGAGGATTTGGAGCTTAGTAGTATGTTCTTTTTAGCATTGATTTTATTTGGTATCAGTTTTATTATCATATCAACTGCAAAGTTTTATTTTTTAGGGAGGAAGGTTAAATGAATAGACTATTTTTAAATAAACTTATTTTGATTCTCTCTACAATTTCGGCAATTTTAGGGTTAGTGTTTTTGTTTTGGATACTTTTAACTTTGAGTATCAAAGGTATCTCAAGTATGCACTTTAGCATGTTTACAAATGACCTCGTTCAAAATGGTATAAGAAATTTACTTGTTGGACAGTTTATGATGGCTGGGATTGCTACTTTGATTGGAGTTCCTATTGGGATGATGGCTGGAATTTATCTTAGAGAGTATAGTAACCAAAGTAAAGTAGCTTCGATACTTAGAAATCTAAGTGATGTCATGATGAGTGCACCATCTATTGTGATAGGTGTTTTTGTATATGGGATATTTGTAGACCCAGTAAATCATTATAGTGGATGGGCTGGCAGTGTGGCACTGGCTATCATGATGATACCGATAGTTATATCTACAACTGACAATATGCTCTCTCTTGTACCTAAAGAGTTAAGAGAAGCTGGTATCGCACTTGGTGGGAGTAAGCATAAGATTATTTTACAAATAGTTATAAAGGCTGCTAAAGTTGGTATTACGACTGGGATTTTGTTGGCATTTGCAAGGATTATTGGAGAGACTGCTCCACTTTTGTTTACCTCTGCAAACAACTCATATATGACTATGAATCTAAATGACCAGTTTCCATCTTTGACAGTTAGTATATATAACTTGGCAAATTATCCTGATAAACCTAGTAAAGATTTGGCATGGGCTGCTTCATTTATACTAACAGTTATAGTTTTAGTGATAAACTTAACAGGTAGATATTTAACAAGAACAAAGAAAAGGTAGGGAATATTTATGGCAAAAGAGATGATTATGGAGATAAAGGACTTCTACTTTAAGTATGCAAGTGCAAGTGAGCCTTCACTAAAGGGGATAAATCTTCCAGTTTTTAAAAACAAGATAACAGCTATGATAGGACCTAGTGGATGTGGAAAATCAACTCTACTTAGAAGCTTAAATCGTATTCATGATTTGTATCCTGGACATGAATATAAAGGTGAGGTAAATCTACTAAATCAAGAGAGTGGAGAGTTTGAAAATATACTAAAACTAAAAAAAGAAAATGAACTAATAGCTCTTAGGCAAAAAGTTGGGATGATATTTCAAAAGCCTACTCCATTTCCTATGAGTATCTTTGATAATGTTGCTTATGGATTGAAGTTAGCAGGTATAAAAAACAAATCAGAGATAGAAGAGAAAGTGATAAAAGCTTTAAAAGGGTCTGCTATATGGAAAGAGGTAAAAGATAGATTAAATCATAGTGCTATGGGGCTTAGTGGTGGACAACAGCAAAGACTTTGTATCGCTAGAGCAGTTGCCCTAAAGCCTGAGATTTTACTTTTTGATGAGCCAACTTCTGCACTTGATCCCATCTCAACCGGAGCTATTGAAGAGCTTATAAGTGAGCTTAAAAAAGATGTTACAGTTGTGATAGTAACTCATAACATGCAACAAGCAAGTAGGCTTAGTGATTATACTGCTTTTATGTATATAGGGGAGCTTATAGAGTATGACAAAACTAGTAAGATTTTCTTAGAGCCAAAAGAGAAGTTAACTGAAGATTATATAACAGGGAGATTTGGATAATGTTGCAAAACTATAAAGAGATACTGAAAAAAAATCAAAAAAGAGTTTTAGCTTTGGCTGAAGATGTTTTAAAAGCTTATGAGTTAGCTTATGAGGCTTTAAAAGAGTCTGATATGGATAAAGCTAGTAAAGCTAGAGATATGTTAAAAGATTCTCATGATAAAAACTCAAAAATAGACAATGAAATCATAAAAACATTGGCTCTTTTTTCTCCAGAAGCTAGGGATTTGAGAGTTGTGATAGCATACTTAAAGATAGCTAGTGAGCTTACTCGTATAACTGATTATATAAGAAGTTTTGCAAAAAGAGTAAAGATACAAATAAGTAGTGATTTAGAGCTTGGTGGACTACAAGATGATGTTTATGCTTTTGCTCAAAGTGCTTATAAATCTCTTAAGGCATCAATAAATGCCATCAAAACTGATAGTGAAGATGAGCTTGAAAATCTTTATAGAAAAGTAAATGTAGAAGAGAGTAAGTGTGATGATATACTCTCTTTGATAGAGAAAAAGTTGATAGAACAGATATGTATAGTTCCTGAAAATGCAAGTGAGCTTATAAGTTTCTTAAATGGGCTTAGAAGACTAGAGAGGATAAGTGACAGAAGTGTAAATGTAGTAAAACTAGCTTACTTTGCTCAAAAGGGTGGAAAGCTTAAGCTGTGAAAAAACATATTTTAATCATCGAAGATGAAGAGGATATACTTGAACTTGAAGAGTATCATTTACAAAAAGAGGGCTATGAAGTAAGTGGTTTTTTATCTACTAAAAATGTTGAGAAGTTTTTAGAAGAAGAGAGAGTTGACCTTTTGATAGTAGATAGAAACTTGCCTGGAGCTGAGGGGAGTGAGTTTGTAAAACACCTTAGAGAGCAAGGCTTTGATATGCCTGTGATATTTGTCTCTGCTAAAGTTGAAGATGATGAGGTTGAAGATGGATTTTTAAGAGGTGGTGATGATTATCTTAGAAAACCTTTTAATATGAATGAACTTCTTTTTAGGGTAAAAGCTTTGCTTAAAAGAGCAAAAGTTGAAGAGAGTGATGTTTTAAAGCATAGAGATTTGACTCTTAATATATCTAAAAGAGAACTTTTTATAGATGGAAAAAATATAACTATCAGTAAGTTAGAGTTTGAACTTTTAAGTTACTTTTTGAAAAACAAAGATGTGGTTTTAAACAGATATGACTTACTAGAAAATGTTTGGGGAGATGATGAGCATACCCAAGAAAAAACTGTTAATGTAACTATCAATAGACTTTTAAAAAAGATTGATTCTACAAAAGAGAAAAATTATATAGAACCAGTTAGAGGTGTGGGGTATAAGCTTTGTTAAGATTAGATCAGCTTTATTTTAGAAGATTTTCACTCCTTTTTTTTGGGACTCTTTTGGTTGTTGCTGTTTGGGGCTACTTTTTACTTCAAAGAATTGAGATAAATAACTACAAACTTATGCTTACAAATATGATTGATGAGTATATAGCTATCGAAAAATTTGTAAAAAATCCTGCAGATATAGTAAAAAGTATAAAGCACTCTACTGATGTGAGAGTTACTATCATAAAAGATGATGGACAAGTTTTATATGAGAGTGATAGAGAGATAAAAGGGATGGAAAATCATTTAAGCAGACCTGAGGTACAACAAGCTTTAAGTGAGGGGATAGGGCATAGTGTAAGGCATTCAGTTAGTATAGATAGAGATTTATTATATGTTGCAAAGTATGATAAAAATAGATTTATAAGGATGGCATATAAACTAGATAGTATAAAAGATAAGTTTATAAAGTTTTGGTTGAAAGCAATGATGCTTTTTGCAGTTGCTATGTTTTTAGCTTTTTATCTTACTATAAAATTAAGCAAAAATATCTCTTTAGATTTGGATAAAATCAAAAACTCACTTGATGGGATACTTAACAAAAAATATGATCTAGAATTTAATGATGCCAAATGCTGTTTAGAGTTTGAAAGTATTTCAGAAGATATAAAAAAGGTAGCCACTAAGCTTAAAAAAAGAGAGAAACAAAAACAAAACTATACAAAAAAATTAAAATCTATTACTAAAAAACAAAGCGATGTAATCTCTGCTATAAGTCATGAGTTTAAAAATCCAGTAGCTGCTATCATAGGATATGCACAGACTGTAAAAGAAGATGACAGTATAAGTCGTGATATGAGGGTTAGATTTTTACAAAAAGTGTTAAACAATTCTAACAAAATTTCTAATATGATAGATAGACTTTCACTTGCTATGAAACTAGAAAATGAAAATATTGCTTTAAGAAAAACTATATTTTTGCTAAGACCTTTGTTAGAAGATGTAAAAGAGACTATTTTACAAAAGTATAAAGATAGAGATATAAAGATAGAGTGTGAAGAAGTAGAGGTAACTTTTGATAAAACTATGTTTGAAAATCTGCTTATAAACTTAGTTGAAAATGCTCTAAAATACTCTGAAGATGAGGTAGTGATAAGGGCTACTAAAGATAGGCTTGAAGTTATCGATAGAGGTATAGGGATAGAGGGAAATGACTTAAAAAGGCTAACTGAGAAGTTTTTTAGAGTAGATACTCTTAGCTGGGATAACTCTATCGGAGTTGGATTATATATCGTAAAGTATATCTTAAAACTTCATGGACTTGAGCTTATGATAGAGAGTAAAAAGGGAGAGGGAAGCAAGTTTTGGTTTGAGTTGGAGTAAAAAGATTATAACTTTTCTTTCATACTCCAAACAAACACAAGTGGTATAAACAAAAGTGTCAAAAATGTTCCAACTATAAGTCCACCGATAGCAACTGCTCCAAGAGGGGCAAGTCTCTCTAACCCGATAGCCGAGCCAAGAGCGACTGGAAGCATACCTGCTGAGGTTGCAAAAGCAGTCATCAAAACAGGTCTTGTTCTTATCTTTATACTCTCAATCATAGCTTCTAATTTATTTGCTCCGTTTTGCATCTTTTCAAGTGCAAAGTGGATAAGCAAGATGGCATTGTTTACGATAATCCCACTTAAGAGTATAAATCCCATCATAGCCGGCATAGATGTATGATAGTGCAAAAGTAGCATCATCCAAGCAGCACCTATTATAGTTAGAGGTATAGAAAAAATTATCATTAAAGATATTTTTATAGAGTTAAAGAGTGCTATGAGTGTAAAAAGTATAAGTATAACAGCAAAAGCGATAGCTCCTATCATTCTACCTGCGGCACTTTGAAACTGTTTTATATCTCCAGTTTGTTCCATCTCTACTCCATCTGGTAAAACTTTTCCTTTGAAAGCTTCTTCAAAATTATTCATGATATGTGAAATAGCAGCTTTTTCTCTAAATCCATATACATTTAGGGTATATTTTAATCCCTCTCTAGTGATGAGTGAAGGTTCATCTATAAATTTTAAAGTTACAAGATCACTAAGTGGAACTTTTCCCCTCTTAGTGCTTATAAGATAGGATTTTAAGTTTTCGATACTCTCTCTTTTATCTTCATCTACCCAAACTCTTACACCAAAATCACTACTATTTTGTAGATAAAAAGAGGCAGTTTTTGCTCCTCTTATGAAGATTTGAAGTTGTTTTGAGATATCTTCATTTGTTAGTCCATAATATGATGCTTTTTTCTCATCTATCTCAAATTCATATACTTTTTTATTGTTTTGCCAAGTTCTTGATACTGATACTACTCCACCAGTTTTTTTCATCGCATCAGCTACTATATCTCCTGCTTTTGGAAGTTTGCTTAAATCATCACTATATAAAGTAACATCTATATTTGCTCTCAAACTTGCAAGTGCAGTAGCACCATAATCCACTACATCTACGGTGTTTACATTTTTTATCTTGTTTAACTTCTCTCGTAGTCTTCTTTCTATCTCCCAAATACTCTCTTTTCTGTGGTATCTATCTACATAAGTTGCAGTTATGCTGATATGATCTATCCCACTACCACTTCCTATACTCATAACTCCAGCTTCGCTACCAATAGCACTAGATAGATACAAAAGTTCACCTTGCTCTTTTATAATCTTGTTTGCCTCTTGTACTATCTTTTTACTCTCCTCTATTGGGAGGTTTGGATCTACTGTGATACTTATCTTAACCCCACCTGTATCCATAGGTGGCATCAACTCTTGACCAACGATTGGCATAAGACCTTTTACACTTGTTACAAATAAAAAGATAAGCACTAATATATAAGCAAATGCAACACTTTTTTTCTTTATAGCTAAAGAGACAGCATTTGCAAAAAAGTTTGCGATAGCTTCACTAAATCCACCAACAAATTTTTCAAAAAGAGCTTCACTTTTTAAAATGATAGGGGATTTGATAGTAAGAATTTTTAAAGAAAGAAGTGGAACAGCTGTGATAGAGATGATATATGAAGCTGCTAGTGCCAAAAGAAGAGTTCCCACAAGTGGTTGAAATATAGTTTGAGGATACCCACCAACAAAAAGCATAGGAGATAGAGCTATCATAGTTGTTATAGTTCCACTTAGATCTGCAAACATGATCTCTTTTGTACCTTCATAAACGGCTTTGTGTATTTCATCATTTAATTCACGATAGTGTCTTTCGATATTTTCCATCACAACTACTGCATCATCTAAAAGCAGTCCAAGTGCTAGTATGATAGCCGTTAGGGTTACTACATTGAACTCCACACCTATAACCCACATAAGAGCTACTGTCGAGGCATATACAAGAGGGATAGTTACAAGTACAACCAAAACTTGTCTAAAAGATGCTAAAAAGAAAAATACAACGATAGTGGACATCACAATCGCATCTCTTAGAGATTCAAACATATTTGTTGTACTTTGTACAATAGTATCTTTTTGAGTATCTGTGATAGTAAACTCAAGATTTTTATATTTTTGTTTTAGTTTGTCTATCTCTTTTTGAACTTTATCTATACTTTTTACAACATCAGCATCCTCAGCTCTTTGAATTGCTAAAGCGATAGAGTGGTTAGAGTTTCCATAATACTCAGCCGAGTTTTCATAATGCCCAAAATATACCTTTGCAATATCTCCTAACTTTATATCTTTTGTGATAGAGATAGATTTTAGTTTTGAGATAGTATCTTTTTTACCCTTTGATTTTAAGAGGTATCTACTGTTTTTACTAGTTATAAATCCTATCGCAAAGTCATTATCATTTGCTTTTATCTTTGCTACAATAGTTGCTAAGTTTAAGTTGTATTTATCAAGTTTATCTTTATCAACGATAATCTCTATCTCTTTTTCATATCCTCCAAATACATCTACACCTGCAATTCCTTCTAATCTTATAAGATCATGTTTGATTTTGGTTTTTGCAAGTTGTCTTATATCTTCAAGAGGGATTTTTCCATCTTTTGAACTTATAGCATAAGTGATGATGGGAGCAGTTGCTGAAGTGATTTTTATGATTTGTGGAGATAGGATGGAGCTAGGAAGTTTTGATTTTATCTTATCAAGAGCATTGCTTACATCACTTGTAGCTGTATCTATATCTTTTGCATAGTCAAACTCTGCACTTATAACACTTACTTCATCTATGGTGGTTGAAAAGACTCTTCTTACTTTATCTAGGGTATATAACTCCTCTTCTACTGGTATAGCTATATTTGAAGCCATACTTTTTGCAGAAGCTCCAGGCTGAACTACTACAACTGCTATTGTTGGATAGTTTGAGTCTGGAAATAGTTTTCTATCTATCTTGTTATATCCAACTGCACCCAAAAACAAAAAGAGTGTCAAAAAAGAAAATATAAAATAAGGTCTTTTAAGTAAAAAATCTACAATAGAAAAATCTTTTTTCATGTTACTTAGCCTTATCTACTATTATTTTCCCAAAAGTAGGAAGGATTGAGAGTTTTGCTTCTGAACCAACAGCAACTAACTCATTGGGGCAAGAGGAGATAGCAACTCTTTTAGGATTTTCTAAAAGAATTTTTACTTTTCTTATAACAAATTTTTCATCTTTATATATCATGATAAAATTTCCATCTTTTTTATGCAAAATAGCATTTGTTGGAAGTGTGCATGACAATAGACTATCAGTCTCTACTTGTATAGTTTTATAAGATTTATTTGCAAAAGGAAGAGGTTTTTTTAGTTTTACCTCTGCTACAAGAAGAGAGTTTTTGGCATCATCATATATTTTTAAAACTCTTCCTATCTCATTATCTTCTAAAAATATTTTTTGCCCTTTAGTGATCTTTTTATCATTTTGTGAAAATAAAAAGATAAGTTTTTGATCATCAGAGTTTAAGCTCAAAATAGGTTTTCCAGCTGGGGCGAGTGAACCTGCATCTAAAAACTTTGAGCCTATGACTCCATCAAAAGGAGCAGTTATATTTAGGTACTGGAGGTTGGCTTTTGTTTGGTTTATCTTCTCTTCTACTGTTTTTAGTGATGATAGTTTAGTTTGATAGATAGCTTTAGAAGTATCATAAGCCTCTTTTGATATAGCTCCTATTTTATAAAGTTTTGTATTTCTGCTTAAAATATTTTTTGCATTTTGAACATCAAGACTCAAAGCCTTTTTTTGCTCTTTTAATGATGATAGATTTGCTAGAATATCTTTGTCATCTAAAGAGATAAGCAGATCCCCTTTTTTTACTTTATCATTTTCATTTACATAAATCTTTTTTATTTTTGCTACAAATTTTGTAGCTATATTTGCACTTTTAGAAGATAAGATTTGTGCTAAAAACTCTTTTTTTTGTGAGATTTTTTCCTTTTTCACTCTTACTACATCTACACTTTTTAGATACTCTTTAGCTACTGGTAGATTATCAACACTCTTTTTTTGGCTTCTTAAAAAGATTGCTGCAGATACAACCACTAAAATCGAAACTCCAATTAATACTGTTTTTTTTATATTCATCTACTTTTCCCCTTTTTCTAAAAGATACTCTATATAGTATTTTGCTTTTTGATACTCATATTTTGCATTTATCATCTTTGCATAAGAAATCGCTTCTTTTGCTTTGGTATCTAAAAGATCTGTGAGTGTTAGAGCATCATTTTCATATTTGATTTTTTGAGCTTTTTGTATCTCTTTTAGTAGGTTATACTGACTTTTTAAAGAGATATAATCAGCTTTTGCAAGTGCTAATTTACTCTTTGCTACTTTTAGATTTTTTATAATCTCTGATTTTATCTCAGCAGTATCTATTTTTGACTGCATTAGTTTAAGTTTTTCTTTTTGAAGATTTGCACTTTTAGCTCCAAAATCATAAACATTCCATTTTAAAGAGACTCCTACTTGCCATATATTTTCAGAGTTAAAATCCCCTTTTTCTAAATATGTTTTGTGTGTTATAGGGTGAGTGTTGGTTGTGGAGTTTGGTCCCATGCTATATCCATAGTATGCCGATAGATTGACTTGTGGATAGTATAAAGATTTTGCAGATTGGATCTTTTTTTGTGCTATATCTTGTGAAAATTTTGTAAGTTTTAATCTGCTTAGATTTTCAATATCTGGAGTTTTTCCCATATCGTTTTTGAAACTAACATTTATTTTTTCTGCTTTATCAAAGTTTGAGCCAATAGCTTTTGATAAAGTAGCTTTTAAAATCTCTATATTTGCTTTGATTTTCTCTTTTGTTGAGAGTACATTTGTATAAGAGTTTTTTGACTCTAAAAGATCAAGTCTTGATTTACTTCCTAATTTATACTTTGCTAAAACATAGTTGTATAGCCTTTTTTGAGAGTTTACAAACTTTTTTTGAGCATTTAGTTGCTCTTGAAGTGATAAAAGAGATAGATATAAACTTTTTACATTGTATATAAGTTCCTCTTTTGCTAACTTTACTTTAAAAAGTGAACTTTTATGGGCTAGGCTTGAAATCTTATAAGAGTTTTGTTTTTTAAATCCATCAAAAAGAATAACATTATAAACTATCCCAGCAGAGATTAAATCTTTTGTAGTTGGTATCTCATAAGCCCCTGTTGGAGATGAAGCTATATCCATAGGTGAGAGTGGAGATAGTGTTCTTGCTTTGTTATAGTGGTTATAATCTACTTTTAAATCAAATCTACCAAGATTAGATGCTTTTTTAAACTCTTTATTTTTCTTTGCAATCTCTTTATCTAAAATAGCCTTTTTTAAAGAGTTGTTATGTCTTAGAGCCTTTTTTATCGTCTCATCAAGACTCATAGCACTAAGAGTTATGAAAAAAAAGAGGATTAATACTGTTATTTTGTTCATTTATATAAAGTCCTTATTTAGTTAGTTTAATAGATAATAGTATTTTATCGTTAGCTTAATGTTAAGATAGAGTAATTTAAATAATTTTTTTAAGCTAATGTTAATGTTTAGCTAATACAAGTTTTATAAACTACAATGGTGTTATATTGGTTACAATTTTTTTGCTATATAACATAAAAAAACAAAAAGGAGTCATTATGAATGTAGGTGCAACTGGATCTATGCAACAAATGCAAATGCATGGTCAAGGTATGAGAGGTGCTGGTAAAGGGCAAGGGAATGGGATGAGAGATATTATGCAAAGTTTATCACCTGAAGATAGAACAGCACTTAGAGATAAGATGAGTTCACTATCTCAAACAGATAGACAATCGATGATATCTCAAATGAAAGAAGTTGATAAAACTTCTATGGGTAGTGATGAGTATGCTCAAACTCTTTTAAGTATGCTAGATCAATCTAAAACTACACAGTCTGCTACAGATACATCAAGTTTTTCTATCTATGCTTAGATGAAAGTAAATTCTTGCAGAGTTTTAGCCTCTGCAAGATATTAACCCGAAATATGCAATTTTCTATTGCATATTTCGGATTTAAAAATAAATAACTTTAATCTGAACTTTTTTATCACTATCTAGCAAAAAACTTGCTTTTTCAAAACTTGGAGGATGAAAAAAGTTAATTGTCTTAAAATTTGAAAGACCTACACCCTCTTTTGGAATCAAAAAACTTTTATCTATTTTATTGTTATTGTTTTGGTCATGAAATACACTTACAGCATATCTACCTTTTGGTAAATCTTTAAAAACTGTTTTTGCTTGTGTATTATTTATTGGGACTTTTACAGTTTTATAGTACTTGTTTAACTCTTTATCAGGGATTGTTCCATTTTTGTTGTAAAGAGAGATCTGTACTTGTCCATTACTATTTTTTAAACCAGTTACAATAACTGTCAAATTTTCAGCTTGTAGTGAAACAAGAGAACAAAATATACTACTAATAAAAAATAATTTTTTCATATTTTTTCCTTAAAATAATTTGTTTAATAGAGTAATAATTATTCAAAAAGTATGTTAAGCTATCGTTAATTCATAATCTTAACATTTAGCTAACATAAAAATGTAATAATGTTAAAAATCAAAATCAAGGAGATTATCATGAAGATAAAAAAGATTTTAGTAGCTATTGGAGTTTTAGGATTGGTTTCATCACTTTTTGCAAGTGAAGCTGAAAAAATCTTTGATGCAAAGTGTAGTATGTGCCATATAAAAACTTTTCCAAAAGATAGTTCAAAGTTAGTTGCTCCTCCTATAATGGGAGTTATGAGACATGTTAAGATGACTTATCCAAAAAAAGAGTATGCAGTTAAGTTTATAGTTGATTATGTGCAAAACCCTACAAAAGAAAAAGCGATTTGCAAACCACAAAAGATAGCAAGATTTGGTTTGATGCCATCTCAAAAGGGAAATATCTCTGAACAAGAGTTAGAAGAGGTAGCAAAGTGGTTGTTTGATAACTTTCCTCCAGCAAATTTTAGAGGATTTGGTATGCAAAACCATAGAGGTATGCAAAAATGACAAAAACAGTAACTGAAAATAAAAAACAATTAAACCATGACGAGAAAAAAAAGATTTCACTTTACTCAGTAGGGGTAAATTTTATCCTCTCTGTTATAAAGATAATAGGAGGTTTGATATCTGGTAGTGCAGCACTTACAGCTGATGGTGTTCATTCTCTCTCAGATTTAGCAGCATCACTTAGTGTTTATATAGGAATAGTAATATCAAATAAAAAGTCAAAACTTTTTCCTCAAGGTCTTTATAAGGTAGAAAATCTTGTTGCACTTGTAAGTGCATTTGCTATTTTCTTTGCTGGATACGAGATAGCAAAAGATGTACTTTTTGGAAAATCTGAACCAATAAAAAATCTTTTAGTTGCTGTAGTAGTTATTGGTTTAACTGTTTTGATAACTTTTCTTTACTCTAGGTGGGAAAAACAAAAAGCTATAGAATTAAATTCTCCTAGTCTTTTAGCAGATGCTGAACATATAAAAACAGATTTTTATACAGCATTGGTTGTTTTAGTAGGTGTATTTGGTCAATATTTTGGATATCCTATTATTGAGAAAATAGCAGTTGTTGTAGTTGTTTACTTTATCTTTCATAGTGGCTTTGAGATTTTAAAAGAAGCTATAAAAGTATTGCTTGATGCTTCTTTAGATTATGAAAGTATAGATAAAATAAAAAAAATTTTAGAAAATGAATCAAAAGTAAAAGATATAATAGCTGTAACAGGAAGAAATGCAGGTAGTTTTAAGTTTGTTCAACT
>JALVVR010000047.1 GCA_027023305.1 Campylobacterales bacterium | reverse complement strand
TCTTTTGCTTAAAACCTCGAATTTAAGAGCTTTGCATAGTAATAAACTTAGCTATCTCAAGTTGAACTCTTGGATATAACGGTCGAATCAAGAAATATGCGAGTTAGCATAATCAAGTTCGATATATTTGAAGTGTATTTTAGCATATAAAAGTTAGATAAACTCGCCGTGTAAGCATATTTCTTCTTCGATGCCTTGTTATAGCTAACTCGTTAGCCATACTCGATAAACTTTGGGCTAAAGTTCAAAGGGCTTTTTGGCTCTTAAATGTTTGCTCTAATAGTTGGCTTTTTTGGGCAATACAAGTTTGTTTTTTTGCTCTAAATGTTTTTGTTTCAAAGTTGTGAGAAGGCATTCGCACTAAGTTTTGCTTTTTAGAAATCTTTTGGACTTCTTAAACTTGTGTTGAACAAAAAAGAGTTTGCAAAGCTCTTTTTTCAAGATGTTTGTTTTGTCATGAGAGATAGACTTTTTTTTTGGTTGGTAAATGTTCTACAGAAAAAGCTTGGGGTCGCACCCTCAAATGAAAATAGTTTAATCTTTACCACCCACCAAAGCCACCTCATGATAAAATAACCAAAACCAAAAAAAGGAGCAAAAGTGCTAAGACTAATCCTTCTAACTATCCTTAGCACCATAACCCTCCTAACAAATACTTGCACCCTAAACCTAACATAATACACTAAGCATATGGAATGCCTTCACTACTTTTTTATCAAAGCAGACCCAATAACCCTGTCATCCTTATAAAAAGCAGCAACTTGTGAAGGTGTTATATCTGATTGTGGAGTTTCAAAAACTACTTTTGCTTCATTGTTTTGAAGTTTGAAAACTTCGCATTTGACTTTTGGGAAACGATATCTTATCTTTACTTCACACTCAAAGCTATCACTTTGTTTATCGAAAAGATTTAACTCTTTTACAAAAAACTCTTTTTCTAAAAGTTCTTCTTTTTTGCCTACTACTATTTGATTTGTTTGGGGGATTATCTCTAAAACATAGTGAGGCTGGTGAGCTACTTTTAACCTAAAGCCTTTTCTCTGCCCTACTGTATAGTTCATATACCCAAAGTGATGTCCTATGATGTTTCCATCTCTATCTATAACATCTCCTCTTTTTTCTACATCATAATGCTCTTTTAAAATATCTAGATAGCTATCAGGTACAAAACATATCTCACTACTCTCTTTTTGTTTTGCGATAGATTCTAGTACTTCTATCTTTGAAGCTATCTCTTTTACTTCATCTTTTAGCAAGTCTCCTAAAGGAAATATAACAGAGCTTAATACCTCTTTGTTGACATTTGACAAAAAATAACTTTGATCTTTAAACTTATCTTTTGGATCCACGATAGAGCCATTTTCTATCTTTGCATAGTGCCCAGTTGCAAGAAAGTCAAATCCTTTTTCTTTAGCAAACTCTAACATTTTTCCTAGTTTTATCTTTCTATTACATATCACACAAGGATTAGGAGTTTCACCTTTTTTATAAGTCTCTACAAATGGAGTATATACCTCTTTTTTAAACTCATCTTGTAGGTCTAAAACATGATATTTTATACCCAAATACTCACTTATTATCTCTATATTTTGAAGGTTTTTTTCATGATAGCTTGGACTATCATGAAGTTTCATATAAACTCCCTCTATATCATAACCATCTTTTTGTAAAAGGTATGCAGTAATTGTAGAATCAACCCCTCCACTTAGGGCTACCATAGCTTTTTTTTTCATTGTATCTTTGATAGAAGTTCTCTTTTTGTTCCTATATCAACTATTTGAACACCAAAATTTCCATCAACTATAACAACCTCACCCTTAGCGATAATCTTCTCACCTACAAGTATATCTAAAGGAGCATTTGCAAGTTGATCTAGCTCCACTACTGAACCTATATCCATCTTTAAAACATCTTTCAAAAGTATAGTTTTAGTACCTATCCTAACCCTAACGGGAAGTTGAACATCCATGATAAGTGAAATATTTTTTATCTCTTCATCACTAAGTTTTACTTCATCACTACATTGGACTGATGTTTCTTTGCTTTTATTCTCTTCTTTTGGTTTTTCAAAAAGTGATAAAAACTCACTACTTAAAGCAAAGTAGCACTTTCCACTACTATCTTCAACTTTCAAATCAAACAAAAGCACCTTTTTAAAATCATCTAAGCTACTATCTTCATCCACACTTTCAATAGAATCAACATTGAAACCGATAGAAGGAAGTTCATCATTTGTTGAAAGAGTTGTTGAAAGTGATCCAAAAATATTTGATACTATCTCTTTTGTAGCATCTAAATCATCATCATCTAGCTCATCTTTACTCTCACCACTCCCTCCAAGCATCAAATCTCCAAGAGCAGTAGCAATCCCTATATCCATAAAAAATGAGCATTTGCCACCCTCAAAACTTATATCAACTTTGGCACATTTAGATAAAAGTTCTTCTGTTTCTCCCCCTAAAACAAACTCACTACTATACCCTGTAAGCCCTTCTATTACACTTTTTACCTCTTCACCTAATAGTTTAAAAAGTTTATTCATTGATAATCTCTCTCATTGTCTCTTTTCGTATTTTGTTATACTTTGCTATTCTCTCTTTCTCATAGCCTAAAAGTATCTCTTTAACTTCATCTTTGTCACTATTTATAACTTTATTTATCTCTAAAATCTTTTTATACTCATCAACACTCATTTTAGCTTTAAAAATATTTTTTTTGTCAATAGCAATAGTAACTTCATCACTTACCTCTCTATCAAGTCTTATGATAGAGTCTTTTTGTAAGTCAAGTATCTCTTTTAGTGATAGAGTTGTCTCTCCTAAAACAGCTTCTGCCTTTATATCAGCTCTTTTGATAAGCTCTTTTAGCTCTTTGTTTTTACTCTTTTTTGAGTTTGATTCACTTATGATTATATCTCTGCTTGACATCTTTGAGAGGATTGATTCTAAAAATATAACTGGATAAGCTATATTTATCATACCACTTACATCACCTATACTTACTTCTAAAACTATGATGATAACTATCTCATTTTGAGCTACTATTTGAACAACATTTGGACTTGACTCTTTAGCCTCTATAGTTGGATAAAACTCCAACACACTCTCCCAAGACTCTTTTAGTTTACTTGTTACCATCCTAAGAATAGTATCTAGAAGATTTAACTCAATATCACTAAGTTCTCTATCTATATCACAAGATTTCCCATCACCACCTAGCAATCTATCTATCATAGGAAAAACTATAGTTGGATTTAGTTCCAGCACTGCATCACCCTCTAACGGTTTCATAGAAAATATATTAAAACTTGTAGGAGATGGTATAGACATTAAAAATTCTCCATAAGTCATCTGATCTACTGATTGTAGATTTATTTCGATAATAGTTCTTAAAACTGTAGATATATGTGAAGAGAGATTTCTTGCTAATTTATCATGAATACTTTTGATACTTCTTAGTTGTTCTTTTGATACTCTATTTGGTCTTTTAAAGTCATAAACCATAACCTTTTGAGAATCTTCGCTACTAGATTCATCCTCTGCAGGATCATCTACTACTTCTAGTAATGCATCAATCTCTTCTTGTGATAAAATATCAGCCACAATTTCTCCCTACTCTATTAACTTACTTCTTAACTGTTTGACTAGTTTTTTGTGTATTTGAGATATTCTAGACTCACTTATTTCTAAAAGAGAACTTATCTCTTTTAAATTTAGTTCATCATAATAATATAGAGTGATAATCATCTGTTCTCTATCACTTAGTGTACTTAAAATATCCTTTATAGCTTCAATCATTTGTTCTTTTTCTATAGTTTTTTCAATAGATTCATCTCTGTAACCCATGATGTGTTCATTTAAAGGTACATTTGTATTTATTTGTGAAGCAAGCTTTGCATCTCTTATTTTTTCTATAGGTTCATTTAATTTTTTTGCTAAATACTCATCATCAGGCTCTCTTGAATCTTCATCTACAAACTTACTTATCTCTGTATCTATAGCTTTTATAAGTCGCCTGTTGTTTCTACTTATAATATCTAAACTTCTTAGATAATCAAGCATACTTCCATATACTCTTTTTTTAGCATAACCCCAAAAAGAGTCATTCATCTGGGTATCATATCTACGAGATAGTTTTATCATCTCTTCCATTCCTATAGAGATTAGGTCATTTACATCTATAGAGGTTGGAAGTCTCTCTTTTAGTCTAAAGCTCATAGCTCTTACTGCAGGCATAAACTGTATGACAATCTCATTTGTAAGTTCATTTTTATCTTTTACTTCACTCAAAATACTATCCTTTTATATTTTTGATGCTATTTGTTAAATTTTGTATTTGAACCTCACGATCTTTTAGTTGTGATATTTGATAGTTGATTATTTCTTCAACATCAGCTTTTCTAAAAGAGTCTTGAACGGTTGGTTCGATATTGAAAAAGAAGATTAGTACTAAATGTATAAATAGGTAAAAAAACAGAGTTATACCTATAACGAAGATGGCAAAGTAAAATGGAGTTGTTGATTTTAAAGTTGAGAAAACAAGAGAGATGAAAAATCCACTTACTGTAAAAAAATAAACATAATTTTCACTTCTCATGATTGCTCCTTTTTAAAATCTATCCATAAGCCGCCTTACAAACACTGCAAAACCTCTTTGCTTAGAAGTTAGCAATTTGTGTTCCAATTTTTCTATTAGATTTCTAATAATTTCACTTAATTCAAAAAAAGATAAACTATTTTGGTACCCTTTTGCAAACAAAAGCCTGTTTTGTGAGCACTTTGTGATTAGTGAGTCTCTTGATAAATTTCCTAGATAAAATAGTTTAAAATCCTCTATATTACTATCGGCAATTTTTGAGATTTTTTGATAGATAAGGTCTGCTTCTTTTTGATTTTTAGTAAAATTGAGTAATAAGTTCACGGTATTTAAAAACTTAGAACATACTTTTATAGTAGCATAAGCATCAGTGATAGCTGATGGATCAGGCATAGTTACTACTATCACTTCATCACTCTCTGCAAGTATTGCTTGATTTGCTTTAGAAATCCCTGCTCCAGTGTCTATGATAAGATAATCTAAATCCCCAAGTAATTCATCTGCATCAGCCAAAAACTTTTCAGCTAAAATACTATCTTTAAATTTAAAAATCTCATCACCACTATCTCCAGGTATCAGTTTAAGATTTTCATTTATATCTATGATTATATCTTCTAGTTTACATCTATCGTTTAAAACATCTACTAGATTTTGTTTAACTCTTGTATTTAAGATTATATCTAAGTTAGCAAGTCCAAAATCAGCATCCAATAGTCCAACTTTGTAACCCATTTCACTAAGCATAAAGGCTATATTTGCTGAAATTGTACTCTTACCTACTCCGCCCTTTCCACTTGTTATAGAGATTACTTTTGTATGTTTTTGCTCACTTTCACTACTATCATTTAAAAGCTCTTTCAATCTATCTGCTTGTGTAGCTTGTCTATCTTTTTTCACTTCTTATATCCCTCAAACAGACAATCTATAAAATACCCACTACTAGCCACTCTTATATCGTCAGGTACTTCTTGACCTATTGAAAAGTAACTTACTGGTAGTTTTGTTTTTTTGATAAGTGAAAAGATATTTCCATATTTTTTACTCTCATCTAGCTTAGTAACTATCATGTTTTTAAGTCCTAAAAATTTAAATGAATTAAATGTATCCTCCAAATCTTCATACTTTGCATTTGAAGATAACACTAGATTCATCTCTATATCAAGATTTGTACTATCTATAAATTCTCTTAGTCTTTTTAACTTCTCTCTATCATATTGAGAACTTCCAACTGAGTCAATCAAGATTATATCCATGTTTGAAAACCTATGAATTGCATCTTTAAAATCCTCAACACCTATCGCATCTTCGATAGGAAGTTTCATCATTTTTGCATATTGGTATAACTGTTCTACTGCACCTATCCTATATGTATCAAGCGTGATAATACCAACTTTGTAGTTATATTCAAGTAGGGAGTATCTAGCAGCAAGTTTTGCCAAAGTAGTAGTTTTACCAACTCCAGTAGGACCTACAAACATGATAACTTTTTGCTTATCACTTTTTTGCTCTTTTTTTATAGGAATTATCTTTTTTAAAAGCACTTTAAAATACCTATGCATAGTTTCAGATGAACTTTTCATGTAAGTTGGCATATGCTTTATACTCTCTCCAACTATTTCATTTATATCCTCTTTGTTTATACCTGTTCTTTTTAACTTGTTATAAATCTCTCTAAACTCAGGAGGAACAGCTAAATCTTTAATCTTTTGAGATTCTAAAAATAACTCTTGAAGTTCAGCCAACCTACTATGTACACTCTGCAAAGACTCCTCTAATCTTTTTATCTCAAGTGAAGAGGTAGTCTCTTCATCGAAAATACTTAAAGAGTCTATTTTTTTGATTTGTTCTACACTTTTTTGCACTTTTTGATGCTGTTTTTTATCAAGTACTGGGCTATTGTTTTCTATCTCTTTTGTTTCCTCAACAGCAACTACTACTTCATAAAGTCCTTCACTTGAAAAAGTTTTTTTCTTTATCATCTTAGTATTCACTACAAGTGCATCCATGCCACAACTATTTTGTGCCTTTTGTAGTGCTTTACTTGGAGTTTTAGCTGTAAAAGTATATAACTTCATTTTACCTCACTATATATGAAAGTGGTATCAAAACCGACTCTCTTTTATAAAAACTTTCATGTGGAATAATCAAATCTTTTTTATTAACCGAAATTTTATCATAAAATATTATATCTAAATCTAAAGTTCTAGGACTATCTTTAAAAGCTCTTTTTCGTTTAAACTTCTTTTCTATTCTTAAAAGTTGCTTAAGGCTCTGATGAGGGTTTAGGTTTGTCTTTAAGACTATGATAGTGTTAAAAAAATCATTTTGATCTAAAAAACCAAAAGGAGGATTCTTCAAAATAGGTGCAGTTTGAATAATATCAAAACTATTTGATTTTTTTAAGTAAATATAAAGCTTATTAAATCGTTTAAAGAGGTTTCCTATATTTCCACCAACTCCAACGATAACAGTATGCTTTTTATTTGATTTAAAAACTTTTCTAGTTGGAAAATTTTTATTAAAAAAAAGGGTTAAGTTTTTAGTTAGTCTCTTTCTCACATAACCTCAACTTTACCATTTTTGATATATACCATATCCTCTATCCTCACTCCAAATTCATCTGGGAGATAAATCCCTGGCTCAACAGTAAAAACCATACCATCTTCTAGTATAGTATCACTATTTTTAGATATAACAGGCAGTTCATGAATATCAAGTCCAACTCCGTGACCAGTAGAGTGAACAAAATATTTTCCATATCCAGCTTTTTCTATCACTTCTCTTGCAACTCTATCTATATCACTAGCTTTAACTCCCTCTTTTACAGCTTCTATCGCCTTGTCATGAGCTTTTTGTACTATATCATATATCTTTTGTTGAAAGCTATCCTCACGATTTATAAAAGTCTCAGTTCTATCACTACAATATCTTTTATATTTTAATCCTGCATCAACTAAAAGTAGAGAATTACTTTGTAACTTTTTATCACTAGGCAAAGCATGAGGCAAAGCTGAGTTTTTTTTGATCGCAGTTATAGGTTCGAAACTTAAGTCATACTCTCCAAAATCTCTCATGAAGTTTTGCATTTGGTAGTTTAAAAACTTTTCACTTCTGCCTACTCCATCACTTTTAAAAAATTTTTCAAACTCTCTAAAAGCTAATTTTCCCTTTTTAACTGCCTCTTTTAGTATATCTATTTCATCGGATGATTTGATAATCCTCTTTTGCTGTGAAAAGTTTGGTTTTTGTAAAAAAGAGATTTTTAGTTTTTGTAACTCTTCAAAATCTTTGATATTCCACTCTAAAGGATCTATAATAAGCTTTTTTATATTTGATTTTCTAACAAACTCTCTTGCCTTTTTAACTAAATCTCTACCACCATCAACAACTTTAGTTTCTTTGATAACTCCCTTAGCTTCTAAAGTATATCGTGAGTCAGTTATGAAGTACTTTTCATCACCTATTGATAAAAAGATAGCATTATCAGATGAAAAGCCACACTCACTATATATGGCATTTTCACCTTTTAAGATGTAGTTCAAGACTAGTTTTGCTCACCAGCTTGATTTTCAGCTTGTTTCATAGCTTGTATCTCTGTTAAGATTTGACTCATAGCAACCATAGCTAAGTGATAACTAAAAGGTCCAAAACCTGTGATTTGACCTGCACAGTGAGGAGCTATTAGAGATTTGTGTCTATACTCTTCTCTTGCATGTATGTTTGAGATATGAACTTCAACTGTTGGGATTTGTACTGCTCTAATAGCATCAGCGATAGCTATAGAAGTATGAGTATAAGCTGCTGCATTTAAGATGATACCATCACAAACTCCTAAACACTCTTGGATTTTGTCAACTATTTCACCTTCTAAGTTTGATTGAAAAAACTCAATCTCAATATTTGCTTGTTTAGCAAAACCTTCCATTTGCTCATGTATATCTTCTAACTTCATAGGTCCATATATGTTTTGCTCTCTTAGGCCTAGCATATTTAAGTTTGGTCCTTGTATTACCATTATTTTCATCTAATAATCCTTTATAAAAATTTAGCTAATATAGTAGCAAAAAAAAGGTTAGATATGAATATTATCTCTTGTGATTATATTGTAACATTTGATGAAAAGTTACAAATATTTAAAAACAAAGCCATAGCCTACGAAAAACAGATTGTAAAAATAGACTCTAAAGAGAATCTTTTAAAAGAGTATCCAGATGCTTTAACAGAAGATTTTTGTAAAAACTCAGTATTGCTTCCAGGGCTTATAAATACTCACATACATTTAGAGTACATCAAAAACAAAAATCGTCTTGAGTATGGTGAGTTTATTAAGTGGTTAAGTTCAGTTGTAAAGTATAGAGAAGAGCTTGTAAGCTTGAGTTCAAGCGAAGCTATAAGCGAAGTTCTAACTGCCCTTTTAAAATGTGGTACTACCACCATAGGTGAGATAAGTAGCTTTGGAGAAGATATAGAGCCTTGCAAGAAATCTGCTATAAATGTAGTGCTTTTTAACGAAACTTTAGGCTCAAATCCATCAGCAGTAGATGTTTTATATCAAGACTTTTTACAAAGATACTATAAAACTCTAAGCTTAAAAGATGAAAGATTTATACCTGCTATCTCTATCCACTCTCCATACTCAACCCATCCAATCCTAGCTAAAAAAGCTCTTGGACTTGCAAAAGATGCAGGATGTGTTGTTTCAACCCACTTTTTGGAAAGCTTTGCTGAGAGAGAGTGGCTAACAAATGCAAGTGGTGGATTTAAAGAGTTTTTAGAAAAATTTGTACCAAACCCAAAACCTTTAACTACCATAGATGAGTATATAGAACTATTTATTGGTATTCCTACTCTTTTTACACACTTAACTTATGCCTCAAAAGAGGAGTTAAAAAGGATAGATAGTGAGTTTTTTATCACAAGTTGCCCAGTATCCAACAGACTTTTAGAAAACAAAAAACTTGATTTAAAGGATATAAAAAATCTAACTATCGCTACCGATGGACTAACCTCAAATATATCTCTAAATCTATGGGATGAGCTAAGGTCTGCATTGTTTATTCATGAAGCTATAGATGCAGATGAGTTATCAAAAAAACTTTTAACATCTGTTACAAAAAATGCTGGATTAGCTCTAAAACTAAACAAAGGAGTTATAAAAGAGGGATTTGATGCTGATATGATAGTAGTTGATTTAAACCAAGATTTTGATAATATAGACACGATTTATAAGTGGTTGATACTACACACAAAGAAAGTAGAAAAAACGATAATATTAGGAGAGAAAGCATGAAGTATATAAAAGCAGTTTTAGAGTTTATATCAAAGTATTTTAAATCATTAATATTCTTACTAATACTTTACTTAGTTTTTGCACCAGCTAAAAAAATTGATTTTGAAAAACCAAACTTGATGGATATACAGATAACTGGTCCTATCATGAGTGATAAAGAGTTTTTAAAAAAGATTAATATTGCCATGAAAAGTAATATTAAAGGAGTTCTTTTAGTAGTAAACTCACCAGGTGGTGCAGTTGCTCCAAGTATTGAGATGAGTTTAGCTATCAAAAGATTAAGAGAAAAAAAACCAGTTGTAGCTTATGCAAAAGGGTTGATGGCTAGTGGAAGTTACTATGCAAGTATTTGGGCAAATAAAATCATAGCAAATCCAGGAGCTACGATAGGAAGTATAGGAGTTATTTTTGAATCTCCAAATATAGAGGAGTTGGCAAACAAAATAGGAATAAAAGAACAAGTAGTAAAAAGAGGAAAATATAAACAAATCGGCACTCCAACAAGAGCTTGGAAACCTTACGAAAAAGCCGAACTGCAAAAAATGATAGATAATACTTATAAAATGTTTGTAAGTGATGTCGCAAAGGCTAGAAAGCTAGATATTTCTAAACAAAGTGAGTTTGCCGAGGCTCATGTCTTCACTGCAAAAAATGCGATAAAAGTAGGACTTGTTGACAAAGTAGGTTCAGTGTATGAAGCAAAAAAAGAGATTATAAAACTTTCAGGTGTAAAAAAAGTAGTATGGAAAAAAGAGGATAAGTATGAGAAATTTTTAGATAAAGTCATATCAAAACTCTCATTTTCATTGTTCTCATACTTTTGGGGAGTGAAGGCTTCTATCTTTTAAGCCTCTTCCAAAACCCTACTCTCCATAGAAACTCTTAAAAACTCTCCATAATCAACAATCCTTGCCATCTCATTACTGGAAAATAAACTATCTTGCTCTTCTCTTGTTTTTGAGTTACTTTTTAGCAAACTTTTTAATCTATTGGCAAAAGTCATCCTCTCATGAACTTTTTTTACAAATATATCTCCATTTTTACTATTTTTTATAGAAAATATAGCAAAATCAACCATCTCTTGCATGTTTTTACAATCTTTAATCATGATATACAAAAAACTTGTTTTACTACTCTCTTTAGAGGCTTTTATCATGAGATTTTTTATCATTTTATCATTTTGTATAGGAGTTGTACCATCACTTAAAAAGACAACTTTTTTGATATTGTTTTTTATACTTTCTTTTATGGTCATCTTTGTTTTCAAATCATCTTCATTTTTTTGAAAATAGTTATGAACACTTTCAAGTTCATTTGAAACATAGTGAAAGAGTATATCTCCACCCCTATACTTACCACCTAAATAACTCTCAACTACAGAAATATTTCCAGCTTTTTTAAAGTAGTTTGCTAAAAAATAATCATTGAACTGATTATTATTTCCACTCAAAATTATACTTTTGTTTTTAAACATGATATTGTTCCAAAAAATTTATTTGAAACAATATCGTCTAAAATTTAGTTTACTTTAGTGTAAAAAGTGTCTTTTACCTGTGAAGTATAAGCTCATGCCATGCTCATTTGCTGCTTCTATAACTTCATCATCTCTTATACTCCCCCCAGGTTCTACTATTGCACTAACTCCAACTTCAGCAGCTGCATCTATACTATCTCTAAAAGGAAAAAATGCTTCACTTGCTAACACACACCCTTTTAAATCAAGCCCTAAATCTTCAGCTTTTCTGATAGCTGCCTTAGCTGCATCAACTCTACTTGTCATACCCATTCCAACTGCCACCATAGCAGAGTTTTTAACATAAACCACACAGTTACTCTTTGTCAAAGCTGCAACTTTTAGTGCTATCTCTAAATCTTTTTTTTCACTATCACTTGCCTCTTTACTGCTCTTACACTCTGCTTTTTCTAACTCATCATCCTTTACTTTATCGCTTGTTTGATATACAAAGCCACCATCTACAATCTTGAAGTTAAATGGAGTATTTTCTAACTCTAACTTTTTAGTTCCTTTTTTGAAAAGTTTTATTCTCTTTTTACGACTTAACTCTTCAACTGCTTCATCACTAAAATCAGCTGCAAATACAACCTCTAAAAATATCTCATTCATCTTTTTTGCTAGTTCTAGGTCAATTACACCATTTACAGCGACAACTCCACCATAAGCAGAAATTGGATCACACTTTAGAGCCTCAGTATAACTTTCAAGCAGAGTATCTTTTATAGCAAATCCACAAGGATTACCATGCTTAACTATACAAACTGCATTTTCCTCTCCAAATGACCCAGCTATTTTAGCAGCCCCACTAATATCACCCATATTGTTAAAACTAGCCTCTCCCTTTAGAGTTATAAACTTTTTACTAAATTGTTTGTCAAACTCATACAAAGCTCCTTTTTGGTGAGGGTTTTCTCCATATCTTGTATCAAAAACTTTGTTTCCAACTATAAACTGCTTATCTCCAAATCCACCGTTAAATCTTTTATTCATGTAATTTGCTATCATAGAATCATAACTAGCTGTATGCTCATAAGCTTTTATCATCAAATTTCTTCTAAACTCTAGTGAGTTAGTGTCATTTTTAAGATTTTCTAAAACTGTATCATAATCTTTTACATCAGTTACTATGATAACATCATTGAAGTTTTTAGCTGCACTTCTAACCATAGCAGGTCCACCGATATCTATGTTTTCGATAATCTCTTCAAAATCATCTGTCTTTTCTATAGTCTGTTTAAAAGGATAAAGATTTACACAAACTAAATCAATACCCTCTATATTTAACTCTTTTGCCTGGTTTATATGATCTTGTTTATCTCTTCTATGAAGTATTCCACCATGAATATAAGGATTTAGAGTCTTTACTCTACCCTCAAAACACTCAGGGAACTTTGTTATTTCAGTAACTTCAACTACGGAAACTCCAGCCTCTTTTAAAACTTTATATGTTCCACCTGTACTTATTATTTCATATCCTAAAGACTCTAACTCTCTAGCAAATTCTAAAACTCCACTTTTGTCACTAACACTTATTAATGCTCTCACAAATCATCCTTAAATTTTTTAAGCGATTATGCTATAAACTTTGTTAAAAGTTTATAAAGGAGTTTTAAATGCCTAAGATTTTAGAAGTTATAAATAAATTTTCAGAATATTTTCTTGAAAAAATAGACCCTCATATGAAGTTAGATCACTTTTTATCTACAAATCATGGCATGATTTCGTATCTATTTTTATTGGTTGCAATTGTTGCTATTTCATATATTTTTGTTGGGAAAAATGTAATATTTAAAATAGTAGCTGCTCTTTTAACATTGGGTTTATTTTTATTCAGTATTTTGAGTGGATATACTTCATCTTTAAAATTATCAGAATCAAATTATGCTATGCTTGAAAATCATGCTTTAGTTGTATATGTTATAATAGGTATATTATTAATCTCTTTACTATCTTTTTTAAAACAAAAGTTAAATTGCACTGCTTCATGTTTAGTAGGAGTAGTTTTTGCAATTATTTTAGTAGGAACTTTGATATATACAGGAATCTCTATAAGATAGTGGCGCGGCGGACGAGACTCGAACTCGCGACCCCCGGCGTGACAGGCCGGTATTCTAACCAACTAAACTACCACCGCATTTGCACCACATAAAAAATGTCACTAAAATGGTGGTCGCTACAAGACTCGAACTTGTGACATCCACCTTGTAAGGGTGGCGCTCTACCAACTGAGCTAAGCGACCGGAACCTGAAAACTGTAAGTTTTTAGGCTAACTTGCTAAGTAACCTAAAAAAATTTGCTTTTCCTTCTTGGCGACCCCAAGAGGATTTGAACCCCTGTAACTACCCTGAGAAGATAGTATCCTTGGCCAGCTAGATGATGGGGTCAACAAATATATAAATGGTGACCCGTGTTGGATTCGAACCAACGGCCACCTCCTTAAAAGGGAGATGCTCTACCGGCTGAGCTAACGGGTCATAAAGTAAAAGTAGCGATTTTTAGATTTTATCTTTAAAAAATAGATGGCGCGGCGGACGAGACTCGAACTCGCGACCCCCGGCGTGACAGGCCGGTATTCTAACCAACTAAACTACCGCCGCACTCTAAAATGTCACTAAAATGGTGGTCGCTACAAGACTCGAACTTGTGACATCCACCTTGTAAGGGTGGCGCTCTACCAACTGAGCTAAGCGACCATTTTGTTTGGTGATCCCTAGGGGACTTGAACCCCTGTTACCGCCGTGAAAGGGCGGTGTCCTAACCACTAGACGAAGGGACCACATAAAACCCAAATTATACATTAGAAATTTACAACTAAGCATAAATCATTTAGTCTATGGTATTCACAAAAATCCATCGCTTAACTTACAAGTTAAACTCAAAATTTTTATAAACACCCTAAACTAAAGCATTAAAGCTTTTTGCAAACTTCTAATGCATAACTTTGGGTTAAACAAAAATGGTGACCCGTGTTGGATTCGAACCAACGGCCACCTCCTTAAAAGGGAGATGCTCTACCGGCTGAGCTAACGGGTCAAAACAAATGCTTACCTTGCAAATGTGAGGAGGATTATATATAAAAAATCTTTACTTGTCAAGGGTTTTTAGGATAAATTTTCAAAAAAAATTTCCCACTATCTCAAAAGCCCTATTTTTAGCACTTTGTTGAACTTCTATTCTACTACCTTTAAAAATATTTTTTTCAATAGTTAAATTATTTTCATATAAAACTCCTATAAAAACTGTTCCAACTGGCTTTTCTTCACTTCCTCCATCAGGACCTGCTATACCACTTACAGCTATAGCAATTTTTGAATCAAAGATTTTTTGCACACCCTTGCACATCTGTTCTACACACTCTTTGCTTACAGCTCCATAAGTTTCAAAAACTTCTTTATCCACACCTAAAAGCTTATGTTTTATCTCATTTGAGTAACTTACTATACTTCCACTATATATAGATGAAACTCCGGAGTGTTTTACTATTTCACTTGCTATCAGTCCACCAGTGCAACTCTCAGCAGTCGTTATGGTTATATCCTCTTGTATTAATCTCTCTATAATCTCTTTCATGATTTTCCTTTAGGGCATTTTAACAATTCTTAGATAAAATCAAAAAAAATATAAAGGTAACAAAGCGATGAATTTTATTTCAACAAGAGTAGAAAACGAGAATGAGGTAACATTTTCATATGCTATACAAAATCCAAGTGCAACTTATGGAGGACTTTATGTTCCCAAAGAGCTACCAACTTTAGATGAAAACTTTTTTGAATCACACAAAAACTCTACCTATAAAGAGGTAGCTAAAAGTGTTTTGAATCTTTTTAAGATAGACATAGAAGAATCAGTTATAGATGAGGCTCTATCTCTTTATGATAACTTTGACAACCAAGATCCATGTCCAGTTAAAGAGATAAAAGATGATCTTTTTGTAGCTGAACTCTATCACGGTCCAACGAGGGCTTTTAAAGATATGGCACTTCAACCTTTTGGATATATTCTCTCCGACTTAGCTAAAAAACAAGATAAAAATTTTCTTATCTTAGCAGCTACTAGTGGAGATACTGGTCCAGCTACACTAGATAGCTTTAAAAACAAACCAAATATAAAAGTAGCTTGTCTGTATCCTGATGGAGGGACAAGTGATGTACAAAAGCTTCAAATGGTTACTGAAGATGGTAAAAACTTAGAAGTTTTGGGAATTAAGGGAGATTTTGATGATGCACAAAAAGCTTTAAAATCACTTCTTGCTTCAAGCTCTTTCAAAGAAGAGTTACAAAAACAAAACCTCTCTTTAAGTGCTGCAAACTCTGTAAACTTTGGTAGAATAATCTTTCAAATCATTTACCACATATACTCATACCTACAACTTTTAAAACAAAATACTATTAAAAACGGTGAAAAGATTTATATCACAGTTCCTAGTGGTAACTTTGGAAATGTTTTAGGAGCATACTATGCCAAAAAGATGGGAACTCCTATAAAAAAACTATTTGTAACTTCAAATGCTAACAATGTCTTAAGTGAACTTATAAATACAGGAGTTTACGATATAAGTGGAAAAAGCCTTAAAAAAACCATCTCTCCAGCTATGGATATACTTATCTCTTCAAATGTAGAAAGAGTTTTGTTTGACAAGTTTGGTGCAAATAGAACAAAAGAACTTATGGATTCTTTGGCTAAAGACAAAAAATACACTCTTACAAAAGAAGAATTGGAACTTTTAAGAGAAGATTTTGAAGCAGTTGCTACTGATGATAAGTATGCGATAAAAACTATAAAAACATATTCTGACAATGGCTACTTAATGGATCCTCACACAGCAACTTGTATAAAAGCTTATGAAGAGTTAAAAAAGGATTCTACTCCTATGGTTATCTGTTCAACTGCTGAGTGGACGAAGTTTGCACCAACTATTGCAAAAGCAATATCTGGAGAAGATATAGACTTTAGTGATTTTGAAGCACTCTCAATGATAGCAAATGAAAAGCATATAGAGATACCAAAGATGGTAAAAAATCTCTTTGAAAAAGAAGTTATCTTTAAAAAGATAGTCGATACAAAAGAGATAGAACAAAATATCTTGAACTTTATAAAATAGTTCATGCCACTATCAAAACTAAATGGTGAGCAGTACAAGGCTGCTACTGCTCCTTTTGGAAACAACCTTATAATAGCCTCTGCAGGTACTGGAAAAACTTCTACCATAGTTGCTAGAATTGGTTACCTTTTAAACCAAGGTATAAAGCCAAGCGAACTACTTCTACTAACTTTTACAAACAAAGCTTCAGCTGAGATGGTAGAGAGAGTTGGAAGATACTTTGATGAAGGATTGGCTAAAAAGATAGAGTCTGGTACTTTTCATGCAGTAAGTTACAGACTACTAAACAAAGCAGGGAAAAAGATCTCTTTAAAAATGCCTAAAGAGTTAAAAATCCTCTTTAAAAGTATCCATCAAAAGAGAAACTTCTCTTATCATGATAGCTCTACTCAGCCCTACTCTGCTTCTATGATATATGATCTTTACTCACTTTATCAAAACAAAGTAGTTGACATAAGTTTTGGTCAGTGGGTGGCAGAGTATAACAATGACCATAGCGAGTTTGTAGATATATATGATGATTTGATAGAAGAGTTTCGTGACATAAAAAAAAGATTTGGATATGCTGATTTTAACGACCTTTTGATAGAGTTTAGAGAGTATTTAAAACAAAGTGATGTTAGCTTTAAAGAGATACTTGTAGATGAGTATCAAGATACAAACAGACTTCAAGAATCTTTGATAGAGAGCTTTAAAAGAGAGTCTCTGTTTTGTGTTGGGGATTATGACCAAAGTATCTATGGATTTAATGGAGCTGATATATCTATCATAGGAAGTTTCTCTCAAAAGTATGAAAACTCAAACATCTTTTCACTAAACAAAAACTATCGCTCATCAGCTAAAATTTTGCACTTAGCAAACAAAGTGATAGAAAAAAACCCTAGGCTTTATCCTAAAAAGTTAGAAGTAACAAGAGATGGTAACTTCCCCCCTCCAAAACTTTTAGTTTTTGATGACCTCTACTCCCAGTACCAAGCGATAGCTTCAAAGATAAAGGTATCTTTAACCCCAAAAGAAAATATAGCAGTTATTTTTAGAAACAATGCAAGTGCAGATGGTATAGAAGCTCACCTAAGAGAGATGGGAATAGGTTCAAAAAGAAAAGGTGGAACTAGCTTTTTTGAAACAAGAGAAGTAAAAGCAATCTTAGACATGTTTACTATGCTTATAAATCATAGAGATATTATGTCATTTATACATATTTTTGAGTATGCAAAAGGTGTTGGAGAAGTATTTGCAAAAGATTTGTTTGATGCGATTTATAAAGTGGGAGATGGAAGTATCATAAGAGGGATACTAGATCCAAAAGATAAAAAAAATCCTTTTAAAAGAGGTGTTGTAAATCATCAGTTGGGACTTTTTGATGAGATTATAGAGGAGGAAAATGTCTCAAGATTTAAAAACAAAGGGTATGATCAAAAGTTTTTAAAAAACCCTATCTTAAAAAACTCTAAGATAAATGATAACCTTTGCCAATATCTCTATGCTTTCTATCAGTTTGTAAGTGAGTGTTACCTAGAAGATAGCCCTATCAAGATAATAGAAAAAATCTCAAAATCAAAACTATTTGGCTTAATAACTGAGTTTTTAGCCACTCAAAGAGTAAAACAAAAAGATGGAAGCATAGATGAAGTACACAAAAAAGAAGCTATGGACAACATAAGAAGAAAAGCTTTTTTACTAAGAGATTTATCTCGTGCATATACAGATAAGTATAGATTTATAAATGCCCTTACCCTTGGTGGAGGAGAACTAAGTGAAGGAGAGGGAGTAAATCTTCTAAGTGTTCATGCAAGTAAAGGTTTAGAGTTTAGTGAAGTATATATAGTTGACATGATGGATGGAAGATTTCCAAACAGAAAACTTATGAGTAAAAATGGTGGTAATTTAGAAGAGGAAAGAAGGCTATTTTATGTAGCTGTTACAAGAGCAAAAGATATATTATACTTAAGCTATGCCAAATACGATAGGGTTAAAAAAGCAGACTATATTCACTCTACTTTTTTGCAAGAAGCTGGATTAATCAAAGAGTAAATCAAAAACATTTTTTTGACTTACTTCATTTACTCTTATACTAAAGTTTTTTATCCGATTCTTTACAATCTCACTTGCTTTTTTGGGCATAACATCAAGAAGTAAAAAGTAGATTTCATTTGAGTCTTTATCTACATATATAGTATCTCTTTTTCTTATGATTTTTTGTATGTTGTAGTTTTCTATATCCATATCACTATCAAACTTATATCTAAGTTTTGTAAAAAAGACTCTTGTTTTAGTAAGTTCATTTATTCTATCTTCAAATTCATCTCTCTTAGTTAAAATCTTTTTCTCACTTATTTTTTCTAACCTTGTAGAGTAAAAATTTTTTCTAAGCTCTTTTTGTACTTCGAAAACATACTCTTCTAGTTCATCATCTATTTTTATGATTTTACTAACTCCTAAAAGATACTCATCTAGAAAGTCAACTTTTATGTAAGATTTATTATCAACGACATGGATAAATTTTGTATTTAAATTTTTTCTGAGTATATTTTCTAAGATCAACTCTTTAAGTTTTTTATCTCTTTTGTGGAAAATAACCATGTCCATTTCAGAAAGTATTGCAAGGTCTTGATCATAAGGACTTTCCATTGTAATATAGTTGATTCCTTCAACACTACTAAATATAAAATAATTAAGTTTCTTAAACTCTTCATTATCACTTAGTAGAACTACATTGAGTTCTTTATACTCATCTTCACAAAGTGATAATTCAACTAATAAATCCTCAACTCTATCTGTTTTAGTTACAATTTTATCCATAAATACTTCCTTTTATACACTACCTAGTACTACATCGGTATTTTTTGACAAAACTTTAATCTTTTTTGATAAAATTTTAAAAATTAGTATATATGGATTTATCATGACAACTATAGAGAGATTAAAAAAAGAGTTACACAAAGTTATTATTGGTCAAGAAAGTATGATTAACTCACTTTTGATAGCTTTTCTTTGTGATGGTCATGTTTTAGTTGAGGGACTTCCTGGACTTGCTAAAACTCTTATGGTTAAAACTTTGGCTAAAAGTTTAGGGCTAGATTTTAAAAGAGTTCAATTTACCCCTGATTTGCTTCCTTCAGATATCATAGGTTCAGAGATTTATAACCCAAAAACAAATGAATTTTCTATCAAAAAAGGACCTATTTTTACAAATATCCTCTTAGCTGATGAGATAAACAGAGCTCCTGCAAAAGTACAATCTGCCTTGCTTGAAGCTATGGCAGAGAAACAAGTAACTATCGCTGATAACACATATCCTTTGTCGCTTCCTTTTATAACCTTAGCCACTCAAAACCCAATCGAACAAGAGGGAGCTTATAACTTACCTGAAGCTCAGTTAGATAGATTTTTACTAAAGATAAAGGTTAGCTATAACTCAAAAGAGGAAGAAAAAAGGATAATGCAGTTAAACTTTGATAAAAAAGCCCCTGCAATAAAAGAGATAATAAACTTAAAAACACTAACTAATCTAAAAAATAGAGTTCAAAAAGTTCACATGGATGAAGAGTTAAAAGACTATATAGTTGATATCATAGATTTTACGAGAAATCCTAGTGGAAAAGTGAAAGAGCTTTTAGAGTACGGTGCTAGTCCAAGGGCTACTATGGCTCTATATAAGGCTTCAAAAGCAAATGCTTTTTTAAACTCAAGAGACTTTGTAACTCCTGTTGATATAGCACTTTTAGCTAAAGATGTTTTAAGACATCGTTTAGTCTTAAGTTATGATGCCATCAGTGAAGAGATAAGTAGTGATGAAGTTATAGACATGATTATAGAAAGTATCCCTCTACCTTGAAAAGCAAATCTAAAAAGATAATAATAAGAACTAAAAGAGATATTTTTAACGACATAAAAGCTAATCATCCCTCTATTTTTAACGGAGATGGACTTGATTTTAGTGAACTTAGAGAGTACCAAATAGGTGATGATAGTAGATTTATAGACCACCTTACAACTGCAAAAAAGCAAAAACCATATGTGAGAGTTTTTAAAGAAGAGAGAGAGTTAAATATAGTAACAATCTCACTTCTTAGTAGTAGTACTCTTTTTGGAACAAAAATAGAAAAAAAAGAATTTATAGCAAACATAGTTGCCACGATAGGCATCTCTGCTATATCCTATCAAGACACTTTTTCCTCTGCTATATATACTAAGAACATACAAAAGCAAATCAAATCATCAAAAAAACTCCACTTTTTACAAAAAGGGATTGAAAATATCCTCTCCTTTTCTCCACTTTTACAAAGCATAGATTACCAAAAAATAGAGGATGAGATAAAAAAACATATTAAAAAGAGATCTATTATCTTTTTTATAGGGGATTTTTTTGATATACCTAGTTTTAAAAAGTTAAACTCTTATCATGAAGTAATAGTTTTAATAGTAAGAGATAGATTTGAAGAGAGTCCTAAAGAGGTAGAAAACCTAAACTTAACAGATGCAAATACAAATGAAAGTATAAGTGTAAATATAGATAAAAATTTCATAAAATCATATCAAAAAAAGATCCATCTTCATGATAATACTCTTTATAAGAGTTTACAACATGATAGAATTAGATTTGCTAAAATCTATACAGATGAAAATCCAAGCAAAAAACTAAGAACACTTTTTATGAGTAAAAGATGATAAAAGATATAGAACCTTTAGAACAAATAACTGATTTTTCACTCTACTTCACCTTAGCACTAACCATTTTTGCAGTTGTTCTCATCTACTTTATAGTAAAAAATCTACTATCAAAAAAACTATCTATAAGAGAAATAACTTTAAAAAAATACAAAGATATAAACTTTGAGAACCCAAAACAAACAGCATATGAATTAACCAAATATTCAAATATTTTAGCAAAAGGACAAAAAGCAAAGGAGATAAAGACAAGACTAATAAAAAACTTAGAAAAATACAAATACAAAAAAAGCATTCCTAAGTTTGATGAAGAGACAAAATCCTTATACAACCTATTTTTAGAAGTAGTAGAAAATGAATAATATATACTTTGAACATCCATATATACTGCTTTTAATACCTATATTCTTAATACTACTCTACCTACTTCCTAAAAAAGAGAACTCATTACTCTTTTCAACTATCAAGTTTATAAAACAGAGTAAAAGAAGGTTTTCACTTCTTACTTTTTTAAAATCATCTACAATAATCTTCCTACTCATCTCTCTAGCCTCTCCATATAAACTTACAAACTATGAAGCTGTACAAAAAAACTCTAAAAGTATAGTCTTAGATATAGATATAAGTGGTTCGATGCAAGAGAATTTTAAAGATGTGAGAGGGATACTACTAGAGTTTTTAAAAAGCCAAAATGATGCAAAGATAGGTATAGTTTATTTTGCAAACACTGCTTCTATCTTTTCTCCCCTAACTTATGATAAGATATTTATTAAAAAGGTTATAAATATCGTTAATGTAGGAGATTTAGGAGAAGAAAATACTGCACTAAATGATTCTCTAATCCTAAGTAAAAAACTTTTACAAAACACTCAAACTAAAAAAAAGATTTTAATCCTTCTAACTGATGGGATTGAAAAAGGTTCTCAAAATAGTTTTTTAGATACAAAAAATGCTTTTTTAGATAAAAATTTTGATATGTATGAAATAGGTTTTGGAGAAGATTATGATAAATCTTACTTAGAAGCTTTTGGTGGAAAACTCTTTGATGCAAATAATACTAAAGAGTTACAAAAGGTCTTTAAAAAAATTGCTAATATATATGAAAGTGAAACT
Organism: Campylobacterales bacterium; assembly: GCA_027023305.1. Classification (GTDB taxonomy): domain Bacteria; phylum Campylobacterota; class Campylobacteria; order Campylobacterales; family QNZT01; genus SZUA-1377. Next base: position 74,106 of record JALVVR010000047.1, on the reverse strand, counting down.
AAGCATAAACAAAAGCAGATAAAAAAGAAGCTTTATCAATTTTTACTCTTTTTAGCATTTTTATCACTACTTTTTTATGTTTATTTTATAAATAAAAGGAGTTTGTTGTGATATTTTTAAATCCTAAATTTTTATTTGTCATGATAATCCCTCTTTTAATACTAGCTTTTTTAATAATCACAAATAAAAAAAATATTAGCCATATATTTGATGAAAAACTCTTAGAAAAACTTACTATAAAGAGAAATTATTTAGGAGCAACGGGTAGAAATATTTTGCTTTTCTTTATTATTTTTTTATTTATCATCTCTCTAGCTCGTCCTGTTTTACCAAAAGGAGAGATAAGCTTAAAAACTACTCCATATAACTTTACGATTTTACTTGATATTTCAAACTCTATGCTCTGTGATGATATATATCCAAACAGATTAGAGTTTGCGAAAAAAAAGATAGATGAACTTTTAGCCAAAAACCAAAATATAAATGTTGCAATATATGCTTTTAGTGATAACCTTTTTTTAATCTCTCCAAAAACAACAGATAGTGAAGTCTTAAGATACCTTATATCAAACTTCAAACCAAGCGATACTTTTCAAAACTCATCAAATCTAACAGATGCTATAAAAAACATAAAAGATAAAAATATAGTAGTTTTTAGTGACTTGGATATAAATGAGTTTGATAGTTATGGTAAAAATATAACCTTTTTCAAAACTGCAACTGATAGTGGAGGAGCGATAAAAAAGAATGGCTCATACATCAACGATAAATATGGGAACATAGTTATATCAAAACCAAATCCAACTTTTGCCTACAAAACAAAACTAGAAAACTTACTTCCAAAAAGAGATAATTCTCAAACATTTACAATAGACGATTATACTGATTTATATCAATACCCACTATATTTAGCTCTATTTTTACTTGTTGTGATATTTATCTCTTTTCCTAAACTAAAGTTATTTGCTCTCTTAGCTCTGTTTGTTTTTGAACCTGTAAAATCACAAGCTTTTCTTTTAGATTTTTTACATATCAAAAAAGCTAACTCATACTATAAAAACAAAGAGTTTAAAAAAGCAGAATATGAGTTTAAAAAAGTAGTAAAAGTTAAAAACTCACCTACCTCTCACTATAACTTAGCAAACTGTTACTACAAAAACAAAGAGTATAAAAAAGCTATAAAAGAGTACAACAAAGTTATTTCTAAAGATAAAACTTTAAGATATAAAACTTTTTTCAATCTTGCTAACTCATACTTTAAGACAAAATTATATAAAAAATCATATGAGTTTTATAAAATAGCCCTTAGCATAAAAGATACAAAAAAAGTTAGATATAATCTTTTAGAAATAAAAAAGTATATTAGTAAAAAAGATTTGATGAGTTTTGAAAAGAGTATAAATCCAAAACAAAAAAACTCATTTTTAAAAAAGATAAAGCAAAAAAGTTTTATGTTAAAAATAACAAACAACAAAAGGCAAAAAAGTGTTTCGTGGTAGTCTTCTTTTTTTAATCTTTCTTAGCTCTTTATTTGGAGATAAATTTATCTTTAAAGTTACCCCAAACAAGACAAACCTCCTCATAGGTGAAGAGTTAAAACTTACCTATACATTCAAATACAAATCAAAAAGAAAAATAGCCCAGCTTAACTTCACCCCACCTTTTTTTGAAAATATGCACTTAAAACATCGTGTTGATTTCAACGATAGCAAAGAGGGAGATTTAACCGTTATCAAAAAACTCTTTATCCTAACCTCTTCTAAAAAGCTTTCTACTTTGATAGAACCAGCATCAATGGATGTTGCTATACTTAAAAAAGACAACAAAGAGATAGGAGAGTTTGAAGATTATGACTATGATTTTAAAACTTTTCAAACAAAACCACTAAAAGTAAACTTTAATAGCTTTTCAAAAGATACATCTCTTTTAGGAGATTTTAATATCACTTCATTTGTTAATAAAAAACTTGCCTTTTCAAACAAAGCTACAAATCTAACTATAAAGATAAATGGAAAAGGTAACTTAGAAGCCATCAAAGAGTTTAATCTAAATATAAAAGATGCAACTATATATAAAAACCCTCCACAAATAAAAGCTCATACTTTTACCCAAAAGTTTGCTATCATTTCGAAAAATGATTTTACAATCCCAAGTTTTAGTCTTGTTTACTACAATAAAGAGAAAAACAAAACTATCACTAAAAAAACTCTTCCCATAGATATAAAGGTAAAACAAAACAGTACTCAAATCATATCATGCAAAAAAAGATTCAATCCATATTATATTATTTTAGCTCTAATATCTGGTATCATGATAGGAGTGGTAGTTACTAAGCTATTAAATAAAAAAAGAGTGAAAAATCTTGATTTACCTCTTTTAGAAAAGATAAAAACTGCAAAAGATACAAAAGATATTATCCCACTTCTGATTCCTCTATCAAATCATGATGAGATAAAAAAGCTCATAAAAGAGTTAGAAGATGATTTATATACAAAAAAAGAAAAAAAACTTAGTAAAAAAATTATTTACTCTAGGTTAATTAAATTTTATAATAATAATGAAAGTTTTTAGGAGATACCAAAGTGATAAAACATGTAGTTTTTTTTAAACTAAAAGAATGCAATGAAAAAAATAAAGAAGAAGTAAATCAAAAACTTTTATCTTTGATTGGAGAAGTTAAAGAGATTGTATCTTTAGAAGTTGGTTTGAACTTTAGTGATGAGGCAAGAGCTTATGATTTATCTTTGATAGTTGAGCTAAAAAGTAGAGAAGATTTACTTTCATATGCAAAAAACAGCTATCATCAAGAGGTAATATCTTTTATAAAAACTAAAGTTATCGATACTAAAGTGGTCGATTATGAAAATTAGTTTTTTATTTAAAGTTTTTTTAAACAATATTTAGGTATTTTATTGAACTTTAAAAGTCTTTTTAAGAATTATTTGGTAGAGGGAAAGTATATATGAGAATTTTAGCAGTAGGTGTTGATGAAGAGTTATCAAATCAGTTGGCTACAAATATCAGAGTTATTGTTGATGAAGCTTACGATTTGGATGATAGTAGTAACTTCCTGCGATTTAGAAACTATGATCTTGTATTGATTGATTATGATTTAGAGTTTTTAAAAACAAAAAAATATATCACAAGAATTACAAATGAACTAAAAGTTCCTTTTATAGTCCTCTCTATAGTTGATGACAAAGAGACTGAGATAGCTTTTTTGAAAGCTGGTGCAGATGACTTTATAAAAGAACCATTTGATATAGATATTATTTCTGCTCGTGTTGAAGCAAAACTTAGAAGAACTATCGATAATCGTATAAATATAGGAAGACTTACTATAGATATAGGTGAAGAAAAAACTTCTTATAAAGATAAAGAGATAGAGATAAAAGGTAAGCCTTTTGATATACTTGTATATCTTGCTGAACATAAAAATCAAGTTATCTCAAAAGATAGACTTTTAAATGCTATCTGGGAAGAACCAGAGTTTATAACTCCGAATGTAGTAGAAACTTCTATAAATGCCATAAGACAAAAATTAGATAAAAATCTAGGTATAAAGTGTATAGAAACTATAAGAAGAAGAGGTTATAAGTTTTGTTATAGTGAGTCATGATGATAGATGCTATCATGACTGCACTTTTTGTCTTTTTTATGATCTTTATGGTTAGAGGATTTATACTTCAATCACGATCCAAAAGAGATGATTATCTAAAAGATAAGTAACTATACCTTTTTCACCTCTACTCTTCCTCTGCATGATAATTAATACTATCATACAAGTCATCATGCCTAAATGTTACTAGATTTTCATATATACCTATTATTATCATGATAGTCATAAAACTAGTTCCACCATAACTAAAAAGCGGCAAAGGAATACCGACAACTGGGGCATATCCAATATTCATAGCTATATTTACTCCAACATGAACAAAAAACAAAAATGCCAAAGCTGAAGATACAACTGTTATCAAATACTCTCCCTTAGAGTAAATAGTAATCATCATAAGATGAAGTATAATCAAGAAGTAAAGTCCTATGAGTAAACATCCACCTAAGAAACCATGCCTTTCCATAAAAAATGAAAATATAAAATCACTTGTAGAAATAGGTAAAAATTTTAACCTTGATTGAGTAGCTTCCTCTTTTGCCTTTCCAGTGCTTCCACCACTTCCTATGGCAATAACTGCTTGTCTTACATGATAACTAGGCTTATTTAAAAAATCTTGTATTCTCTTTTTTTGATAATCTTTTAAATGTGAGTAAAGAAATGGTGAAGAGATCCCAAGCCCTAAAATCAATACCAACCAAATCTTCAAATCAATCCCAACTATAAACAAAGTACCAAATCCAACTATCAAAATCATCATAGCAGTCCCTAAATCAGGCTCTTTAGCTATTAGTAAAAATGGTAAAATAATATAAGCAGATAAAATCAAAAATTTCTTTAAATCATAAACACCATCTTTATTTTGTTCATATTTTTTTACTAGATATAAAAGCATAAGTATTAGTGCAGGTTTCATGATTTCAGATGGTTGTATGGTAAAGTGAGTTAAAGGTATCTCAATCCATCTTTTTGCCCCTAATCTACTAACTCCAAAAAGTTTTACAAAAACAAGCATCACTATGTTAAACCAGTAAAAGGCTGGTGCCATCCAAAGAACTCTTTTTATCGGGAAAAAGAAGAAAAATAAAAATACAAAAAAACCAACACTATAATAAATGATTTGTTTATGTGCCAAAGTAGGATGAAGCTCATTTACTAAGCCATAACTTGTCATCATAAGTGGCAAAATAAGCAGAGGCAAGATATAATCAAAGTGTATAAAAATTTTTTTGTTTATTTTTATCAAACCTAAACCCTTAAGGAGTATTTTGAATACCATTGTAGCTAAAGAAAATATAAGATTAGATATTGTTTTACAAAAAGAGTTAAAAACTTCAAGAAGCCAAGTGGAAAACTTCATCAAAAATATTGGAGTTAAGGTAAATAATAAAACTATTTTAAAAAGTGGATACAAAGTTAAAGTTGGTGATATTATCAACTACTCCTTACCAAAAGTTACTTCTAAAGAAAAGTATGAAGTTGATTTTGATGTTGATATAATACATGAAGATGATGATCTGCTTGTTATAAATAAACCCCCATTTCTTACAATCCACCCTGCTCCATCTGTAAAAGAGGCAACTTTAGTTGAGTGGCTTAAAAGTAAAAACTTTACTCTTTCAAACCTAAGTGGAGAGGAGAGAGCTGGTATAGTTCATAGAATAGACAAAGAGACAAGTGGTGCTTTAGTAGTCGCAAAAAACAACAATTCTCACTCTCATCTTAGTGAACAACTCTCAGATAAAAGTATGGGAAGATACTATCTTGCCATCATAGATACTCCACTAAAAGAGGATATTGTGATAGAGAAAAACATAGCTAGAAATCCAAAAAATCGCTTAAAAATGTTAGCTGGTGAAAATGGAAAATATGCTAAAACATCTTTTAAAAAACTATTAACTTCAAAAAATGGAAAGTATTCCCTTATAGCAGCAAAACTTTACACAGGAAGAACTCATCAAATAAGAGCTCATTTGGCTTTAATAAACAGGCATATTTTAGCTGACTTTACATATGGATTTAAGAGTAATAAAGATAAAATAAATAGAATTATGTTGCATGCATATATAATATATTTTACTCATCCAGCAAATAGTAAAAAAGTTTTCTTGAAAGCACCACTATTTGATGATATGAGAGATATACTAGAAAAACAGTTTGATAAAAAGGAATTACATGAAAAACTATCTAGCGATTTTATCCTTAATAAGTTTACTACTTCTTAGTGGCTGTTCAACAAAAAGAATCGACTTTAGCAAATACAGAACTTCAAGTGATAAAGCTATAAAAAGTCTTAGAGATATAAAAATACCATTTTTAAATGACTTAAAAGTTGACCCATCTGTTAAAACACCTACTAAAATCTCTGCAACACCTTCCATGACGGAAATTGCTCTTCATTGGAGTTATCAACCAGATTCAAATACAGCTGGTTATAGGATTTTTAGATATTCTGAACATAGTGGAAGATATATACTTATTGAAACTATTCCAGATGTTTATGCAACAAATTATGTTGATAAGAATCTAAAACCAAATAAACTCTACAAATACAAAATATCTGCTTATACAAAAGATAAAAGAGTATCTATTGCCTCTCCTGCACTAAGTGTAGCAACAAAATATACACTACCAGCACCATCCTCTTTAGTAGCTAGTAAAAACTATATTCAAAAAACTAAACTGAACTGGAAGCTATATTCTCAATACAAACTTATAAAATACTACCAAATCCAAAGAAGCAAAGACAAAGTAAAATGGGAGGATTTAGAAACTATTTACAAATCCCTTCAAACTCAGTACATAGATACTAGACTTAAAAATGGTGATGCATACTACTATAGATTTTATGGTGTTACATATGATGGTGTAAAAACTCCATATTCAAACATAGCTTACGGATATACAAAGAGAACACCTTTAGTGATAAAAGATGTGATGGTTAGAAGTAATCTTCCAAGAAAAATCCAACTCTCATGGATAGACCCTAACCTTGAGGATAAGTCAAGATATATAGTAAAGTACAATATTTATACAAGTCTGTTTAGAGATAAACTATTTATCAAACATGCCTCAACTTCAAAAAAGTATTTCATAGATAATATTCCTCATGATGGTAGAAAAGTTTACTATAAAGTAACTGCTGTTGATAATTTTGGATTAGAATCACCTTTATATCCAAAAGCTGTTATGGCAAATACAAAAGCATCTTCTATGGCTCCCAAAATTATCGAATACAAGCTAGTTGATGGAAGAGTTATCATAAGATGGGAACCTATGAGTAGAAACATAAGAAAATATGAAGTTGTAAAAAGATATTACTCAAAGTTTTTTATCCCAAAAACTTTAAATTACACCGATATTACTTCAACACAGTTTGTTGATAACGATATACAACTAAAAAGAACTTATAAATATAGAGTCATAGGTATTGACAATGATGGAATCCCAACAAAACCATCTCGTGAAATCTCCATAGAGATAAGATAGAATGCCAAATATCCAAACAAAAAACTTTTCTCACCCCTCATATCCATTTTTCAAAGATGGATATGAGTTTGAGTTTGCTACTTTAGAGAACAAAGGAAGATCTCTCATAAAAGTAAGTCATGAAAAACGAGAGTTTTTTATAGAAGTTATAAAAAGAGATAGTGATTACCTGATAAAAGCTGAAAAACTAACTCGTTTTTCTCCTGTTTTTATAATCCAAAAAGCTTTAAATATCTTAGCAACTACTCTAAATTTAGATCTTACATACTCAAACATAGAGAGTAAAAAGTCATCTATGCACTTAGATAAATCAAGCCAATTTTTAAAAAAGATAGATTACTTTGTAGATGAGTTTAAACCTAAAAGTCCGATAGCTATCGAGATAGGATTTGGAAGTGGAAGACATCTTATATATCAAGCTAAAAAAAATCCTGATATTTTACATATAGGTATAGAGATACACAAACCCTCAATCGAACAAGTTATAAAACAGTGCAAACTTCAGGGTATTGATAATATCTTAATCCTAGACTATGATGCAAGAATTTTTTTAGAACTACTCCCTAGCCAAAGTGTAAAAACTATCTTTTTGCATTTTCCAGTTCCTTGGGATAAAAAACCTCATAGAAGAGTTATAAGTAAAAGATTTATAGATGAGTGTTTTAGTGTTTTACAAAAAGATGGAACATTTGAGCTTAGAACAGATTCTCAAAACTATTATGAGTATGCCCTAGAGATTATCAACTCATTTAACACATATGATCTCAAAGTTAGAAAAAATTTCTCTCTTGATATAAGTAGCAAATATGAAGATAGATGGAAAAAACAAGAAAAAAATATTCATGATGTCATACTTACAAATACTACTCCAAAACAAAAAGAGAAAAAATCTCTAAAAATAGAGTTTGATAAAGAGTTATATAACCTTTTTCCAACTCTTTTAAAAAACTTTAAAACAGAGTGTATAAGAGGTGAAAACTTCTTTATAAACTTTGAAAATATCCTAAAAATTAATGATTACGAGGGAGTGCTAAAAGTAACTCTAGGCTCTTATGAAAAAAGTGAACATAAATATATTATATTTAAAGATAAAAATGTACAATACTTTTCCAATAATATATTACCAACTAAAGATAACTTTGATGCTCATGCATCTTTAATCAAACATATAAAAAAGGTATAGAATGTCCACTAACACAGTAGTAAAAGCTACAAACTTAACACTTTTTTACAACCAAAAAGAGCCAATACTAAAAAATATAAACTTAGAAGTACAAAAAGGTGAATTTATCTTTTTAACAGGTAAAAGTGGAAGTGGAAAGTCAACTTTTTTAAAATCAATCTATGGAGATATACCAATAGGTGCTGGAGAAATAAATGTAAGTGGATTTGGCATGAAAAATATTTCAAAATCAAACATATCACTTTTAAGACGACATATAGGTGTTATTTTCCAAGACTTTAAACTCATCAACGAGTGGACCGTAGAAAAAAATGTCATGCTTCCACTCATCATAGCTGGTTACTCAAAAGAGATATGCACTCATCAAGCAAAGAAACTGCTAACTCATGTAAAACTATCACATAAAGCCTCCTCTTTCCCAATGGAACTAAGTGGTGGAGAACAACAAAGAGTAGCGATGGCAAGAGCATTAGCTCACAATCCAAAACTAATCGTAGCTGATGAACCCACAGGAAACTTGGATGAATACTCATCAAATGTCATCTGGAATCTTTTAAAAAATGTAAAAGAGCATATAGGAAGTACAATCATAGTAGTAACTCACAAGATACCATCAAATATAGCAATCGACTATAAACAATATTATCTAGATTCAGGAAGTATGCATGAAATCTCTTAAAAATCATCTATCATTTTTACTACCACTTTTTATACTTCTGTTTTCATTTCAGTTTTCAAAGATGGTTGATAGAAGTGTAAGTCAGTATGAACAAAAACTTATAAATGACTACTCTATTGTCATAGTTTCAGATAGAGTTTTATCCCTTAAAGAGTTGAAAAAAGAGTATGAAGATATAAATTTGCTAACTCATATTGATAAATCTATATACATAAAAAAACTCTCAAATGATAAAATCTCAAAAGAAAATCTTACATATCTAAGAGAATCCCTGCCTGAGTTTTACAAAATCTCACTAAAAAAACTCCCATCAACTGATGAGTTAAAAGTGATAAAAACAAAACTTTTAAGCTTAAATGGCATCACTAAAGTAGAAACATACAAAAAAAGCTTTGAAAAACTCCATCAATTTTTGCTTCTTTCAAAGGGTGCATCTTTTGTATTTACAGTTTTTATCTTTATCATCTCTATACTTTTGATAGCAAAACAGATGGAGATTTGGACTTATGAGCATAACAATCGTATGTATATCATGGAACTTTTTGGAGCACCTTATTGGTTAAAAAGTGCTGCTCTTTATAAGCTAGTTATTATAGACTCAATCATAGCTACTTTGATAGTTAGTATAGTTTATCTATATCTACCATATTTAGCAAATTTTGCACAAGTACAAAAAGATATAGGGATAGAGCTTAGAAACTTCCACTTTTTTACTGACACCCTTAGTTTACTTCTTTTAAGTATAACTTTATCTATCATAGCTGTTTCTGTAACCATCTTCAGGCAGGAGAGTGCTAGTTGAAAAAGTTCTTCTTTATAGTTGTATTTTTTACTTTTTCTCTTCTTGCAAACACAAACTCAAAGATAAAAAACACAAAACAAAACTTAACTACAAATACAAAAAAAGAAAAAAAGATACTAAACTCATTAGAAGATATTTCTAGCAAAATCACTACCTATAAAAAAGGAGTTGATAAGATAAGAGTTTCCATCAAAGAGTTATCAGATGACATAAAAAACTCAAAATCTAAGTCCATTGAAGCAAAAAGAAAACTAAACAAGATAAGCAAAATCATCTCTTCACTAAACTCAAAAAGAACCAAAGTAAACAAAAAACTAGTAGAAATACTATCTAAAGAGATAAAGTTTAACATCATAAAACAATCAAACTCTTTTAACACAAATATATATGATTTGATAAACTCATATATAAACAAAGCTTACTCAAAAGTTTTGAAAGATAAGTTCAACAAAACAAAACTAAAATCCCTTTCTTTAAAACTTGACTTAGCCTATGCAAAAAGTGAGTATGACAAACTAAACTCAAAAGTTGCATCTTTGTTAAGCAAAAAAAATCAATTAAAAAAATATGAAAGTTTAAAAAAAAATACACTCTCTAAACTAGAAAATGAAAAGAAAAGGTATTTAAAAAAACTACAACTTGTAAGAAAACAAAACAGACAACTAACATCTCTTCTTAAAAAACTTAACATTATAAAAGAAGAAAATGATAGAAAAAATTCTATTAAAATCACTAGTAATGCACAAGATGAAGTAGAAGTTAGAAGAGTAGGAAACTCATACAATACAGCTCCAGTTGCAAAGTATAGAGGAAGTAAAACAATAGCTCCTTTTAAAAGATACAAAGTAGTAAGAAAATTTGGCTCATTTACTGATCCAAACTATAAAATCAAGATGTTTAATCCAAATGTAGTTTTAAAACCACTAGGAAGTAAAAATGTTATAAATATCCTTGATGGAAAAGTTATAAGTATAACAAACACCCCACCAATAGGAAACATAGTAATAGTCCAAAACAAAAACGGACTTCATACTCTATATGCAAAGCTCTCATCCATCGCACCAACTATAAAAAAAGGAAACTACATAAAAAAAGGTTACATCTTAGGAAAAGTAAAAGATGAACTATATTTTGAAGTAACTAAAAACAATACAAATATAAATCCTCTTAGATTAATCAGATAATTTATGTTATAATTAAGAAACAAATAAGGGGTTATCATGATAGTAGATATAAATTTTTCAAATAAAGCTTCAAATGATTATAAAATCTTTATAAATGAACTTGAAAATATCTCTATAAACACTAAAGTGGCTATCATCACAAACCCAAAAGTAGCTGGACTTCACCTCTCAACACTTCTTTCATGCATTAAAGCAAAAGAACTTTATATCATCACAGTTCCTGATGGAGAGGAGTATAAAAATCAAAAAAGCATAGATGACATGCTTGATAATCTTTTTAATCACAAGTTTGATAGAAGCTCAACTCTTATAGCTTTAGGTGGTGGAGTGATAGGAGATATGACTGGTTTCTTAGCTTCGATATATCAAAGAGGCATAAACTTCATCCAAATCCCAACCACCCTACTCTCCCAAGTAGATGCAAGTGTTGGTGGAAAAACAGGCATAAATAACTCTTATGGAAAAAACTTAGTTGGAGCTTTTTATCAACCAAAAGCTGTTTATATAGAAACCTCTTTTCTAAAAACTCTGCCTTTAAGAGAATTTGGAGCTGGAGTTGCTGAGATAGTAAAAATGGCAGTTACTTTTGATAAAGAGTTTTTTAGATTTTTAACAAATAACTCTTTACATAGAGATAAAAACTTAGAAAAAGCGATAGAGCTTAGTGTAAAAACAAAAGCAAAAGTAGTAGAGTTAGATGAAAAAGAAAATGGCATAAGAGCAGTTTTAAACTATGGACACACTTTCGCTCATGTTATAGAACATGAAACTAACTTTAAAACATATCTTCATGGAGAAGCAGTTGGTATAGGTATCGTTATGGCAAATACTTTATCACAAAAGTTAGGACTTTTAAATCAAAGTGAAGCAACACAAATAAAAGAGTTACTTGAAAGCTACGATATTCCAACAACTTATAAAATAAAAGATATAGATAGTTTTTATAATGACTTCTTTTTAGATAAAAAAACTAGAAGTGACTCTATCACTTTTATCTTGCCAAAAGGGATTGGTGGATATGAGATAAAAAAAGATATAGATAAAGAAGTTGTATTAGATACTTTAAGAGAGTTTGTATGAAAGTTTTAGCACTTTTTTTACTATTTTTTTCACTTTTATTTGCCCAAAACAACCAAACAAAAGAATCTGATGCAAATGACATAGTAAAACAAAGTGAGATTATAAAACTTCAAAATGAAAAACTCACAGAGATAAATAAATCCTTAGATTCAAATGTCTGGTTTACAAAGTACACAAACCACAATCTATATCTAAAGTTTAAAAACGAGTTGGACAATCTAAAGAAAAAAAAGCACTCTAAAAAAAATCAAGATGATATAGAGAGTCAAAAGAAAGCTCTTGAAAACAAAATGCACCTTTTGAGTGAGTTTAAAAACTCCCCTTTTGATGACCTCTTAAATCCTACTATTGCAACAAAGTCCCCACAGATAAAATCTCCATTTGACATAGTGAAAGCTTTTTCATACATAAAAGTTTTAAAATCAGCTGTTGAGCTTCATGAAAACAAACTAAAACTTTTAAACAAACTGCTTATAAAACTAAATCAAAAAAAATCTGTTCTAAAAAAACTTGATACTATCCAACCATCTCAAAAACTTCAAAATGAGTTAAAAAAACTCAACCTATATATAAAAGATTTTCAAAAAGCTTACCAACAAGCTGATGCTACTTTTACCCTTTTTAGAAAAAAGATAAGTGATGATAAACTAAAAGTAACTGATGATATAAAAATTCAAGTAAACAAACTAATAAATGTAGCTATCATGATAGCTTTTATCATCTTTTTATCTTTTATATTCAAAATGATAGTTAAAAAAACTATCACTGACAATGAACGACACTATATGGCAAATAAGTTTATAAACTTTACAAACCTTATTTTGATAGTCATCATACTTCTGTTCTCATTTTTAGAAAATGTTAGCTACTTAGTTACAGTCATAGGTTTTGCCTCTGCTGGTATTGCAATCGCTATGAAAGACCTTTTTATGAGCCTTCTTGGCTGGACTGTTATAGTTTTTGGTGGCAGTTTTCATGTGGGTGATAGAGTGAAAGTAACAAGGCAAGGAAAGAGCTTTGTTGGAGATATAGTTGATATATCATTTTTAAGAATGACTATCTTAGAGGATATCACTTATACAACTTTGATGATAAATCATAGAGCTGGTAGGATGATTTTTATCCCTAACAATTATATTTTTACTGATGTTTTGGCAAACTATACTCACGGAAAGATAAAAACCGTTTGGGATGAGATAGATATAGTTTTAACTTTTGATTCAAACTATCAAAAAGCTCAAAAACTTATAAAAGAGATAGTAAAAAAGTACTCAAAAGGTTATACTGAGATTTCAAGAAAACAGTTAAACATGCTAAGAAACCAATACAGCTTAAAAAATATAAATGTAGAGCCTAGAGTTTATACTTTTATAGAAGATTATGGAGTTAAGATAGCTGCATGGTACATGACAAATTCTTATGCAACCTTGACTTTAAGAAGTAGCATAAGTGCCGAGATAATAGACTTGATACAAGAACATGATGACATACATATAGCTTACCATACACAAGTTGTAAATATCAAAAAAGATAAAAATGTACCTATCATGCCTCCAAAGGAAGATGGTGAAAAAACTATTTCTTAAAACATTTGGTTGCAGAACAAATCTTTATGATTCTGCTATCATGGCAAGTAACTTAAAAGACTTTATCTTAGTAAACTCTGAAAAAGAAGCCGACATCATAGTAGTAAACTCATGCACAGTTACAAACTCTGCTGATGGTAGTGCTAGAGGATATATCTCAAAACAAAACAGAGCAGGCAAAAAAGTCATCTTAGCTGGTTGTGGAGCTATCAGTAAAGGAGAAGAGCTTCAAAGAGATGGTAAAGTTTTTGGAGTATTAGGACACAGTGAAAAATCAAATATTAATGAACTTCTAAAGAGCCAAAAGCCTTTTTTTAAGCTAGGAGATTTAACCTCACTTGACACCGATATAGTTCAAGATTTCTCCTCAAAAACCAAAGCTTTCATAAAAATCCAAGAGGGATGTGATTTTAGTTGTAGCTACTGTATTATCCCTAGTGTTAGAGGAAAAGCAAGAAGTCAAGACGAGAGCCTACTTTTAAAACAGATAGAAAAACTAGCCTACAATGGCTTTGGAGAGTTTGTACTAACTGGAACAAATATAGGAAGTTATGGAAAAGACAAAAACTCATCCATAGCAAAACTACTAAAAAAAATATCACAGATAAAAGGTGTAAAGAGGATAAGATTAGGCTCACTAGAACCAGTACAGATAGATGATGAATTTAAAGAGCTTTTAGGTGAAGAGTTTTTAGAAAAACATTTACATATAGCACTACAACATACAAATGAAAAAATGCTTCAAATCATGAGAAGAAGAAACCACTTAGAAAAAGATTTAGAACTTTTTGAGTATATAGCAGACAAAGGATTTGCCCTTGGAACTGACTATATAGTAGGACATCCTGGAGAGAGTGAAGAGATATGGCAAGATGCACTAATAAACTTTAAGAAATTTCCACTTACTCATCTTCATGCATTTACATTTAGTAAAAGAGATGGCACTCACTCAACCACTTTAAAAGAAGAAGTTAGAGGGGACAAGGCAAAACAAAGACTTAAAATCTTAGAAGAGATAGTAAAACAGAACAACTTTGAGTTTAGAAAAAAACACTCAAAAAATCTCTTAGTATTAGTAGAAGAAAACAACATAGGCTATGACCAATACTATAACCAAGTCAAGATAACCTCAAAAGACAACCTCCACAAAAGCTGGGTTTACCTAGAAGATATAGAGGTAAAAGAGGATGGCAACTATGCAGTTTTTTAGTGGTTTTTGTCTTAGTGGTGAAAGTGAACTTTTTGCTTCCTTTCTAACTAGCTCAGAGTATGAAGTAGCTGGATTTAGTTTAGGTGCTATAAAGGCTTATGAGTACTGTTTAAACACAACAAAAAGAGTAGATACCCTAACCCTACTCTCCCCAGCCTTTTTTTTAGATAGAGATGAAAAATTCAAAAGATTACAACTTCTGCACTTCAAGAAAAACAAAGAAAAATACATAAAAAACTTTCTAACTAATGCCTCACTTCCATGCAAAAACCATTTAGAAAACTATTTTTTTGAAGGACGATATGAAGAACTTGAACTACTCCTAAACTATAAATGGGATAAAAAACTAAAAGATATAGATATAAAAGTTTATTTAGGATCAGAAGATAAGATAATAAACACAAAAGAGGCAAACAACTTTTTTAAAGAGTTCGCCACAACATACTACTTAAAAGAAAAAGGACATACGATATGCAAACCATAAAAATAGGAATTATAACAGCATCAGACAGAGCAAGTCAAGGCATATACGAAGATATATCAGGAGTAGCTATAAAAGACACTATGGAAGAGTACCTAAAAAATCCTCTTGAATTTGAATACAGATGTATAGCTGATGAGCAAGAGTTGATAGAAAAAACCATGATTGAGCTAGTGAAACTAAAATGTGACCTTATAGTAACCACAGGAGGAACAGGACCAGCCCCAAGAGATGTAACCCCAGAAGCCACTGAAAATATCTGCGATAAAATGCTCCCAGGTTTTGGAGAACAGATGAGAGCAGTAAGCTTAAAATATGTCCCAACAGCCATCCTATCAAGGCAATCTGCTGGTATAAAAGACAAATCGCTTATCATAAACCTCCCAGGAAAACCAAAATCCATAAGAGAGTGTTTAGATGCAGTTTTCCCAGCAGTCCCATACTGTATAGATTTGATAGGTGGAAACTTTATGGAAGCTGATGAAGAAGTTATAAAGATTTTTAGACCTAAAGGTAAGTAAGCAAACCTTTACCAAAACTTTAATATCATGATTAAATGAAATGGGATTATCTAGAAGAGTATTTAGTAGATTTTTTAAAGCAAGAAACTTATAAAACTGGACTTAAAGGTGTAGTTTTAGGTTTAAGTGGTGGTTTAGACTCTGCTGTTGTTGCTCTTTTGGCAAAAAAGGCTTTTGGCAAAAACTTAAAAGCTATACTTCTGCCATCACAGTTTTCTAGTGACTCTTCTATCACTGATGCTATAGAGCTCTGTGAAAAATTTGACATAGACTACGAAATCATAGAGATAAAAAACATCATAGAAGCATATAGCGAAAATCAAAATTCAACAAGCTTAAGAGTAGGAAACTTTAGTGCAAGAATCAGGATGTCTATACTTTTTGACCAATCAGCAAAATATAACTCCTTGGTTTTAGGCACAAGCAACAAAAGTGAGATACTTTTAGGTTATGGGACTTGGTATGGTGATTTAGCAAGTGCCATAAATCCTATCGGAGATCTTTATAAAAGTGAGATTTTTGAGTTTGCTAAGCATTTAGGAGTTACAAAAAGTATCATTTCAAAGCCACCTTCTGCTGATTTGTGGGAAGGACAAAGTGATGAGGAAGAATTAGGCTATACTTATAAACAGATTGATGAAGTTTTTTTTCAGTTAGTTGAAAACAGACTTAGCCCAAATGAAGTTATAAAAAAAGGCTTTGATAAAGAGCTTGTTTTAAAACTTGACAAGATGATTTATGCAAATCAGTTTAAAAGAAAGATGGCTATTATTGCTAAAATAACAAAAAGAACTATTGGAATAGATTTTCTATATCCAAGAGATGTAAAACTTTAGGAGAGATGATGAGAGAGATACCTTTTTATGTACCACATATAGACAAAAGTGAAGAGAGCTTAGTATCCGAGGTTCTAAAGCTAAAAGGAGCTTCAAAGATAGAAGAACTAGAAGATTTAATGTGTGAGTTTACTGGTAGTGAATATGCTATCTCAACTTCAAGCTGGAGTGGAGCAATTCACCTTAGTATGTTTGCATTAGGTCTTAAAAGAGGAGATAAAATCCTCTGCTCCGTAAACTCTCATCCAGCTATCGCTGAAGCAGTTAGGCACTTTGATGCAGAGCCTATATTTGTTGATATAGAAGGTGAAAGCTTTAACATGAGTGTAGATGCACTAAAAAAAGCTTTAGTAGAACATAAACATAAAAAACTAAAGGCTGTAGTAGTTAGCCATATAGGTGGAGTTAGTGCTGAGCTTAATGAAATATACAAAATAGCAAAAGAAAACAAAATAAAAGTTATCGAAGATGCTTCTACATCTTTAGGAGCAAAATATCATGACAATATGATAGGAAACACAGGAGGAGATTTAACAACTTTTTCTTTTGGATCAAATCTAAAAAATCCTATCATAAACTGTGGTATCATTACGACAAACGATAAAAAGTTATATGAAAAAGCAGTACTTCTTCGTCATCATGGTATAGTCTCAAAAGAGTGGGATTTAAGTGGTACTTTAGGGTATGTTTATGATATTAACGAGATAGGTATAAAATACGACACTAGTGAACTAGAAGCTGCTTTTGCTATAGCAAAACTTCAAAAAGTAGAAGAGATTATAAAAAGAAGACAAGAAATAGCTAAGATTTATCAACTAGAGCTAAAAGATACACCTCATATTACTCTTCCAAAAGTAACTCCTAATCATACTTATGGACTTTATACTATAAAAATAGATAAAAATAGAGATGATTTTGCGAGACATCTAAGAGATAAAGGAGTATATACAGGACTTTTCTATGTACCTCTACACCTTATAACATACTATAAGCAAAAATACTCTCTAAAAGTAAATGCTTTTCCAGTAGCTCTTACAACTTACCAACAAATCCTCTCAATTCCCTGCTATGCAAAAATGAGCAATGATGATGTAAAATATGTATGTAAAGTCATAAATGAGGTAGCTAACAATAGAGTCTAAAATCCACTTTTGGGTAGAGAGATACCTCTTCTACCCATCCACTTTTCAAAAGATAGTAGCTTTTTTACTACTTCCAATATCTGTTATATATATCCTTTTAGTCTGTATAAAAAAATTTATTTCAAACCCAATAGATTTTCACATTCCGATAGTAAGTGTAGGAAATCTGATAGTAGGTGGAAGTGGAAAAACTCCTATAACTATTGAATTAGCAAAAAATTACAAAGATGTAGCCATAATTCTAAGAGGTTATAAAAGAGTTTCAAAAGGTTTAGTTGTAGTTTCTCAAAACAAAGAAATAAAAACAGATACCAAAACAAGTGGTGATGAAGCGATGCTCTATGCTACCTCTTTAAAAGAAGCAACTGTTATAGTAAGTGAAGATAGAGTTAAAGGCATCAAAAAAGCAAAAGAATTAGGAGCAAAAATCATCTTCTTAGATGATGGCTTTTCAAAGTTTGGGATTAAAAAGTTTGATATACTTTTAAAACCTAACCAAAGACTTCTTCCATTTTCCCTCCCCTCTGGTGCATATAGGTTTCCTCCTTTCTTTTACAAGTATGCAGATTTGATTTTAGAAGAGGATATTGACTTTAAAAGAGAAGTTGAGATACAAAAACCAACTAAAAATATGATATTTTTAACTGCTATATCTAAACCTGGGAGATTAGATAAATACCTCCCAAAAGATATAACTAAAATAACCCTGCCCGACCATAGTGATTTTTCAAAAAAGTTTATAGATGATTTAATAAAAAAATATAATCCAACTTCTATTTTAACAACAACTAAAGATGAAGTAAAGTTAAAAAAGTATAATCTTAACCTTTCTATCATGAAGTTAAAAATAGTATTTAAAAAAGAGATAAGGATACCAGATGCAAAAAAAGATTGAAGTAGCAAACACTCTACTTGATGCCTTTCCATTTATAAAAGAGTTTAGAAACCAAACAGTAGTTATAAAATACGGAGGAGCTGCTCAAACCCAACCACACCTAAAAGAGCAATTTGCAAAAGATATAGTTCTACTTTACCTTGTAGGATTAAAACCCGTTATAGTCCACGGTGGTGGTAAGAGAATAAATGAATACCTTGAAAAACTAAACATAAAAACCCAGTTTAAAGATGGACAAAGAGTAACAACAAAAGAGAACATGGAAGTTGTTGAGATGGTTTTAAGTGGACTTATAAACAAAGAAATAACATCACTTTTGAACTCTCATGGAGCAAAAGCTATCGGTATAAGTGGAAAAGATGCAGGATTTTTAAAAGCGATTCCGAAAGATGATGGAGCTTTTGGATATACAGGAAATATAACTTCTGTTGATAGCCAAGTTTTACAAAAACTCTTAGATGAAAAGTTCATCCCAGTTATCGCACCTATTGCAAGTGGTGAAAGCTTAGGTCATGTAGGATATAACATAAATGCAGACTTAGCAGCTAGTAAAATCTCAGTAGCACTAAATGCAAAAAAAGTAGTATTTTTAACTGATACTGCAGGAGTACTAGATAAAGAGAAAAATCTCATCTCAACTCTATATAAAAGAGATATTGACTCTTTGATAGAGGATGAAACCATAAGTGGAGGTATGATTCCAAAAGTTATGGCTTGTTTAGAAGCAATAAATGGTGAAGTACAAAAAGCCCACATCATAGATGGTAGAGTTGAACACTCTATTTTACTAGAGTTATTTACTAGCGATGGTATCGGAACTGTTATTAGAAAAATGGATTAATTCTTTTAAATCATTTGTAGTTTTTAAGATATTTCCTTTTCCAGTGGATAGTTTTTTAAAGGCTTCTTCGTAAGAGTTTTGAGCCTTTTTTAAACTACTATCTACGATACTCATATCATTTAAAAAACCTTGAAATTTATCATACAGATAGTTTGCTTTTTTAACTATCTCTTTTGTATTTTTATCTTGAAAATACTTTTGCCAACTATACTCTACCGTTTTTAAAACTGTTATAAGAGTTGTTGGAGAGACTAAAATAATATTTTTACTATAAGCAAAATCAAAAAGCCCACTATCTTCTCTTAAAGCTTCAATAAATGCAGACTCAATAGGTATAAACATCAAAACAAGCTCTATACTATCAACTCCATCTAACTTTTCATAACTTTTAGAAGATAAGCCTTTTATATGATTTTTTATAGAATTTATATGTCTTTGCATCGCATCATGATTTCCATCATTTATATAAATTTCATAATCTTTTAACGAAACTTTTGAGTCAATGATAATCTCTCTATTTTTAGGTAACTTTATAACTACATCTGGTCTATATAGTTTATCATGACTTTTAAAACTACTTTGAGTTTCATACTCAAATCCCTCTCTAAGACCTGATTTTTCCAAAACACTCTCCAAGATAAACTCTCCCCAACTTCCTTGAAACTTATTATCTCCCTTTAGAGCTTTTGTAAGTCTGTTTGATTCCTCTGCTAGTTTGGTATTTAAAGAGTTTAAGTTTTGTACCTCTTTGGTTAAGTGAAATCTCTCTTTTGTTTCATTTATATAGTAGTTTTTGATACTATTACTGAACTCTTCCACACTCTGTTTAAATGGAGTTAGGAGAAGGTTTAGATTTTTAGTAGAGTTTTGAACTAAAAAGTTAGAGCTTTCATTTAAAAGTGAAGAACTAACAGCTTTAAACTCATCTTTTAGATTTTCATGATTCTCTAACTTTTCACTCAAAAGTCTATTTTCAAAGTAAAACTCTTTCAACTTATCTTTTATAAGAACACTCTTTTTATCTAAGCGAAAATAAAAGTAGTAAAACACCCCACCACTAACAATAAAACCCAACAAAAATCCCAAACTTATATCTAATACTTCTTTATTCATGAAAGTATTTTAGCAAATTTATCCTCACAAACAAAGATATATTTCAAAATGAAATATAATTGAGGGAGTTTTAGACTCCCTCTAAGAAAATTACTCTCCTACAAATGAACCCATAGCTATCTTTCCACCTATATTTAATCTCTCTACAACCTCTTTATCTTCTAAAGAAACTTTTACAAGCTCTCCCTCTTCAGTAAGAAATAGATAGAAATATTTTCCATCTGGACTAAAATAATATTGTGGATGTGCTTGAGTTTGAACATTTCCTATCAATGAATTATCAACTTCACTTACATTTATATCTGCTATTTTTGTATTTGTTGATGTATTCATTAGTGTTATAAATCTATCTTTATGATTTATAACAACTGCTATATTTCCATGTTTAAACTCTGCTGTATGACCTGCCCCTTTTCCAGCTGGTATAATTTTTTCTATTTTCATAGGTGTTTGTGAATAATCTACGATAAAAAGATTACCTTCATCAGAACCTACATATATATGTTTTTTATCTTTCATAAAATTTAAGTGATGCACTCCCATAACATTAGCAGATAAACCATCTTTTTTGATTTCTAAATTATCTACTATTTTAAGTCCACTATTTTCATCAAACTCAAGCTTTAACACTGAAGGATATACATCAGTCGCACCCTCTGCAGTTGCATAAAAAACAGTTGAGTATCTATCTTTACCCATATGTTTTCTTCTGCCTTTATGCTCTCCTTCATTATGCTCTGTTATCTTATGACCTACTTCTCCGTGAATTTTTGGTGGAATCAAGTTATGAATAGGAGAAGGTGTATTAACTACATTTAACAAAGAAGTTTGCCAATTTCCATCTGTATCTTTATATATTTTATAAGTTTTTATCTGCTTATTTTGTCTATCTAATAGTACAAAATGGCTCTCATCTAACCATTCTGGATGCCCACAAGCAAGAGTTCCACTTGAAACATAACTATGTCCACTTGTTACAGGATAAGTTACATTATTATCCCCTACACTGGCTATAAGTGTATCAGTTTTTGAATCAATTATAGCTGTCATTGGTTTATCAACACCAGATACTGCAACTAATCCAGTATCTTCATTTACTGCGATACTTCTAGGATGAAATGGTAAATCTATAGTTTTAACAATCTCTTTTGTAGATGGGTCAAGTACATCTATAGCATCACTACCACGATTATCTATATACATTTTTGGTGTTTTAGTATGTTCTCCATGAACTTTAACAACTTCAGCTGCATAGGTTTTTTGATGTCCTGTTGAAATCTCATCTATAACTTGCATATTTTTTACATCAACAACATCTATACGATTATTTTCTTTATCTCCAAACCAAGCAATTACACTCTCATTTTCATGAGTACCATTATAATCTTTTATATGTTTTCTTTTTGTCTCTTCAACATGTTCCATCGCTTTGATTTTATCAACTAATTTACCTTTATACTTACTATTTTTTTGTTTTAAAGTAGTCCATACATCTGTTAACTGAGTCTCATTTTCTGGAACATGTGCTATTCCCTCTGTTTTTAAAGTATCAACTACATCTTTATCTATATCTATACCGTTTGTAGCATTTCCATCAACATCTATAGTTTGTAAAAATGCGGCTATAGTTGCATTATCCTCTATAATTTCTTTACCATCAGCCAACAAAGATGCATCTATCTTTCTTAAAGCTATATCTCCTATATAGAAGTTACACTCTTTTCCACTCTCAAATTTAAAAGTACCATTTTCATCAGTTACTCCCTCAACTGATCCACACTTATAACTTACACCTTCAACTTCTGAATCAAGATAACTTGCTGTTCCTATTGTATTACTATTTACACCTGTACTACCACCACCACAACCAGCTAATATAGTTGAAGCTATGAAAGAGATAGCACCATATTTTATATATTTTTTCATAAATTACTCCATTAATTAAATTTAGATTTTAATTATAAAATATAAGTATTACCTAAGTATTAACTTTGTAAGTTATGATTGGATTAAAACTTATATCCTATATCAAAAGAGTATGAATAATCACTAGCATCACTGCTTTGACCATCACTGTAAGTTGTTGAAATATATATATCATCTGTAAGATAGTATTCTAAGTATAAAGATAAATAGTTTAACCTTCCACTATCTGTATAGATAGAATCGCTACTATTGTAAGACAATGATGAGTAAAATTTATTCGAAAAGCTATATCCAAATGATACAATATAAGAATTTGCATCAACTGTACCTATATCTTTCATGAAAGTTCTTGTATAACTAAAAGTTGTATCAAACTGCTCTTTGCTATATAAAAATTTTGCTCTTATAAAGTAGTCAGTTTTATTATCAACTGTATCTGAGGTTGGCAGATATACACCCATTCCAATTTGAGAGTAAATAGAGTTATCAAATGTATAAAAAGCCCCTATTGTTGTATCATCTTGACCACTACCAACTTGGTTTATATCATATCTTGAACTATTTAGAATAAAAGTATATTTATCATAGCTATATATCAAATTTATAGATTTTGAATTTTGAGAATAAGTATCATCTATCTTTGCATGATAATAGCCAATAGATATATCTAAACTCTTATCTTTTTCAAAATCAATCTTTTTTGTTACACATCCATTTTTATCTACAAGAGCCATAAAAGGTGTATTTGGGCATTGATCTAGTTTATTTGACACTCCATCCATATCATCATCTATAAAATCTGCCTTTAAAAATGCTACACAAAATAAAATAGAAAAAACTATTTTTACCATCTACTTATGACCTCTTCTATGCCCCATAGAACCAGATTTTTTATGATCTTTTGGAAAGTGTTTATCACCTTTTTTCATGAAATGATTTTGAAAATTTTTGTTTTTATCTATTTTTAAATCTTGGTGTTCTACTGGTATATTATGTATTGGTTTATTATTAATATTATCATGCTTATTATGCTTCATAGCTTGAAAAAGTTTTTGTATAGATTGAAATCTTTGCTGAGCATTCATTTTGGATAATTTTAACTTTATCATATTCATTATTTTATATCTATCTTGCTTTGGAGTACTCTGAAGTTTTAAAATATTCTCTTGAATAGTAGAAGCATTTATATATATATTGGTAAATAGTACAAAAATTATAAACATCTTAGTAAACATTTTTCACCTCTTTTATGTATGTACTACAAATATATACTAGAAACATTACTCTACTATTACCTTACTAAAATCTAACTTTACAACTGTACCAATATTTAGTTTACTTTTTAATTCTATACTTATATTAAGATCATCACTAAATTTTTTGACTATATGCATACCAATACCTAAACCTATATCATTTTCTTTATAGTACCTATCAAAAATTTTATCTACATTTTCAATCCCCTTTCCACTATCTTCGATAATTAGTTCATCTTTGTTTAAAGTTACTTTAATAAATCCATTTTGTTTATTGTATTTTGAAGCATTGCTAAGTAAGTTGTCTATTATTCGAATGATAGCCTCTTGATTTGAGTTTATTTTAATTTGCTCGATTGTAGTTTTATACTCTAAATTCTTATATATATTTTTAAAGTACTCTACCCTTTGCAAAACTATTTTACCAAGCTCAACTTCACTTTTTTGGAGTTTATTATCTTTTAAAAAATACTTTAAATTTTCTTGCAAAGAAAGAATATTATCTATAGAGTTTTGCATCCTCTTTACAATACTCTCTTTACTTTTATCTCTTTGTAACATCTTTAGATTTATAACTATTGAAGAGATAGGAGTGTTAAAATCATGAAGTATATCTTTGACAAACTCCTCATTTAACCTTAAAGCCTTTTTTAGTGGTGACAAGGTATACAAAGAAAAAAGATAAGAAAGAAGTATTATTAAAACTAAATAAATAGCATAAGTTTTTGCTAGTTTGACTTTTATCTCTTTGACAAAGTGATTATAATTATCTTTTGAAATATATATCTTTAAGTAAAAGTCATCAACACTAGGGACTTTATATAGTGTATATAGTGTAGAGTTGTTTTCTTGAAGATTATATGTTAGTTTTGTACTATTTTTATCTACAAAATCCACTTCATACTCTTTACAATCCAAACTAAAACTACAAACTTTCATGTTTTCTTTTAACTTATCTCTTAAAGAGTGAACACTTTTATGATAATCTTGAAATGCTATGATAAAAAGTAGTATTAACTGTAAAATAAAAAAGAGTAAAAAACTTTTTGAAAATGATTCTTTTTCATATCTCTTCAAGAATATATCCTTGAGATCTTATGTTTTTTATATCTAAATCTAACCTATTTTTGAGTTTATTTATATTAACTCTAAGTGCATTTAAGTTTTGATTTTCCAAAAGATCTAGTAAATCATATTGAGAAACTATCCTATTCTTATTTTTTATAAGCATATCAAAGATATTTAGCCCTACATCTCCAAGGTATATATTTTCATTACCTTTTAAAAGCTCTTTTGTATTTGGATTATAAATGATATCTTTATATGTTATCTGTTTATAATTTTTTTGTAGTTTAGATTTTATTCTTATCACCAACTCTTCAGGGTCAAAAGGTTTTTTTATATAGTCATCCACCCCTATACTAAATCCTCTGGCTATAGAATCAATATCAACCAATGCTGTTAAATAAAATGTTGGAGTTTCATCTCCACTCTCTTTTAAGTTTTTTAAAACTTCAAAACCACTCTCATCAGGAAGATTTATATCAAATAAATAGAAGTCATAAGAGTTATTAAAAGTTTTATCATAAGCTTCCTCAGCATTTGCTACAACATCTACACTAAAATTTTCTAAAGATAAATACTCTTTCAAACTTTCACTGAGTGTCAAGTCATCTTCAAGAAGCAGTATTTTCAAAATAATCCTTTACTTTATAAATATACCATAAAATCCTATCTAAAAAATTTTTAATAATCCTCTAAAATGGTGAAACACTCTTGATTATCTTAGTTCCCCATCCTTCATTTGTATTTCTATCTATATCACCTTGAGTTTCATACAAAATCTTTGCATCTGCTATATACTTTGAGTTTATAGTGTTAAACTGATCTATATCATAAGGTCTTATAACTCCAGTTATTCTTATAATCTGCTTCTCTCCGTTTATCAAAAGCTCTCTACTTCCTGATATAAAGTAGTTACCATTGTTTAAAACTTTAACTATCCTTGCACTGATAGTTGTGTTAAATTTTTCATTTCTACTATTTGTTCCACTTCCTGAAAAGTTATTGTTAGAGTTTGTAGAAAAGCCTATGTTTGCTAACTTATTTAAAGCACTTGCCTTTCCTGTAAAAACACCTCCACCCATTTTATAAGCTGTTGAGGTTGATAACTTTTTATTTCCTTGAGATAGTTGGATTGTTTTTTCATCTATCACAACTGTTACTATATCATTTTCTTTCATAGCTTTTTTATCAGCAAAAAGAGGATTTGTACCTCTTCCAAAAAGACTTCCTTCATGTTTTTGTATTTTTTTAGATTGCTTATTTATTTGTGTATCTTTAACATAAACTGGTGGTTTCATAGAAATCCTAGGATCAACTGATGTTGTACATCCAAAAAAAGTTACCAAAAGTAAAAATGAAAAAAAAGCTTTTATCATGACAAAATCCTTAAAAATTAAATATATTTAATTATTTATAGCACAAAGCATACCAAATATAAGATATTTTCTATTTTAGCTTAATATATTATTAATATAAAACATTAATTATTTTTTTTATTACTTAGTAATATTTTTTATACCCCCAACAGAGACATTAATCCAAAAGATCCCTAAGACTATCTTTGGGATCTTTACCATTTAGTATCTTGTTTACCTCATTGGCTATCGGAGTGTATATATTTTTTTCACTACTTATCTTCCGTATTGCTTGTGAAGTGAAAACACCCTCAGCAACTTCTCCAAGTTCATCTAAAATCTGATCTAAACTTTTTCCTTTTGCTAATCCCTCACCTACTCTATAGTTTCTTGATAGCTTACTAGAAGCCGTTAAAAACAGATCTCCAGCTCCACTAAGTCCTAAAAATGTATCTTTTTTAGCACCAAAAAACTCTCCAAATCTATCCATCTCAACAAGTCCTCTTGAAATCAAAGATGCTCTTGCATTGTTCCCAAGCTCCAAACCATCACATATCCCACCAGCTATCGCTATAACATTTTTATAAGCCCCTGTTATTTCTGCTCCTACCACATCTGTACTTTGATAAGTCTTTATAAAGGATGGAAAAAATGAGCTAAATTTTTTTGCTAACTCTTGGTTTTTTGAGTTTATAACTAAAGCTGTTGGAAGCTTCTTTTTAACCTCTGCTGCAAATGATGGACCAGAGATATAGGCAAGATTTTCTTTTGGTAAGAATTCCTCTAAAACTTCATTTAAAAACTTTCCACTATTTGCCTCTATACCTTTTGAAGCAACCAGTATCTTTTGATTTTTAAACTCAAAGTGCTCTTTTAAAAACTCTCTGATATGTTGAGCTGACAAAGCCAAGACTATATATTCACTTTTAAGAAGTTCTTTAAAATCTCTAAAGTTGACTATATCTTTTTTATTTCGTGAGCCTATGTACGACTCTCCTTTTTGCAAAAAAGCCAAGTGCAGAGCTTCTCCCCACTTTCCTCCACCAACTACTGATATACTCATAACACTTCCTTTTTAAATCTTTTTATCTCTGACTTATTTCCTAAAACAACCAAGATATCATCCTCCTTCATCTTTCTTGATATCCTTTGAATGTTGTACTTAAATTTATCTCTTTTATTATCATAAAGTCCAAGTATCAAAAGATTGAAATCTTTTTCAAAGTTAGCACTACTAAACTGTTCATCTAAAAATTTACTTTTTTTAGTTATAACTAACTCTTCTAAAGAGATTTTTGACTTTTCATAAAGTATATCAGCTATTACATCATGAACTTTCTTTTTCTTCATCATAGTAAAAAACTGATTTGCTCCTATTGAGTAAGGATCTATAGTCTTTGTAGCTCCTGCCAACATCATCTTTTTATTTTCATGTTCACTTGAAACTAGTGAAATAATATTTAACTTTTTATCTATATTTCTAGCACTCAAAGTTAAAAAAAGATTTTTGTTAAAGTCATTGCTAAGACAAAAAAGAGTATTTACATTTTCTCCTATTCCAAACTTTTCAAGTTCACTATCTTTGTTATAATCCATATAAAAAACTTTATGATTATTTTTTTTGGCTGCTTCTATACCATTTTGACTTGAACTTGACATAACAAACTCTAAATCACTCTCTTCTTCTAAAAAATCAACAATCTCTTTAGCAACCTTTGAGTAACCAAATACAAGAACCCTTTTAATACTAGCTCCTTTTTTGTAAATCTAATTTAAATCTATATATATTATCACTCTTTCCAAGCACCATCAAAATATCACCACTTTTTATAATAAACTCATCTTTTTTTGGATTAAATATAAACTTCTCTTTATCTCCACCACTAACAACACCTATAAGTTTCAAAGAGTTTTTCAAAAGACCAATCTTACCTAGAGTATTTCCAACTATTCCAAAATCCTCATATATCTCTATCTCATCCATGATAGGCTCTTCATACTCTTTTACAACTCGACTTATAGCATCGATAGCCACTGGTTTGTTGATATACTTACAAGCCATCATAGCTGCACTCTCATAAGGAAATATAACTTCATCTGCTCCTGCGATTATAAGTTTATCTTTTGTAGTTTCATCAACTGCACGAGAATAAATCTCAATATTGTTATTTAAAGATTTTACAGAGAGGATAATAGAGAGATTTATAGCATCATTACTTACAAGAGTAACAACTTTTGTAGCCTTTTTGCCAACTTCTAACTTCTCTAAAAATTCTATATCAGTTGCATCTGCCCTCAAAGCATAATAACCCTTACTCAAAGCCATATCAACAGCTCCTTCATCACTATCAATTATAACTATATTTTCACGACCAAGTCCAAGCTCCATAGCTAACATCTTAGCAACCCTACCATATCCACATATAAGGATGTAATTTTTAAGCTTTCCAACTTTTTGAAAAACATTATTACTTTTTATAAAATCCATCCTGTCAGCCATACTAGTTGTAACGATAGATGTCATAAAAGAGATAAGTATAAGCCCAGCTATAACTAAAAATCCAGTAACAAACTTTCCTTCAGGAGTAACAGGAGTAATATCCCCATAACCCACAGTAGTTATAGTAATCACAGCCCAATACATTGCTTCAAAAAAGTTATTTACTCCTCCATTTACACCTGTACCTTCAAAAACATAAATAGTAGTTCCAGCAAAAAATATCAAAAAGATAAAGATAAAAAACAGAGTAAAAAACTCATATTTTTTCTCTACAAAAACTCTAAAAAGATAATTTATATCCTCTGTATAACGAAAAACTTTCAAAAGCCTAAATATAAGTAAAAATCTCAAAACTCTAAGAGGTCTGTATGATGGAAGTATTGCTAAAAGATCTATAATAGATAGTGGAGAAAAGATGAATTTTATCTTTTTTACAATAGCAGGTTTTACTAACTGCCAAATCGTATAATTAGCTTGTTCTAGTTCATTATCTTCATAATTTTCAATAATATCTAAATGAATATCACTTATCACCCAAAGTCTAGCAATCCACTCCCATATAAAGATAGTAAGAGCAAATATTTCAAAATCTTTTACCCAACTAGGAAGTTCATTTTTAGTTTCATATATCAGTATAAAAACTGTAGTTATAACTAAAAATATCATAAAAAAGTCAAAATATTTTCTAACCGAAGATTTATGACTCTCTAAAATATCATAAAAAAAACCCTTGATTTTGGCATACTTTTTATCCGAAGCTAAAAGATATGCTGTTTCAAGTACTTTTTTTTTCATTCTCTTAAGACAGTTTTTTCTTTAATATCTCGTTTACTTTAGCAGGATTTGCACTTCCTCGACTAGCCTTCATGACTTGCCCAACAAAGAAGCCAAAAAGTTTATCTTTTCCACTTTTGTACTCATCAACCTTATCTGGATTTACCGATAAAATCTCATCTACTATCTTTTCTATCGCTCCATCATCACTAACTTGTTTTAAACCTTTTGCCTCTATGATAGCATCTACTTCACCACCATTTTCAGCCAACTCATCTAAAACTTCTTTACCAGCTTTTCCACTGATAGTTCCATCTTTGATTCTTTTTACAAGCTTAGAGAGAGTTAAAGCTGGTACTACTTCCTCTGCACTCTGGCTTGTACCAACTCTTGCACTAAGTTCCACGGTAAGCCAACTAGCTGAAAGTTTAGGACAAGCTCCATCATCAACCATATTTTCAAAGTACTTATACCACTCAACTGAGTTTGTTAAAACAACTGCATCATAAGGTTTTAATCCAAGCTCTTCAATATATCTTTTTTTCTTAGCATCTGGAAGTTCAGGTATGTTCTTCCCCTCTTTCATCATATCATCAGTTAGCATAACAGGTAAAAGGTCAGGATCAGGGAAGTATCTATACTCTGCACTATCCTCTTTTCCTCTCATACTTCTTGTCTCTCCACTATCTGTGTTGAAAAGTCTAGTCTCTTGGAAAACTTCATCTTCATATACTCCATCTTCCCAAGCATCACACTGTCTCTCAAACTCGTAAGCGATGGCTTTTTGGATAAACTTAAAAGAGTTCATGTTCTTTATCTCAACTCTAGTATAAAGCTTTTCATCTCCCTTTGGTCTTATAGAGATGTTTACATCACATCTAAAAGAACCCTCTTGCATATTTGCATCACTTATATCTAAGTATCTTACTATCGAGTGGAGTTTTTTTAGATAAAGCAAGGCCTCTTCACTACTTCTTATATCTGGATCACTTACTATCTCTAAAAGTGGAGTTCCAGCACGATTTAAATCAACCAAACTCTCACTTCCTTCATGAATACTCTTACCAGCATCCTCTTCCAAGTGAGCTCTAGTTATTCCTATTCTCTTACTGCTTCCATCTTCAAAATCCACAAAAAGTTCTCCACTCTCAACGATAGGTATTTCAAACTGACTGATTTGATAACCCTTTGGAAGATCTGGATAAAAGTAGTTTTTTCTATTAAAGATTGATTTTTTATGTACAGTTGCATTTACTGCATTTCCAAAATATATAGCTTTTGTAACTGCCTCTTTATTTAAAACTGGAAGAGCTCCAGGAAGTGCTAAGCAAGTAGGACATACATTTGTATTTGCCTCCTCTCCAAAAGAGGTAGGACATGAACAAAATATCTTTGTTTTAGTATTTAACTGGATATGAACCTCTAAACCGATAACCATTTCAAACATTTATAATACCTTAATATATAATTTTAGATATTATATTGAAATTAGTTTAAACAGTTAATAACTAACAGTGAACAACGAATAGTGAATAGTGAAATTTCTATCACTGTTCACTGTTAGTCCAAGTATTTACTATTTATCAGTCTTCTATTTGTTTAAAAAACTGAACATATCTCTCATAATCAAAATTATTTTCATCATTTAATTCAACACCTATAAATTTCCCATCATATTTTACTTCTTTACATTGTGAAGAAATATGTCCACTTCTATCTAGTATAGAAAAATGGATTTTCTTTGTAGATGGTCTTATATAAGATATAGCTCTCATTTTATTTTTACTATTTAGAGTTTTAATATTTATTGCTGAAGGTGAATAAGTAATTACAGCATCATCTTCCAATTGTAACATAATATCATTCAATAGATTTTTTAATTTTTCTACTATATCGTTAGGTAAATATGACTTCTCTATAAGATAATCATCTATTGTATCAAAGTGTGTTTTTTGATGTTTTTTCTTTGTTGTATTTGTCATATTATCTGCACTAACACTTGTGACAGAAGACATACTTAAAAGTCTATCAAGTGTTTCGCCAATATCCTCATCTTTATTTTTAGGAATATTATCTTTTATAAAGTTTAAAAGTTTTGATAGTTGATATGTTCTTTGTTTTAAGAAACTACTTACTTGACACATTCTCCATAGGTTTTGTTCCCATTCTTCATCAAATTCATCTTCGTTTTTTAATGCTTCTAAGTCTTTGTCATCTATTTTGTTGTTTTTTACCACATTATATATAAGCTGTTCACTCCAGTTTGTAAAATCTGACTCTTTTTGTATTAGACCATATATAAAGGGATAAGCGATCTGTATACAAATCAAAGCAAACTCTATAATTCTTTCCTCAGATGTTATTACTTGTTCACCTCTTATTATCTCTATAAGAGAAACAGAGTTAGCAAGTCTTTTTAATGTTCTAGGATTTGTACCAACAGATAAACCAACTATTTCAGATATCTTCGATAAAGATTCTTCATCTTCCAAATCACTTTTACTAAAATAATTTACATCTACTAAAAGTGACTGTAAGTACTTAGAAATATTGTAGTTTGATATAGGCATTGAAAAAGGTAATTGTATGATTTTATCAAAAAATGCTCTAAATTCCCATTCATTTTCCTCAGTAAGAACTCCAAACTTAGACTGTAAACCTTTAACAACAACACCGTAATCTATAGCAAGAATAAATACACAGTTTTCTAAATCAAAAAGATTTTTAATAAGTTCTAGTATGCTAACAGCAACTGATGGTTCTAATCTATCTAAATCATCTATGAAAAAAATAAATGAACTTTTATTGTTTGTCTCAATAGCTTCATCTACTACTATTTGAAGAGCATTTCTAAGTGCTTTTATAGAATTATCTTGAGACTCATTTGTATTATCTTCAATAAGCTTTCCAGCTATTTCAACACCTTTTCCAGCAACACCACCAATAGCACCACCAAAATTTTTTAGTAATGTACCTGTTAAAGCTAATGCTTTTTTTGCTTTTTCAGTATTATTGTTTTTGGTTAATTTTCCTATCTCATCAACAAGCCCTATGACTATTTTCATCAATGTTTCATCAGGACTAGAAAGAAGAGAGTATTCCCAAGTATTTATCCATATTGGAAAATGCTTAGCACCATTTTTATCACATAAGTCCTCTTTTATAGTATTAAGCAGAGAAGTTTTTCCACTTCCCCATTCACCTTGTACACCTATTGTTATAGGAGTAGCAGAGCTTTCTATAAATTTTATTAAGCCATTAGTGTATTTTTCTATTTCTAACAAATCACTTTGTGAGGATTTTTTTGGTTTATCTACAACACTTGCCATTTTATACCTTTATAATTTATTTTTTGGGTTGAAATTTCCCATAATTCTATATATTTGATATTCATTTTAACAATTAATTTTGTGGTATACTCTTATTTGCACATTTAGTCCTTTTAACTATATATATTTTAGTTAGCTACTTCTACTATCATAGCTGAATGATCACTAATTTTTTGCTCTCTTTCTTTATGTGAATAATATATTTTTTTTATTCTCTCATTAATTGTCTTAGTAGAAAATGTATGGTCAATTCGAAATCCATTACCTGCATGACTATACCAAGAAAATTCTTTTATACCTTTATTTCTACTTCTCCAAGAATCAATTAATCCATTTGATTTAAGTTTATTGAATTCAGATGTACAACTAAAAGTAGCATGTTCTTCATCTTCATAAAAGTTCCCAGTATTAAAATCACCAATTATCAAACCATTATTATTTGATAATTCAATAAAATTATCAATAATAAAGTTAAATAAATTTATCTTTAATTCTTTTTGAGCAAAGTAAACACCAAGTATATTTATATTTTTAAACTGTGCAAATATTGCTCTATGTGTATCTTGTTCTAATTCTAATGGAAAAAGTGATGTTATAAAATGAAACCTAGATGCTATAAAAACTGAATTTTTATTTTGCTCTAAAGATGATGAACAACTATAAATATATCCTTTTTTATATAAGCTTTCTTTTATTATTATTGCATTTTTATTTTGCCTAAATTCTGTTAATACAATGGTATCTGGATTATGATTTAAAATACTATCCAATATTTTTAATATTCTTGTTCCTCCACCATGTTGGATGTTGAATGTTAATATTTTCAAAAAACTCCTTTTCCCTTGTTCCTCTTATAATTCTATAGTAGAAATACATATACAAAGAACCATTTTTTAGAGGAATCTATAACTGATTAGTATGTTAATGAGTTTAATACTTAAGAACTTTTTGATTTTTTAATACATCACTTAGAGCATATTCTAACATATTTTCTTATTTTTTATATTAGTCCATAACATATGGTACTAACTATGATTTTGAAGTAAGTATAGTGAAATTTCTATCACTGTTCACTATTCACTATTAGTTATTAACTATCAACTGCTCATATCCAAGCTATAAGCACTCTCTTTGCTTTGGACAAACTTTTTAGTTTTTTGGATTTTTTGCATTTGAGACAAGGCATCATCTTTTTGTCTGCTTATGATTTCTCTAGCTTCATTTATCAAACCAAGTGCTAACTCACTACTGCTTATATCACTAAACTGAGGAATATCATCTAGTAAAATTTCAATACTGTTAAAGTCTTCTTCTATCACTGCTCTTTTAAAATCATTAAGCCACTTCAAGCATCGCTCCAACACCAGTCTCTTCTCTCCAAGTCTCTAACAAAACTTTTACTACATGGATTATAGTATCTAACTCTTTTGTGGAATTTGTCATATTTGCTTCATTTAAAGATTTTATTTGATGCATATAAAGTCCTGCCAAATATGCTGTCATCTCAGTTTTATCATCGCTTAGTGAATCGAGAAGTTCTATAAATATATCAGATGAACGATTTATCCACTTTACTTTTGCTTCAAAATCATTTTTTTCTATAGCTCTTTTTGCTTGTGTAGTAAATCTTAAAAGCCCTTCATAAAGCATCTCTATAAGTTTTTCTGGTGCTGTTACTGCTGTATGACTTTGTGAATAAGCACTCATTGCTCTACTTCTTGTCATCTGTTATCCTCCTATTTTTTTGCAAATTGTGCATCAATCATCTGTTGAAGTGTGTTAGAACTACTATTTAGTCTTCCCATAACTGCATCAGCTGCAGCAAATTTTTTAGTTAAAATCTCATATCTTGCATCAAGTTTAGCTTGTGCTTTTGCTTGTAACTCTTGATTTCTTTTACTCTCATCTTCTAAACTCTTTTTTAAACTCTTTATTGTTCCTTTTGAACTAGTATTTATATCAAAAAGTTTACTCTCTAACTTATTGAACATTCCACTGCTTGCATCACTTGCTTTAAAAAACTCTATCGT
Source organism: Campylobacterales bacterium (assembly GCA_027023305.1). Classification (GTDB taxonomy): domain Bacteria; phylum Campylobacterota; class Campylobacteria; order Campylobacterales; family QNZT01; genus SZUA-1377. The sequence goes on along the minus strand of JALVVR010000047.1, from coordinate 39,213 downwards.
TTTATTTGCATCACTGTCATAAGCTTTTTGAAACTTGCTCTCATCAAACTTCAAACTACCATCTCTTTGAAGATCCAATCCAAAGTTTCCAGCCATTTTTGAATCTTTTGAAATAGTAGTTGAAACAATATCACTTAAGCTTCTCATGATACCTCTTATTTCACTATTACCTTGAAATATTCCAGCTGTTTTTTTCTCACTATCATATTTTGTATCACCAATCAAAACTTTTGATAACTCATTATATTTTTTAACAAAATCTTTTATTCCATCTATTATCTTAGTATTATCTTTTTTTAGTGATACATCTGTTTTTCCCTCTTTTTCAAGAGTTATAGTTACATTTTTAACCAAATCATCTATCTTGTTACTACTTCTAGTGATACTTACACCATCTAGTTTAAACTCAGCATCCTCAGCTGGATCACCTATCCTAGCTATATCATTTGAAAATGAATCAGAATTTTGAGTTATACTAAGTTGATTATCTTTTCCTGTTTGGGCAGATTTTATGATAAGTTTATATGGGTTATCTCCACCTACATTTAGCAAAGATGCTTCAACTTTTCCATCTGTATTACTATTTATATTTTTTACCAAATCTTCTAGTGTATCACCATCTTTTATATCTATTTTGAAACTGTCATTTCCTATTCCTATCGTTATATCTCCAGATTTCAATGAACTATCTTTTGCTGCAAAACCATCATTGCTCTCAAATATATCTTTAGTAGCAAGTTTAGTTACATCAAGAGAAAAGTTCTGATTTTCAACTTTTCCATCTGTTTTAATACTAACACTACTACCACTCAAATCTGTTTTCATATTTTCATAAGTAGTATCATAAGTCATATTTGTAACTGAAGTTGATAGTGAACTCATCAGCTTCTTTATAGCCCCTACTTCATCTATCTTATTTTGGATAGCTGTTTGTCTAGTTTCTATAGGGGTAATCAAAGAAGCTTTATCAGCATTTTTTAGTTTATCTATAATATCATTTGTCAAAACACCTTGACTACCAAGTCCAAGTGTACTAAGTGCTCCTAATGCCATCTTTATACCTTTCTATCAAACAAAGAGCCAACTAACTCTTTCATACTTTTTTTTATCTTCATAGCTTCTTCCGTTGGAAGTTTCCTTATAACTTTTCCTGTATGTTTATCTGTTACAGTTACATAAACTTCAGCCAAATCATTGTCATACCCAAACTTTATGTCTGTATCTAATGAATCACTTATATCGTTCAACTCACTAACTAACTGTTTTGTTTCCTTACCTGTTAACTGTTTTTCAACATCTTTTTCATTCTGCATATTTTGCTGCAAAATATTTCTACTCTTTACTCCCTCACTACTAGGTTTCAACTCTCCTCTTTGATGAAAGTTAGTAGGAGGCATCTTAATATTTTTTATCATTTTGCTACTCCTTTAGCTTTTCTCTATTACTAATATCGGCACAAATCCTTAAAACTTAACTTTTTTTGCTACTATTTAATTTATGAAAAAATTATTTACAAACATCATGGGTGGAAAATACAAGGGTAAAAAGTTAGAGTTAGCACCTCTAAGCTCAACAAGAAGCACAAAATCGATCCTAAAAGAATCCTACTTCAACACTGTTCAGTTTGATATAGTGGATTGTCTCTTTTTTGAAGTATTTGGTGGTAGTGGTACTATGGGGCTTGAAGCAGTTAGCAGAGGTACAAAAAAGGCTTACTTTATAGAGATAGACAAACTAGCTTTTAAAACTCTAAACAAAAATATCATTTCGATAGATGAAAGTAAAGCTCAAAGTTTTTTAGGAAATAGTTTTGAACTTTATGCCAATATCTTAAAAAACATCAATGAACCAGCCTTTATCTACTTTGACCCACCATTTGATATAAGAGAAAATATGCAAGATATTTATGAAAAAACTCTTCATTTGATAGAAAATACTCCAAAAGAAAAAGTAGAGTTGATAGCGATAGAGCATATTTCAAACAGAGATTTTCCAGCTATTATAGGTGCATTTACAAAAACTAAAGAAAAAAAATTTGGTAAAAGTAAGCTAAGTTACTACAAATAAGGAGAAGTCATGAGTAAACTATATTATCCAAACAAAGAGTTGGCAAAAAAAGCCAATATTAAGAGCCTAGAGGAATACTATGCTCTAGTAGATAAAGCCTCAACAGATTATGAAGGGTATTGGAAAAACTTTGCTGATAAAAAAATCGAGTGGCTGAAGCCTTACTCTAAAGTTTTAGATGAGTCAAACAAACCTTTTTACAAGTGGTTTGTTGATGGAAAGTTAAATGTCTCAAACCAATGTATAGATAGACACTTAAAAGATAAATCAGATCAAGTTGCTATCCTTTTTGAAGGAGATCGTGGAGATGTTCAAAAGATAACTTATCAAGAGCTTAGCAAAAATGTAAACAAATTTGCAAATCTTTTAAAAAATGAGTTTAACATCAAAAAAGGTGATAGAGTTGTTCTTTATATGCCTATGATCCCAGAGGCTGCTTATGCCATGCTAGCATGTGCTAGAATTGGAGCTATACACTCAGTTGTATTTGGTGGATTTTCTGCAGAAGCTTTAAAAGATAGGATTGAAGATGCTGGAGCAAAACTTGTTATCACAGCTGATGGAGCATATAGAAAAGGAAATCCATACCTTTTAAAACCAGTAGTAGATGAAGCAACCAAAAGTGGATGTGAAAGCTTAGAAGCAGTCTTAGTAGTTCAAAGAAACAACGAAGATATAGATTGGAAAGAAAAAGACCACAAATACAATGAACTTATAGCTAACCAAAGCTCAGAATGTGATTTTGAAGTGATGGATAGTGAAGATCCTCTCTTTTTACTCTATACAAGTGGAAGTACAGGAAAACCAAAAGGAGTTCAACACTCAACTGCTGGATATATACTCTGGGCACAAATGACTATGGAATGGACATTTGACCTGCAAGAGGGAGATGTTTTTTGGTGTACTGCTGATATAGGTTGGATAACAGGGCACACTTATATAGTTTATGGACCTTTGGCAGCTGGTGGAACAACTGTTATGTTTGAGGGAGTTCCTACATATCCAGATGCTGGAAGAGCTTGGAAGATGATAGAAGAGCATAAGATAAGTCAGTTTTACACAGCCCCAACTGCTATAAGAGTTTTACATAAAATGGGAGAGGATGAACCTAGCAAATATGACTTATCATCTCTAAAAGTTTTAGGAACAGTTGGAGAGCCTATAGATCCTCATGCATGGGAATGGTATCACCAAAAAGTCGGTGGAGAAAGATGCCCTATCGTAGATACTTGGTGGCAAACTGAGACTGGAGGACACATGATAACTCCACTTCCTTTTGCTACTCCTATAAAACCAGCTTGTGCAACTCTTCCACTTCCTGGGATAAATGCAGAGGTTATAGAAAAAGATGGAACACCTACTCCAAAAGGAGAGAAAGGTTATCTTTGTATCACAAAACCATGGCCTAGCATGATAAGAACTATTTGGGGCGATGATGAAAGATTTAAAAAAGCATATTTTGGGGATTGTGTAAAAGATGGAGAGCCAGTGTATTTTAGTGGTGATGGAGCTATGGTTGGTGAAAATGACTACATAACTATCACAGGAAGAGTAGATGATGTTATAAATGTAAGTGGACATAGACTAGGAACTGCAGAACTTGAAGCTGCCATCGCAGAAGATGAACATATAGCTGAAGTTGCAGTTATAGGTACTCCTCATAAACTTAAAGGAGAGAGCATTTTTGTCTATGCAGTTACTAAAGATGATGCAAACATAGAAGATATACATAAACATATAAATCAAATCTTAGCAAGAGACATAGGAAATATTGCAAAAGCTGATGATATAGTAGCAGTCCCTGGACTTCCAAAAACAAGAAGTGGGAAGATTATGAGAAGAATTTTAAGAGTCTTAGCAAAAGGTGAAGAGTTAACTCAAGATATATCTACTTTAGAAGATCCAACAATAGTTGAAAAGATAAAAGAAGTATTGCTGTAGGTTTCCCTACAGCTTATCTTTTTTCATTATAAAATCAACTACCTTCTCAAGATACATGTCATGTTTTCTATCTTTAAGATAAGCTAGATAAAAATGTCTTTTAAAAGATAATCCTTTAACTTTTGAACTATAAAGTTTTTTATCCTCTATAAAATCCTCTATTGCAACTTTAGACATAATAGCTACAGTTTGCATATCTTTTTCATCTTTTGAAGATTTTAAAACATTTTGTATCAAAGCAGTAGGAGAAGATACTGTTGTCTCTATATCAAAAGCTTTACACTCAATACCAGCTTCATCAAAAACATCAGCAATTACTTTTCTAGTATGAGACTCTTCGTCTCTACATATCCAATTATACTTATCCAAATCCTCTGGATTTACATATTTTGGAAGAGGTCTGTTTGAAAAAAGTACAAACTCATCCTCTAACCACTCTCTATAAATTATACCATCTAAAAATATAGGAGACTCTATCAAAGCTAAATCAATCTTTTTATCTTGTAAAAGATCTAAAATCTTATCAGATAAATCTATCTGAATAGAAACATCATTTTTTATAACTTCTTTTATACCTTTTAAACTAACTGGTGTTACATAATTTCCTATAGTAAAGGAAGCTCCTATGATAAAGGTAAGCTCTTTGTTCATGATTTTTATCACTTCTTTTTCTACATTTTGTACACACTTGTTTAACCTAACTGCAACTCGATAAAGCTCTTCTCCACTTTTTGTTAGTGTTATACCATTTTTCTTTCTTTCTATGATTTTGGTATCAAGATACTCTTCAAGCCACTTTACTTGTTGAGTAACAGCTGGCTGTGAAATACCTAGTTTTTTAGAAGCCTTTGAAAAACTTCTCTCTTTAACTATAGCTAGAAATGTTTCCAATTTTGCAAAGTCTTTAAGCATTACTTTCCTTTATATGTTTTGCACAAGTATAACAAAAAATAATAAAAGATTTATTAAGGTAAAGTTCACTTTTATTAGATTTTATAATATTAGAGGCACTTGTAATCTTTTTTTGATAAAATAGTGTCATGAAAAATATACTCGAAACTCTAAACCCTGAGCAAGCAGATGCAGCCAAAACTATAGATGGTCCACTTCTTATCTTAGCCGGTGCTGGTAGTGGAAAGACTAAGACAATCACCACTAGACTAGCTTACATGATAGAAAACGGTATATTCCCATCCTCTATCCTAACACTTACCTTTACAAATAAAGCAGCAAGTGAAATGAGACAAAGAGCCTTCTCGCTTATAGGTGAAAGTCTTGACCATCTACCTTTACTATCTACTTTTCATAAGTTTGGACTTATATTTTTAAAGCACTATATGAACAGATTAGGTCGTGATAACTCATTTGTGATAATAGACACTGATGATAAAAAAAAGATACTAAAAGCTTTTGAAACTAACCTACCTATTTCTCTAGTAGCAAATGAAATCTCAAAATATAAAAACAACTTAATAGAACCTGAAGAAGCTATAAGTAGTGCCTTGATGCCAAACTATAAACTCATAGCCACTGCATATAAAAAGTATGAATTGTATCTAAAAGATAACAACTTAGTTGATTTTGATGATTTATTAGCCTTGCCTTATAAGATTTTAGATAATGATAATGAGCTAGCCAAAACGATAAGCCAAAGATATAGATATATTATGGTAGATGAGTATCAAGATACAAATGATTTGCAGTTTAAACTACTTCAAAAACTCTGCACCTCTCACAACAACATCTGTGTAGTTGGAGATGATGATCAAAGTATATATGGTTGGAGGGGAGCAAATATCAAAAATATCTTAGATTTTGATAAAAATTTTAAAGATGCTAAAGTTGTAAAACTAACAAAAAACTACCGTTCAACATCAAAGATACTAAAAGCAGCAAACTCTCTTATACAATTTAATAGAAACAGAATGGATAAAAAACTAGACTCCACAAAAGATGAAGGCAAAAATATAGAGATTTTTGGAAGTGGAGATGAAAAAGAGGAAAGCTACAGAGTCTCAAGAAAAATAAAATCTTTGATAGATAGTGGAACAAATCCAAACGATATAGCTATACTTTACAGAATAAATGCCTTAAGCCGTTCTATCGAAGAGGGATTAAACAAAGAGGCTATTCCTTATAAAATGGTAGGAGGATTAAAGTTTTATGAAAGAGCTGAGATAAAAGATATCATCTCATATCTAAGACTTATTCAAAATCCAAATGATGACTTCTCTCTAAAAAGAGTGATAAATCGCCCAAAAAGAAGTATTGGAAAAGCAACAGTTGATAAACTATACTCTCTAGCCTTTCAAAAAAACTGCTCCGTTTATAAACTTATAAAAGATGAAAATAAACTTCTAGAAGACTATCTTCCAAAAAAAGCTTTTAAATCACTAAATGACTTTATAAAAAAACTAAAAAACTTAGCTAAAAAAGAAAGTATATTTGAACTCATAGATGATGTAGAAGAAACTTTTAAGATAAAAGAGTACTACTCACTGCTTCCAGATTCACTAGAAAAGGTAGCAAATATAGATGAGTTTTATGGACTTTTTAGAGACTTTAGTATGCAACATGCTGATGCAACTTTAGAAGAGTTTTTAAACGATATAACCCTGCAAAGTGACCAAGACCAAATCGACGATAAAAATATATCTGTCATGAGTATTCATGCAGCGAAAGGTTTAGAATTTGAGCATCTTTTTGTCATAGGTGTTGAAGAGGGATTTTTTCCACTTTTAGGAGATGGAACTGACTTAGAAGAAGAGAGACGGCTTGGATATGTAGCTATAACTAGAGCAAAAAAAGAGTTAACTATATCTCATGTTGAGAGTCGTTTTTACAAAGGTAGAAGAGCTCATCTTTTAAAAAGCAGATTTATAAGCGAAGCTGGACTCTCTAGTGGAGTACTAAAACTAAAATCAAACTCAAACTATAAAAAAGGGGATCTTGTAAAACATAAAATCTTCGGTATAGGAAGAGTTGTAAATGTAGGAAGAGTAAAAAAAGACTATAAATTAACCATCAACTTTGGTGGTACCATAAAAGATATAATCTCAACCTTTGTAGCGAGAGTATGAACCGACTTTTTGTAGTAAATAAGCATATAAATATAAGCTCTAACGGTTATCTTTCTCGAATAAAGAGAAAATATAAAACTAAAAAAGCAGGATTTTCTGGAACACTTGACCCTTTTGCTTGTGGATGTTTGATAGTAGCTTTTGGGCAGTTTCCTAAACTCTTTAGATACTTAAAAAAAGCACCAAAAAGCTACAAAGCTACTCTTTGGTTAGGAGCTTCTAGCCCTTCACTTGATATAGAGAGAGTTGAAAACATAAAAGATGTAAAAATTTTTTCTCAAAAAGAGATAAAAGAAACTCTTAACTCTTTTAAAGGAGAACTAACCTATCTACCACCAAAATTTTGTGCTAAAAAGATAGGTGGTAGAAAAGCTTATGAGTTAGCAAGAGATGACAAAGAGGTAGCTCTAAAAGAGATAACTTCAACAATATACGATATAGAGTTTTTAAACTACTCTCACCCTTTTGTCAGTTTTAAAGTAACTATAAGTGAAGGTGGATATATCAGAAGCCTAGGGCATCTTATAGCCGAAAAACTAAAAGTAGATGGAGCTTTATCATATTTAGAGCGATTAAATGAGGGAGAGTTTAAGTTTGATGATGAAAAACTACTCGACCCAACAAAGTACCTTAAAATTCCACAAAATAAATACTTAGGAGATAAAAGCGATATACTACTAGGTAGAAAACTAAAAAAACAAAATTTACAAATCCAAGAAAATGGAGAGTATTATATAGTTTTAGATAACATGTTAACAGTTATAAATATCATGGATGATAAAATAAAATATGAATTAAATGGAGTTAAGTTATGTTAGTTTTGAGTAGAAAACTTGAAGAAGAGATATATCTAGGAAGTGATATATCTATTAAAGTTGTAGAGATTAACAAAGGAGTTATAAAGTTAGGTATAGAAGCTCCAAAAAATATGCAAATCCTAAGAGGAGAGCTAAAAAAGCAAGTGGAAGATGCAAATAAAATCGCTACTAAAAACAGCTCCTCTAAAGAGATAAAAGATTTAAGCAAACTACTGAAAAAATGACCATAAAATCATATGCAAAAGTAAATATCTTTTTAAAGATAACAGCTCTAAGAGGAAACTTTCATGAACTAAACTCTAGATTTATGCTTGTTAAAAACCTTCATGACACCATCACATTTGTCCCTAAACAAAAAAGTGATCAGTTTAGCTTAGAGGGAGATTTTGGTTGCCAAACAAAAGACAATACCATCTATAAAGTCTATGAAAGACTAAAAAATATCCCTAAAGTAGAGGATTTTTTCAAAAACTATAAAGTAGTAGTCCAAAAAAATATCCCAGAATTTGCAGGACTTGGAGGAGGAAGTAGTAACTGTGCCTCTTTTTTAAACTTAACCAATAAAGTTCTAAATCTAAATCTTTCAATAGAAGAAAAACTACAAATCACAAATCCAATAGGAAGTGACATAGCCTTTTTTATCCACCAAGTAAACAGTGCAAATGTTAGTGGAGTTGGCGAAATAGTAGAAGTTTTTGAAGAAGATTTGTTAGATATAAAAACATTCACACCACATATAAAATGCTCTACTAAAGAGGTATATCAAACATACAGAAAAGAGTTTTTAAACTTTGATAAAAACTTAGCTGATAAACTTATGGGATTAAAATCTGATAAAATCTTAGAAGAGTTTAATTCTCACGAACTAAATGACCTACTTCCCCCTGCTCTTTTTTTGTACCCAGAACTAAGTGAGTATTTAGATGGCAAGTTTTTTAGTGGAAGTGGAAGTACAGTTTTTTGGATTTAACCCAAATTATGCAATAGAAATTTGCAAGAAAGTATGAATTTCTATTACATAATTTGGGTTTAATCTTTTATCAAAACATGTAGATACTCAAAAGTTTTACTAGCTTTATGATTTCTACTTTCACTCTTATCTGCTTTAAATCTTTTGTACTCTTTTGTTATTAAGTTATATTTACCAAATTTTGACATGATATTTTTCACATCTTCTTCGCTCATCAAACCTTCATTGTTATAACTTAAAAAAATATATTTAAATTTTGCATTTTTTATCAACTCTTCAAAACTTCTATGAACTTCATTTTTTTTGCAATAACTTGAACGATTATACTCTCTAAGCCCAGTTTTTCCCTTTGGTATAAAATCATCATATTGAGTTATTGTATTTAACATATGATAGTTAGAGCTGTATTGTCTTTGATTATAAGGTGGATCTAAATACAGTATATCACCACTAATCTCTTTGATTAATTCATTGCTATCTTTATTAAAAACTTGATGTAGATTATCATTTTTTATAAAATAAGCAGGTTGTAAAACTAGTTCCTTTGAAGCAGATTTTTTTATATGTTTCAAAAAAGCACCATACACAGAAGCTGTATTTGCAACTTTATCAGCACTTTCAACTAACGAAGCCAATAAAAAATAATATAAATTATTATCTATCTTTTTATTCTCATGCCACTCTTTTATCTTAGTTCTAATAGTATCGATTTTTTTACCATTATAATCACTAAAATATTGTCGTCCACTTCCACTTCCCATACAATAGTTTTGATATATAAAACCATTATCAATCAAAGGTAGATTATTAAGTTCATCAATATACTTATCTTTATCTTTAATTTCTTCATGATTTTCTATATAATTTTTATTTAATACATAACTATAATGCTCTAAATCGTTAGAAATAACTTTTTTTACATCTTTTTTAAAAGTTCGACCAACTATTCCCGTTCCAGCAAACATATCACAAAATACTTTATCAGATAAATCATCTCCAACTACTTTTTTAACCTCTTCTTGTATCCAAGAAGACAGTTTAAATTTACTTCCTATATAATTCATTTATTTTTCATCTTCTGGATATAGTTTTTTAAATACTGCATCAACTGCTTCTTTTGCAGCCATTTGACCAACTTTTACGACAACAGTTTTTCTATATTCAACAGGATCATATTGATAACAACCTAAACAACCAACTTCTTGTGTATAATTCTCATCACCATAATAAAATTCAAAAGGATTTCCTAGTAAATTTTTTGCATTCCATCTTTTATTTGTTTCTTTACATTTTAAACATATTTGTCGTTTTACATCATTAGCATCTTTAGATAAAGGTTGAAAATCTTCTAATTTTTGTGTTGTTATATTTGATACTCTATCATTATCTTTTCGTCCATCTTTATGATCTATTTCTACTTTTGTATTCACTGAGTTTCCATTGATACCAAGCATAACACAATTTTTATTTTTGTAATAATCTTTAATACTTTTTTTAATATTTTGACTAAAAGACTGATTTGTATTGTATCCATTCAATCTAATCCTATCAATAGAATTTCCACTAGTTATAGTTTTATCTGTTTCTACAATATATTTTTTATCTAAGCTTGAATGTGTTCTGCACCAACTACCACCATTTCCTAACTGTAAAGGTTTATATTTATTTATAAATTCACTAATCTCAACCCATCTACTTTTACCATTATTATCAGGCTTTGCTAATTCTAAAAATAACTCTTTTTTTGTTGCCATTATTTAAATTCCTTTTTAAATACAAAAATATACTCATGTTTAAATATATAATAATCACTATTTAAAGCTCTATATCTCCAGATACCACCAGCACCAAGTTTACCTCGATTACCCTCAATATTTTTAATAATTGTACCTTTTTATTTTACTTTAAAATTTCGTTTTATCATATCCATACAATAAAACCCTAATGGTATCACCTCACTATTTTTATAAACATCTCCAATAACAATAGCAAAATATCTACCTTTATCCAAGTATTTAAGTGTATTATCACAAATAATTTTAAATTTTTTAATAAAATCATTTATATTATCAACTTGTGATAAATCATCTTTATTGTCGGTAAATTTTACTATATCCATATAAGGTGGATGCATAAGCACAAATTGTACATTTTGAGAATCAAACTTTTTATTTGCACTTTCTATATTTACATCAACTTGTACATCATCTAACGAGTTGCAATTATTTATATAAAAGTTATTTCTATAATTTCCATCATTCATACTACTATTTACATAATCTAACATTTTAGGATTTATATCAAATCCAATATATTTACGATTTAATTTTTCACACTCAAAAAGTGTTGTTCCACTCCCCATAAATGGCTCTAATATAATCTCATTTTCTTTTGTATATCTTCTAATTAGTTGATTTGGAATTTGTGGTATAAAATTACCGTGATAAATATTTTTGTGTTTACCACTTTTATCTCTTTGGTTTATAATCCATAAAGAGTCAGTATTTATATCACTTTCTTTCCAATTTTTCATATCTATATCATTAAATTTCATAGAGAGCATCTTAGCAAAACAACCATAATTTAAATTCAAAGTGTAAACAGTTTTATGTATAATACTAATAAAAACTTGAGGTTAAAATGAGCAAAACAGTAGCAAGAAATAAAAAAGCCTTTCATGACTATGAGATACTAGACAAATATGAAGCAGGTATTGAGTTAAAAGGAAGTGAAGTAAAAGCCCTTCGAGATGGCAGAGTAAACTTAAAAGATAGTTATGTAAGAATCATAAAAAATGAAGCCTTTTTACTAAATGCTCATATATCATATTTAGACCATACAAATCCCCACTTCAAACCAGATGAAAGAAGAGCTAGAAAACTACTTCTACATAGAAAAGAGATAGATAAACTTATAGGAAAAAGCTCACAAGATGGACTCTCCATAGTACCACTTAGCATCTACTTCAACCATAAAAACTTAGCAAAAACACAGATAGCTCTAGCAAAGGGTAAAAAGCTTCATGACAAAAGAGAAGCCCTAAAAACAAAACAAGCAAAAATAGAAACTGCAAGAGCTGTCAAGGAGTACAGCTAACATGAACTTTAAAAACTTAAACACACAAATCCTAATAGCCATAGTTTTAGGTATAACATTCGGCTCATTTTTACCAACTCTTGCCCTTAAACAAAAGCTCATAGGTGTTGTTTTTGTCAAACTTTTAAAAATGCTTGTAGTTCCACTTATCTTTGCTTCTATTTTTACCTCTATTGCAGGACTTGGAAACTTAGAAACTCTAAAACAAAAGGGTTTAAAAACTCTATTTTTATATATCTTAACAACTGCTCTTGCAACTTTTTTAGCGATAATTCTCATGAACATCTTCCCAATAGGAGAACCAACAAGTACTGCAGGTCTCGTCTATCAAAAAGCTTCACAGATAAAACCTTTTAGCTTAGAAGATATGTTAGTTAGTTTTATCCCAACAAATATATTTCACTCCCTAACAACTGGTTCTATGATGCAAGTTATCATCTTCTCTATACTTTTAGCCATCTCTTCACTATACTTAGAACAAAAGCATCAAGATACTCTATATAGTTTTTTTAGTGCTATCAGTGAAGCTATGTTAGAGATGTCAAAATGGATTATAAAACTTACCCCTCTTGGAGTTTTTTCACTTCTTTCTTATATAGTAGCCGAACAAGGAGTAGAAGTAATACTAGGACTTTGGAAATACATAGCAGTAGTTTTAGGAGCTATTATTTTTCATATGTTCATAACCCTGCCTGCCCTACTTTTTATAACTAAAAAAATCAATCCTTACTCTTACCTAAACAAAGTAAAAGAAGCAATCATCATGGCATTTTCAACAGCTTCTTCAGCAGCAACTCTACCTGTTAGTTTAAAAACGGTAGTAGAAAAAGGAGGGGTGAGCAAAGAGAGTGCAAACTTTGTTCTCCCACTTGGGGCAACAGTTTCTATGGATGGAACAGCAGCTTATCTAACAATAGCAGTTTTATACATAGCAAATCTAGCAGGCATCCCCATGGATTTTGGACAACAAATAATCCTCGGACTTACAGTAGTTCTTTTAAGTGTTGGAGTAGCTGCACTTCCTAGTGCGAGTCTTGTCATGATGGTAGTTATTCTAAACCAACTAGGACTTCCAACTGAGTATATAGCTTTGATAGTTTCAGTAGATAGAATCCTAGATATGGCAAGAACAAGCCTAAATGTTACAAGTGATTTAGTGGTAACAAAAATAGTTGATGATAAATGATGTACACCTAATATTTAACAATGTACATCATTTTGGCTATACTCAAGTAAAACCACTAAAAAGGAGTATATCATGACAGTAACACCAACTGATTTTAGAAAAAACCTTTTTAATCTTTTGGATACTTTGTTAGATACAGGAAAAGTCTTGGAGATAAACAGAAATGCTCATATATTTAAAGTGATTCCCCTAAAAAAAGAAAAAAACTAGATAGACTTATCCCTCATAAAGATGTAGTTATAGGGAATAGTGATGATTTTATAAGTATGGATTGGTTGATTGTAGCAAATGCCATATCTAACAGTAGTCAATTACTAAGTCGCGATAAAAAAATACTAGATAACTGTACTATGGCTGTTTGGTAATAAAAAAGCAATAAGATTTGTATCAAGTAAAAGTTTTTTACTTAAGGTCACCTATCCCACTCATTTCTATTTTTAGCTAAAATAAGCTATAATATTCCTACAAATCGTATCAAAAGGATTAACATGCAAACTGTAGCTATAAGAGATTTGAAAAATAATCCATCATCTATGACAAAATATCTTGATGAGGGTAGTAGTGTATTTGTTACAAGACATGGAAAACCTATTGGAATAACACTTCCTATAAATGATGATATATTTTCTATTGGCTTAAAAAAAGCAGTGGCTATAGAACTTTATAAAATGGATATTATCTCCCTTGGTAAAATGGCTGAAATGCTAGAGATACCAAAAAAGGAAGCTATGAGTCTGCTCAATACTCTTAATATCAGTTGGATAGAAGATGACATACAAAGTATCAAATCAGAGGCTGATAAGTGGCTTTAAACTCTATTGTTATCTCAGACAGTACCACTCTTATCTCTTTGATAAATATAGATAGATTTGAACTTCTTTTTAGATTTTCAGATACCATCATGATAGCTCCCTCTGTTTATAGTGAAGTAAGTGTTCTAAAAAGTGCTAAAAAAGTTTTAGATAAGCATATTTCTCTCTCAAAAGTGCTAATCAATGAAGTAAAAAATAGTAAAAAAGTAAAAGAATTACTAATCCGTTTAGATTTAGGAGAATCAGAATCTATAGTACTAGCGAAAGAGAAAAATTTACCTCTTATCATAGATGAGAAAAAAGGTAAAAAGCTAGCTCTTTCTTTTGGATTAGATACTATTGGTTTAGTTGGAATACTTTTAGTTTATAAAAAAAGAGGATATCTTTCTAACGATGAGATAGTAGAGATTGTTACAGACTTAAAAGAAGTTAGTTTTAGAATATCTCACAAACTATTAGAATTACTTCTTAGCTAAAAAGAGCTATTTATAAAACATTTAACTTTTATTAATCCCCCATTTATTTAAAGGTATTAATATTTCAAAAGCTTATTTACACCATAAAGGAGAATTATGAGTAAAATACAAAATATCAAAAATGAAGTTAGCAAGATAGTCGTAGGACATGAACACTTGATAGACTCTATGCTAATAGCCCTACTTAGTGATGGACATCTCTTAGTTGAGGGAGTTCCAGGTGTTGCAAAAACAACAGCTATAAATGCTCTTTCGCACTCTCTAGGACTAAACTTTAGTCGTATCCAGTTTACTCCAGACTTGCTTCCATCAGATATAACAGGAACTCAGATTTACAATCAAAAAGAACATAGCTTTGAGGTAAAAAAAGGACCAGTTTTCACAAACCTACTTTTAGCAGATGAGATAAACAGAGCCCCAGCAAAAGTCCAGTCAGCTCTACTTGAAGTTATGCAAGAGAAGCAAGTTACCATAGGAGATGAAAGCTTTAAACTATCTCTTCCATTTTTAGTTATGGCAACTCAAAATCCTGTTGAGAGTGAAGGAGCATACAATCTACCAGAAGCTCAACTAGATAGGTTCATGATGAAAGTAAATGTTGGTTATAACACTTTTGATGAAGAGTTTGAGATAGTAAATAAAATAGCAAAAGAGGAAGTCAAGTTTGATAGGATAAACCAAGTAGCCTCACTTGAAGATTTAGAAACTATGAAAAGAGAGTGCAAGATCGTTCATGTTGATGATGCTCTTACAAAGTATATGCTTGAAATTATATTTGCCTCAAGAGAGAACAAAAACCTAACCTTTGGTGCAAGTCCAAGAGGAAGCATAGATATATTTAAAGCAAGTAGGGCAAGAGCTTATATAGATGGAAAAGATTATGTAACTCCATTTGATGTAGCTAAAGTTGCTGTTGATGTTCTAAAACATAGAGTTATCCTAAACTATGAGGCAGAAGCAAAAGGTATAAATAGTGAAGCTATAATCCAAGACATCATAAAAGAGATAAAAGCTCCTTAGGGATATCTTATGAATGAACTAAGACAAATACTTCTAAAAGCAAAAAAGCAAGTCTTTTCAAACCTTAGTGGTGAAAACCTCACTCGCCTTAAAGGTGATGGTATGGATTTAAGAGATATAAAATCCTACGAATGGGGAGATGATGTAAGGAGAATAAACTGGAAAGCTACTGCAAAAAGTGATGAGATTTTAGTAAATACTTATGATGAGTATAAACAGTTAAACATTTCACTTATCTATCTTCCAACCCCAACTATGAGCTTTGGTTCACAAAGATTTAAAAGCGATGTAGCAAGTGAAATTTTTGCATATCTTCTTTTTAGTGGAGTTAAAAATCATGACTTAACTAAAAGTGTGATATTTGATAGCAAGATTTATAAACCTATCAAAAAAGTAGAAGAGATTGACTCTATTGTTAGTAATATTTTTTATCATGAAGCAAAATCAAATGTTGACTATAAAGCTCTATCTCACTTTATAAACAAAAGTTACAAAAGAGGTCATATCATCATACTTGTTGGGGATTTCTTATCCCTGCCCGATTTATCTCTAATAAACAAAAAGCACCAAGTTTATGCTCTTGTTATAAGAGATAGATTAGAAGAACAACTTGAATTTAGTGGAGATTTGGCTTTGAGGGATTTTAACTCTAACAAGTCACAAGAGTTTTTTATAAATAAAACGATAAAACAAAAGTATAACTCCCTCATAAACTCTCATGACAACAAACTAAAAGAGTATTTTTTACAAAATAAAATCACTTTTAAAAAGATATACACTAACGATGAAGTATATATAAAACTAAAGGAACTTTTCAAATGATAAAGGGATTAAAAGATATAAAACCTATCGTACAAATACCTGACAACTCTTTGATTATATTGAGTGTTATTTCATTTGTTGTATTGATAGCTTTGGTTCTGCTTTATCTTTTGCTCAAACCAAGAAGAAAAAGAAGAGCTAAACCAACTCCAAGAGAGTTAAACTTAGAAAAATTAAAAAATATTGATTTTTCAAATGATAAAGAGATAGCTTACACCTTTACAACTTTGGCTGGGCAGTTTTTGGATAAAGAGATATATGACAAAATAGTCTCAAAACTAAATATATACAAATACAAAAAAGATACCCCTCTCATGACAAAAGAGTTAAAACAAGAGATACAAAAAGCTTTAGGGGGTATAAAATGATATTTGAGTATCCATTAGCTTTTCTTTTACCTTTTGCTTTTTTAGTATGCCTAAAATTTTGCAAACCAAAACTACCATCATTTTACTTTAGTGGGATAGATTTTTTACAAATCGTAACTAAAAAAAGTTCCATTTTAACAAATATTTTAAAATTTTTAACCATTACCCTGCTCTCTATCGCCCTAGCCTCTCCTATAAAAGAGAATCAAATAGTGATAAACAATAACAAAGGATATGAAATCTCACTTATCATGGATGTTAGTGGTTCTATGCGAGAAAATGGAAAGTTTGATATAGTTAGAAACATAGTAAAAGACTTTCTAAAAAAGAGAAAAAGTGACAAAATAGCCCTATCAATTTTTGCTGATTTTGCCTATGTAGCAGTTCCACTTACTTACGATAAAAAAGCTATATCAAGTCTTCTTGACAAGATAGAAGTAGGAATAGCAGGAACAACAAAAACAGCTCTCTATGAAGCTTTGTTTTTAAGTACAAATATCTTTAAAACAAGCCATGCAAAAAACAAGATAGCCATCCTCCTAACAGATGGAATGGACAATGCAAACACAATCCCTCTAAAAATAGCAGTTGATAGAGCGAAAAAGTATGGAGTTAAAGTTTATACTATTGGGATAGGAAGCCGAGGAGATTATAATCCTTATGTTTTAAAAACTATCGCAAAACAAACAGGTGGAAAGTTTTTTGAAGCTGATACCGTTGCTAAACTAAAAGAGATTTACAACACTATAAATCACTTAGAAAAAAGTGAGATAAAAACTGACAAATACACTCTAAAAACATACTACTTTGCTTATCCCCTAACTTTGGCGATTTTGTTTTTACTAATCCTATTTTTTATAAGGAATAAAAGATGAATTTTGAGTATCCATTTATACTTTTATTTATACCATTTGTTCTGATACTTTTTTTCTTTGTTAAAAAGTACTCATTTGACAAAAAATATTTCTCAAAGAGAGTTTTGCAAAGACTCGCTCCAAAAGGAATAGAAAAGTTATCAACCTGGAAAGAATACTTTTTGATTTTTTCTATCATTTTTGCTATAACTGCTCTATCTCGACCATATATAGAGGGAAAAGATATAAAAGTAAACAGTAAAAGTTTTGACATAATAGTAGGCTTTGATATCTCAAACTCTATGCTCTGCTCTGATATATATCCAAACAGACTAACCTTTGCCAAACAAAAGTTTTACCAATTTTTAAGTGATTTAAAAACTGCGAGAGTTGGGGTTTTAGGATTTACTTCACAAGCTTTTTTGATAGCTCCACCAACTACTGACTATGCAAGTTTAAAGTTTTTAGTAAAAAACATGCAAACAAACTTTATCTCTTTAAAAGGAACAAATATCCTAAACCTTTTAACCTCTGCAAACTCTATGTTAAAAACAAAAAACAAAAAAGCAGTTCTTCTTTTTAGCGATGGAGGAGATAAAAAAGATTATCAAAAAGAGATAGATTATGCAAAAGCACATAACTTAAAAGTTTATATTTATGCGATAGGTACTAAAAAAGGTGGAGTTATAAAAACAAATGATGGAGTTTTAAAAGACAAAAATGGAAACATAGTTGTTGTAAAACTAAATGAAAACATAAAAAATTTGGCTTTAAAAAGTGGAGGAGCTTATGAGGAGTACAGTTTGAAAAACAATGATATCAACTCTTTAGTAACCGTCATGAGAGAGAGATTTAAAAACTCTGCTACTAAAAAAGAAAAGGTTATAAAAAACAATAAAGAGATTTTTTATATACCTCTGCTTTTAAGTATCCTACTCTTTTTTATGGCTAATTTCTCAATAAATTGGAGAAAATCATGAGAATAATTATAACATTTTTACTTGCTTTATCATTTTTAAATGCAGGAGTTTTTGATTTCTGGCATATCAAAAAGGCTCAAGAAGCATACCAAAACAAAAACTATAAAGATGCAATAACTGAGTATAAAAAACTAAAAACAGATGAAGCAAAGTATGACTTGGCAAACTCTTACTATAAAAGTGGAGATTATAAAAAAGCCATAGAGCTTTATAAAAAAATTAAAGAGAAAAAGCTAGAGTTTAAAAAACTTCATAATCTTGGAAATGCTTATGCCAACTCTAATCAAATCCAAAAAGCTATAAGCTCTTATGAAGATGCCCTAAAGTTAAAAAAAGACAAAGACACAAAGTACAATCTTGACCTTTTAAGAAAAAAGCAAAAACAAAACAAGAAGAAAAATAAAAATAAAAACAAGAAGAATAAGAATAAGAATAAGAAAAAAAACAACAAAAAACAAAATAAAGGCAATAAAAAAAATAAAGAGAAAAACTCTCATGACAAAAAAAACAACAATCATGATAAAAATAAAAAACAAAAGAAAAACTCTCATGATAAAAAGAACCAACAAAACAAAAACTCTCAAAAAGATAATAAAAACAAAAAAAATCAACAAAAAAATAAAAGTTTTTCAAAACCAAAAAAAGAACCTCTCTCAGATATGCAAGAGAGAAAATACTTAAAAATGCTAAACAAAAGAGGAGTAAATACTCTACTTCTTCCTCTAAACAAAAAAAATAAAGGAGCAAATCATGAAGAAAATCCTTGGTAGTCTTTTAATCTTTGTACTAACTCTAAGTGCAAATGTAACTTTAAAAACAGATAAACTCTCACTTTATCCAGGAGATAGTTTAAACATAACTATAAAAGCTAGTGGAAAAGATATAAAATTTCCAGATATTAACCAAATCGCTGGATTTGATATAGTAGGTATAGCAAATGGTTCAAGCACTACTATCATAAACGGCAATATTACAAACTCACAAACTAAAACTTATACTATTGTCCCAACCAACTCTTTTACGATACCAAAACTTAAAGTGATAGTAGATGGCAAAGAAGAGTTTACTAAAGAAAAAAAGATAACTCTACTTGATCCTTCACATACTCCAACCTCTACAAAAGGTGGAGATTACGAGCTTTTGTTAAAAGCAGATAAAACTCATCTAAAAGTGGGAGAGAGTGCAACTGTAAAAGTGATATTTAAAAGAAAAGTAACCACAACTGCAAGTAAGTTATACTTAGATGAGTTTAAAAACAGTAACTTTTGGATAAAAAAAGTTGGAGACCAAAATGAGTATATAGATGGAGATTGGGATGTGATAGAGCAAACTTATCTTCTTTTTGCTCAAAAAAGTGGAGAGTTTACGATAAATCCTCTAAAAGCAAATATAGGGATTCTAGTCCAAAAAAAGATGCCAAACTCTTTTAATGACCCATTTTTCAACTCATTTTTTAAAACAATGAGATATAAAAAAGTTTTTTCAAATCCACTTAAGTTTAAAGTAGATCCCCTACCAAATGGCTTGGAAGTTTTTGGGGATTTTAAAATCTTTGCCACAGTTGATAAAAAAGAAACTGATGCAAACAAACCAGTAAATCTAACAATAAAAATCTTAGGTGAAGGAAATGCAGACGACATCAAAAAGTTTGATATTTCCATCCCTGATGCTGTTATTTACTCTGATGAGCCAAAGGTAAAAACATATCTAAAAGAGGGAAATTACTATGGAGAGTTTTCTCAAAAGGTAGCCATAGTTGCTGATAAAAGCTATACCATCCCTCCTATCTCTTTTACCTACTACAACAAGTATCAAAAAAAACCTATAACTATCAAGACAAAAGCTATAAACATAAAAGTAAAATCTAGCCCCAAACAAACCTTTAAAGACACTCCGAAAATAGTAACTAGCTCAAAAACTACCCCTATCATGAAGGAAAAAACAAAGATAGTCTATAAACAAGATACTTTTAAAACTATTATATTTTATGTACTAGGACTTTTAAGTGGAATAGCTTTAACCCTGCTCTTTTTTAAACTAAAAATAAAAAAATCAACAGAGCAAAAACCACTAGAAAATAAAATCCTAAAAGCAAAAAATGATAAAGAACTTTATAACCTCTTATTGCCATTTGCTAGTAACCAAAATATAAAGCCGATTTTACAAAAACTAGAAGAAAACCTATACAAAAATACAAAGCATAAGATTGATAAAGATGAAATACTAGATATTTTGGAAATTTAAACTTTACTCTTTAAAAAATATGCCGATATAGAGATATAAAAATTCTATATAAAGGAAAAAGTTATGTTTTTAAAATCAATGTTTATATTAACACTATTATTTACTAGTTTATATGCAAATTCATGTGAAGATACTTTTGGAGAAAGTGTTTTGAACTCTACTTTTAACGAGGGAAGTATTTTGTTTGGAGGGGCTTCAATAATAAATAATAAAAAAAAACCTTTAAGAACTAAACATCTTATCATGAGTGGGCCTACTGTACTATGTAAAAGTAGTGGAGGAATTTTTGGTTATAAAAGGTGTAGAAAAAGCAATACTATTGCTCCAGAGTATAACTTTACAGTAGATACAGGAAGTGGTAGAGATGGTGTATATAATTTTGAAAGAACCATAAATAGTTCTAAAGAATATATAAGTTTTGCCTCAGGTGGTGCTGGGACATTAAATCTTAAAGGTAACATCACTATAAAAGTACAACACAGTTTCTCTTTTACAGGAATAGGAAGACTAAATATCGATGGAAATGTTGTTATTGAAGCAAAAAACATACTATTGGGTGGCCTTGGTGATTTAAACATAGCTGAAGGTAGCTCTTTAACAATCAAAGCAAAAGACAATATAGTAACTGGTGGAATGGTTGGAAATAATACAAATAATTTTAATTTACTTTCAAAAGGAAATATATCTATTGCAGGTTTAGGCTCTTTAAAGGGTATAGTATATGCAAAATATTTGTTAAATTTAGGTGGAGGATTTGATATAAGTGGTTCAACAGCATTTAAACAACTAACTGTAGCTGGAATATCTCATATAAGCTTTAACAAAGATGCTGTTGATAGATTTTGTAATCCAGATATAATATATATAGATATACCTAAAGATATAAGTATACAAGAGGGAAATAGTGGTACAAGAGATATAGTTTTACAGCTTACTACAAAAAAAGAGCTTCCAAGTAATTTAAAGTTTAGTTATAACTTTGAAAGTGGTACAGCAAAATCAAATGAAGATTATAACAAAAACAGTGGTACTTCTACGATAGAACTTATAAGTAAAGTAAATGATACATATAGATATAAAGTTATCATCCCAGAGATTATAAAAGGTGATAAAGTAGTTGAAAATGATGAATACTTTTATCTTTTTTTAAATACAGATGATAATAAAGTAGCTCTTACCAATAGTAGAGTAAAAGTTACTATTTTAAATGATGATTCATCTTTTGTAATCACAGATAGTAGTCATAATTCTAATCAAAATATAAAAACAAAGGTAGTAAATAAAACTTTTACTATAAATATTTTTTCAGTAGATAATAACAACAATTTGATAAATAATTATACTGCTAAAAATGCTCAGGTAAGAATAATTGATACAAATACTGGTGCAGGTTTAACTCGGTGGCAACCACTTGATAGTGATATATATGGAGTAAAACATGCAGCAGCAACACTAATAAGTCCAAAAAGTATAAAAGATGCAAAGATAGAGTTAAAATGGTTAAATATAAAAACTATGAAAACTTATACTCAAACTTCATCAGATAACTTTGCTATAAGACCAAATAAATTTAAACTAACTATTCCAACTCAAACCATAGCTGGAGATAGCTTTAAGTTAGAAGCAAAAGCACTAAGTTATCTAAATACTGCTACACAAAACTATAATGAACAAAGAGATGTTTCATTTAAAATAACTCCTCATGAGAAAAAGTCAGGCTGTAAAACAGGAACACTAACTTTTACACAAAACAACTTTTCAAATGGTCTATTTAGTGATAATAATACAAAATATAACAATGTAGGAAAGGTTGATATAACAGTATCTGAAAAATTAGGAAGTGAGTTTGCCATAGTTGATAGTGATGACACATCAAGCTCTCAAAGACTTATCCAAAGTGATACAAAAACTATTACCTTTGTACCAAAAACCTTTTCTATAACACCAACTTTAACTGATGACAATCCTACAAGTAAGTTAACACTATATGCAAACGATCCTTCCTCAATGGGAACTACTTTAAGTATAAAAGTGTCAGCAACAACTGCTAGTGGTGTAGTCTTATCAAATTACTCAAACTCTTGCTATGCAAATAATGCAAATGTAACGATATATTATAACAACTCAAATAGCACAGATAATCAAACTTTAGTCGCAGACAAAACTATCTTATCAAAAGATTCAGCAAAGTTTAAAGTTAAAATTCCTAAATCAAAATACAACTCAGATCAAGCAAAGTATAAAATAAAAGTAAACCTTTCAAGAAACAATCAAGTAGCAAAAAATCCAAATACATTTTCTGTTAGTAAAATAAATATTAACGATGGAGTAACAAACGCAACAAAAAATATCACATCAAATATAGATGCTCACTTTTACTATGGAAGATCTCATGCACCATCTCCCCAAGAATCAACCGGAAATAGTATAGATGCAAAAATATACTATGAGATATATTGCAAAAACTGTGATAAAAACAAATATCCTCTAGCAAAAGGAAAAGCAAGTATAGATAGTGTTTACTGGTATATACTACCAAATACCGCATACAATGGATTTAGCAGTGGAAGTGGAACTTGTAGCTTTGTTTTACCTTCTAGCTTCTCTTTTGCTATGTTTAATTTTAATTTTTTTAATCCTAATAATCTAAATATAACTTATATTGATAATACTACTATGAGAATAAATACAACACAAAATCCACCATATAGTAGTAGAGTATACTACATACCAAACCAACCATATCTAAGATACAACAGATTTGGTACAGCTTTGCCTGAACACTACTTTGATATAAAGCTTACCTCTGCTTCAAATACTTGGGGTGGAGAGGGAGAAAAAGGAAAAACAGTAGATACAGATATATCAAAAATTCAAAACAACTCTTTAGAGTGGTAGGGGTTACACCCTCACCCTATCATGAAGAGCTTTAGAAAGCGAAAGCATATCTACATTTTCAAGCCCAACTCCGGTTGGGACTCCTTGAGCTATCTTTGAAAAAGTTATATTAAACTCATTTAACTTATCCTCTACAAACAAAATCACACTATCATTTGCCAGTGATGGGGTCATAGCAAAGATTATCTCTTCTATATCTTTTTGCACAACCAATTCTTTTAAATCATCTATTATATGATGTTCCAAAGCTTCTAAAACAAAATACTTTCCATCATATACACCACCCTCTTCTAAAACAAGTATATCCTTTGCACTTTCTACTATACAAAGCTTTCTATCCTCTCTATACTCATCAAGACAAATCTCACATATTTCATCTTCACTTATACCTCTACAAATAGAGCATTTTTTGATTGAACTTACTGCAACTTCTATGGCATGAGAGAGTTTCAATGCTGAAAAAGGATCACTTAAAACTAAGTGATAAGCAAATCTTGTAGCTGATTTTTTTCCAACCGATGGAAGATTTGTGAGGGCATCGATAAGATTGTTAAACTTTTCTAAGCCTTTGTTCATTATTGTAACCTAAAGTCTTTTGGGAGAGGAGCTTCAAACTCATATCCTAAAAATGCTATTTTTTGCGAGTGAAGCATAACTCTCTTTGCATTTTTACCACCATATTTTCTATCCCCTACTATCGAGTGTCCACTCTCACTAAGATGTACTCTTACTTGATGAGTTCTTCCAGTTTTTATCACTACTTTTACTTTTGAAAACTTTCCTTCTACTTCTAAAGGCTCTACAAGACTTATAGCCTCTTTTCCTTTTTCACTTATCCTAGAAAATACAGTTCCATTTTTCTTTATAACCATGATAGGTTTGTTTACTTCAAAACTCTCAGCAACTCTTCCACTAACTAAGGCTACATACTCTTTTAAAACTTCCATTTTTCTAAACTCTTCGATAGCTTTTTTTTGAAACTCTTCATTTTTTACCAAAAGCAAAACTCCACTTGTTTCACGATCAAGTCTATGCAGAAGTGGTGTTTTTAACTTTTTAGAGATTTGTTCACTTGTTAAAAAAGCTGGTTTATTTACTGCAATAAGATTTTTATCTTCAAAAATCTTTTTTATACTCTCGATTTTTTCTACTCTAAATCTACTCCTAGCATCCATCATCGCTCTCGCCATAACTACTTTTTTCCCTTGAGAGTAAACAAGTCCCTTATCTATCAAATCTTTTGCACTTCTGTTTGTTATACCCTCTTGCACTGCTAAGAGTTTATATGCTTTTTCTTCCACTTTTTACCTTTATCTTATAAATTGTTGGATTATCCAATCTCACTATCTCATTTATACTCATTGATGAAATATTTTCCAATACTATCTCAATAACACTATCTTTTTTTACTATATCAAACTTTTGTATAGCCATATTTTTACCTATAATATCTGTTAACTCCAAAACAAAAAACAACTTTTTTAAAATATCAAAACTAGGAAGTAGGATAATAAACTTCTCATAAAGTTCTTCATCCAACCAACCTTTGTCAAATGACTCCATAAGATAAGCTATCAAAACCTTTTTTTCATGAATAACACTAAAATCCAAATACTCTATCCAAGAATAGAAGTTAAAATCAAGTATATTTAAAACTTTTGCACAAAAACCAACTATCTCCTCATATTCACTATCATCTAACAAAGTAGTAGATAAAGATGTAGCTACTCTTTTTAAGTAATTGTTTACCTTTGGAGTTTCAATAAACCTATCCTCTATCACTTTTAAGTTTAAATCAAAGTTAACAGGAAAGGTATAGTTAAAACTTCTAAGCAAATCTTTTAAATAAACTCCCTCTCTAACTCCCTTTTGATTTACTATAACCTCTTTGCAACCTAGCTTTTCTAAAGATTTTAAAAAGATTAAATCTCCATCTTTTATAGTATCACATCTACTTTTGGAAATATACTTTCCAAGTTTTTTATCATCATACTCCAAAAGCTCTTCTAAATACTTATATGATTTTTGAAACTCATATCTATATCCATGAAGACACTTCAAAGGATAATCTAACTTCTTTTGCACAAACTTTGAAAGCTCTCTAGCACTTCCACCTATCGCAACTACTCTTGTTTCAAAAAAATCATCATCAAGCTTCTCTAATTGGGCTTCAATATACTCTAACTTTTCACTTTTAGTTTTAAACTTTTCACTAAGCCTAACATGTCCTAGTTGTAAAGATGTAGTTTTTATAACTTTGCCATGCACTACCTTAGCAAACTCACTTGAACCTCCACCTATATCTATGGTAGTAAAACTATCCATCTTCCATAAAAGATTTATTGCACTTATCGCCCCAAATTCACTCTCTCTATCTCCATCTATAACTTTTATCTTTATACCAAGTTCACTATCTACTCTTTTGATAAAGTCTTTTTTATTTGGAGCATCTCTTAGAGCAGAAGTTGCTACACATAGAGTTTTTCTTGCCTTATATGCTTTTATTATGCATGAAAAATCTCTCAAAGCTTCATAAGCTCTTTGCATTGGAATATCTTGTAAGAGACCTTCATTTTCATAACTTCCCTCACCTATCTTTATCTTATATTTTAGACGGTGAAGTTCATGATAAGCGAGTCTTGAAGTTTTTTTATAAATCTTTAGAGTTATTGAATTTGACCCAATATCTATAACGGCTGTTATTTTTGCCATTTAGTAACCTCTTTGAAGTTTAAATTTTTTTGTAAGTTCACTTTTGTCTTCTTTAATTTCTTCATCTTTTTTTATCGCATCAACTGGACAAACTTCAACACATTGAGGCGATTTAAAGTACCCCACACACTCAGTACACTTTGAAAACTCTATGAGATAGATTGGGTCATCACAGCTTATAGCTTCTGTTGGGCAAGAAGATACACATGCATCACAGCAGATGCACTCCTCATTTATTTTTAGAGCCACTAAGAAGCTTTTCCAAAGATTGATTTTTTAGTTGGAAGCTCATCAGTTGGACAAAAGTTTTTAGCATTTAACTCTATCATAGCAACTGCTCCACTCTTTCCATCTTCTCTATTTCTTAGATTTAGTTTAGCTCCAACTGCATCAGCTGCTCCTCTAGCTAAAAACAATCCAAGCCCTGCTCCACTTTTATCACTAAATCTTTTAAAAGGTGCAAAGTGGTCTTTGCTTTCATCAAGCCCCTCTCCCTCATCATAAATTTCAAGTTTAAAATCATCTCCATTTAGACGACTTTTGATAAGTATCTCGCTTCCCTCTGGTGAAAATTTTATAGCATTTTGTATAAAGTTTTGTAAAATATGAGTTAAAAGAGTTGGTTGAGTCAATATACAATACCTCTCAGGCTCTAAATCCATCTTAATACTTATCTTTTTATTTCCAGCTAAAAGATTATAATCTTTGTTTTTTTCCTCTAAAAACTCTATAACATTTACTTCAACTGGAGCTTCAAACTGTGCTCCCTCTTGTCTTCCTATCTCTAAGATTGAGCTTATCATGCTATTCATACCATCTATCGCTTTATTGTTAGTTTTTAAAGTTTCTATATACTTCTGGCTATCTCTCTCTTTTATCAAAGCAACTTCATTTTTAGTCTTCATGACAGCTAACGGGGTTTTAAGTTCATGAGCTGCACCTATGAAGAGTTCTTTTTGGTATTTTACAAAGTTTTGGATTCTATCTATTAGTTTATTTATACTCTCTCCAAGTGATACAAACTCTGTTGGCAACTCATCTGTATCGATATGTTCCAAAAAGTTTTCATTCATACGAGCTAGTTTTCTGTTTATATTTTTAACTGGATATAAAAGTGTCTCTGACAAGAAAAATGCATAAGCTAGTATGATTATACCACCTATTAAGTTTACTAAAATAATACTATTTAGTATCCTTGAAAAAAGTGAGTAAGTCCCTGTTATATCTTTTGTAACAACTAAAAAACTACTCCTAGCTTTATCATAAGGAGTAAATATACTTAAAAACTTTCTGCCACCCTTTTCATACTCTTCAAAGCTCTCTTTTTGATCTTTATCAACTCTTATAACCACTTCTACTTTATCAGCCACATGAGAAATAGCATTTGAAATACTAAGACTTGTTGGCTTTTTTGAAAAAGGCGACTTTATCTTATCCTCTTTTAAGATAGTTGTAGCCTCACTTCTCAAAGAAGTTGTTATATCATCAAGTATAGAGATTTTGATATAACTATATAAAACTATGGAAAATATAGCTATCAGAACTACCGATGCTACTATAAGCTGAAATATAAACTTCTTTTTTATGCTTTTTTCGGATAACAAAATCTATACCCTCTTCTTCTTACAGTTTCAATAGTAGATATATTTAAAGGTTTATCCATCTTTTGTCTTATCTGATTTATCGCAACCTCGATAACATTTGGAGTTACAAGCTCTGGTTCATCCCAGATAGCATCTAAAAGTTGCTCTTTTGATACTATCTGATCACTATGAATTGCTAAGTGAGTAAGTACTTCAAAAGGTTTTCCTTTTAACTCTATCTCTATGTTATTATAACTAATCTTCTCTTCATCAGGATCTATGATAAGCTCATCAATCTTTATAATATTTGTCCCACCAAATCTTAGTCTTGCTTCTATCCTAGCTATCAAAATATCAAAGTCAAATGGTTTTTTGATGTAGTCATCACTTCCAGCTTTAAGTGCCTTTATCTCACTCTCTTTGTCATCTTTTGCAGAAAGTATAACACAAGCAGTTCTAGGAGATTTATGCTTAACTGTACTTACTAAATCAATCCCATCACCATCAGGAAGCATCCAATCAGTAAGAATCAAATCATAGTTTCTAATACCAATATAATACTCTGCATCTTTAAAATTCTCACAACTATCAGCTTGATAACCAAACTCTTGAAGCCCTTCAACTAGTGTTCTGTTCAGTGTTATTTCATCCTCAACTATGAGTACTCTCATCTACTAATCCTTTTGAAAAATAATTTTAGGGAAGTATATCAAAAAAAAATCAAAAATTAAAGTTTTTTTAAACTAAATTTAAAAATTTCTTAGATTTGGTTAAATAAAGTAACTTTTTTTACACTAACTTCACAATCTTGAAGTATATCTGGCTTGGTTATTTTAAGTTTTATTTTTCTGATTTTGGGATATTTTTGAGATAATTTGGAAATTATCTCATCCAATGCATCTTCTATTAGTTTATATCTGTTTTTTATCATGACTAATTTCATAAACTCTACTACTTTAGCATAATCTATAAAATCATCACTTTTTTTATACTTTATTTTACAATCAAGCCTAACTCTTTGAGGCATTTTTCTCTCAAAATCAAGTATGCCGATAATAGTTTTAAACTCTAAGTTTGAGATTTCTATCTCATACAACTCTCTTTTCCTTGCCACTCAAAAGATTTGCTATGTTTGAACCATGTTTATAAACTATCAAAATAACTATAATAACAATTGGTGCATGACTAATCGATGGATAAAGAACAAAGGAAGCTAAAAGCAACGCCCCTATCCCAAGTAGTGAAGATAGTGATGAAATCTTGATAGTTTTAGCACTTAAAAGCCAAACTAAAAGACCAACTAGAGCAGCTTTTGGTATCAAAACAGCCATTACACCAAGTCCAGTAGCAACACCTTTTCCACCCTCAAACATCAAAAAGATACTAAAACAATGCCCTAAAACTGCTAAAACTGCCATGCCCCACAAAGTTGCATCGTCAGCTCCCAAATATTTTGCTATTAAAAGTGGTATAAGACCTTTTAAAACATCAAAGCTGAGTGTCAATATACCTATCTTTTTCGCTAAAGCTGGATTTTTTTTCTTTAGTACTCTTAAAACATTTGTAGCACCTATATTTCCACTTCCCTCTTTTCTAACATCTACATTTCCAAATACTTTAGCAAAGATAAGTCCAAAAGGGATACTAGCAACCAAATATGCCAAGATATACATTTGTCCATTAAAATTTGTAAAAAAATCCACTTATTCTCCTTTTAAAACTCTATAACTTGTTGTCCATTTATAAAATCACGGTACTTTTTAACAGTATTTATACTACAACCACTTACCTTAGCAACTGCATATTCACTTATATTTTTATTTTCAATTCTTAGAATATTTACAGCATTTACTATTCTTTCTTTAGCCATTTTTACCCTAAGTTTTGTAGCATTTGTAGCTGCTTTTTGTTTTTTATGAGAGTATTTCAACTCTTTTCCATTGTTTAAATGATGAGAGATTTGCTCAACTATAGAGTTTGCTATATCTAAGCTTTTTTCACTGTTAAACTTTTCTATAGATTCTACTAACTTGCAAAGCTCTTTTGAAGATAAATCTAATCGATACTTAGAAAGCTCCCCTATATCAAACAACTTCTACTTACCCTTAGCTTTTACGATAGAGTTTATATAGTTGTACTCTATATCTATAACTTTCACTCTTGGAAGGTTAGAACTTACCTCATCAACTACATTGTTAAAATCCTCAAAAAGATAGTTTGCATAACTTCCTGGAATTGGATTTATTTCATTTAGATAAACCTCACCATCTATAACAAAAAAGTCGCATCTGATTATCGCACCTCTAAACAAAGTCCCATATATCTTTTTAAATTCACTTTTCATGTTTTCTATCAAGCTATCATCTATATCAGCTTTTAGAACCTGTTCAGTCCTACTAAAATCCATGTACTTTTTCTCAAAGTCTAAAAACTCTGCTTTTTGAGGCTCTTCAACTATCGAAAGTATAAAATCTTTTCCAAAACTTCCAGCTAGATTATACTCTTTTACTCCCTCAACAAATGGCTCAACTACTATCTCATTGTCATACTCATAAGCTACATCTAAAGCATACTCAAGCTCTTCTTTGTTTCGCACGATGCTAACTCCGATAGAACTTCCAAGCCTAGATGGTTTTATGATAACAGGATATGGCAAAGTTAGATTTGTATTTCTATCTCTTAAAACTTCATAATCTAATACCTTTACACCTATCTCTTTCGCATATAACTTTGTAAAGAGTTTATTAAAACTAAGTACACTCCCTTCAACTCTAGGACCTATAAACTTAACTCCAAAAA
Source organism: Campylobacterales bacterium (assembly GCA_027023305.1). GTDB lineage: Bacteria > Campylobacterota > Campylobacteria > Campylobacterales > QNZT01 > SZUA-1377. The sequence goes on along the minus strand of JALVVR010000047.1, from coordinate 8,487 downwards.
ACTCAAATATAGATGCTAACTTTCCATCCTCTCCATCTCCACCATGAACTAAGTTAATAGCTACATCAAACTCTACTTTTTTCTCTCCCATAAAAGATTTTTTGTAAAATCCACCCTGCTTTAGATTTAACTTATCTGCCTTTTTATAATCCCCACTACTAAAGTACTTTGATTTCATGTTAGAACTATCCACATGATAAAAATCTCTAAACTTATCTATAAATATAAACTCTAAATCACTATTTAAAACATCTTTTAAAGCAATAGCACTAACTATACTTATCTCATGCTCAAAACTAACTCCACCAAAAACTACTGCATACTTCATCATTACCTACCTTAAATACTTTAATGCTTCTTTTATCAACTCTTCAACCATCTCACTTTGACACTTACCAAGAGCTTTTTTGATAACTTCTTTTTTAAACCCTAAACTCTCCAAAGCTAAACTAGCCTTGCTTCGAGCTTCATCACTTTGAGAAATCTCTACTCCATCTTTTGGTACAAAATCACCAAGTTCTACCAAAATCCTCTTTGCACTCTTTGGACCAATCCCTGGAACTTTTTTAAATGCATCTATATCACTACAAGAGAGTGCTTTAAAAAACTCACCAGGAGTTAGAGTAGAACATATAGCCAAAGCTGTACTTGGACCTACTCCATTTATCTTTAAAACTCTATCAAAAATCTCTTTCTCTTCCAAATCATAAAAACCAAAAAGCTTTTGGTAATCCTCTTTTACTATGTAAGTAGTATGTAAAAAAACCTCTTCTTTATCTATCTTAGCACTTGTATAAAGAGAGACTAAAACTCTATAAACTAATCCAGATTTTATCAAAATATCTAAATTTGTTGGCTCTTTTTTAACTATCTCACCATTTATAGCAACTATCAAATCAACCCTTTTTAATCAAGATTTGCGATTATATACTCATTATCCTTAGTAACTTTTAAACCTAATCTATTTGCTACCTCATTTTCATCCATAGCCCTTACTATCTCTTTTTTAGGCTCTACTATTTTAAATATAACTTCATTATACTCCTTCCAAGGAGTATTTATAACAATAGTAGAATCAAAAGCAACATTATTAAAACTACTCAACTTCTCTACTATTTCATCTCTATGAACTTTTAAATCTTTAACCTGTGCTATTGTTTTATTAAATTCTAACTTGTTTGCTTTATCATCTTTTAGTTTATTTATCATGACAGCTGGTGATTTTTTATTTTTTGATTTAAAATCAGTTATTACTTTTTTAACCTCTTCAATAGAATCTTTATCAGATAAAATTCTCTTCTTTAAACTCTTTAACTCTTTTGTATATTTATTTATTTCATACTCTATATCACTTAACTCTTTTTGAATACTCTCTACTATTTTATCATATCCTCTTTGAGCTCTAGGGTCTATTATAAACTTATTTGAGTTTCCATCCAACTCATTTAACTCTATTAACTCACTAGCTATCAATGTAGCATTTGATATAAGTCTATTGATAAATATTTTTTTTGCTCTTATTTCTCCACCTGATAGGGTATTTATAAAAACCTCATCTGCTACCACAACACCACCTTCTAAAGTTCCTATCTCTATCTTTTGAGCTTCAGCAAAACCTTTATGTAAATATATTTTTACCTTCTCACCAGTTATAACACTACTTTGATGAGTTTGTCCATCTATCTGAACAATTTCAGCTTTTATTTTTGCATTGCTTCCTACATTTCCTTTAGCTTTTACCTCTTTTGTATTTAAAACAACACCACTAGCTATAGCATCTAAACTTTCATCACAGTTTTGAACATTTACCTTTATATCACTATCTTCTGCTTCAATAGAGCCAGTTGTTTTAAGATTTACCTGTTCTACAACTACATCATCACTTATATCAAAACTACTTCCCTCTTGTATAACATATCCAGATACTTTTGCAAAAAACTGTATCTTTTCATCTAACTCTACTCTTTTTATATTTTCACTAAATCTACACTCTTCATATTTTAAATCTGATAATTTATCTTTTGAAGATATTTTAGGTAAAAACTCACCTTTACAATTTCTTCCATTTTGCCCAACTCTTGGTTTTAATACTTCTATTATCAACTCTCCATCATTTACTGTAAAAAGATTAGATCTTCCTTTTAAACTAACACCTCTATCTTGTTGCTCTTTTTTATCTTTATAAAGCAAGCTAACATACTCACCACTCTCTTCTATCCTATAAAACCCTTCACATATATCTATCTTTATATCTTTATTGAGTGCTTTATTTATCATGATATGAGAAGTTATTTTTTTAATATTTTCTTTAAGTTTTTCATCAAAAACACCTATCATAAGCCCTTGTCTTAACTTTTTATTGTTTATATATGTATATATTTCACTATCTAATCTTTTGTGATAAACTATATTATTTTTCTTTTTAAACAAGGCTGTTATCTTCGTAAAATCCTTATTTGCACCAAGAATTATTTTTATAGGAAAGTTATTATCACTATTTTTTTTGTATATATTTATTTTATACTGTTGTCTTATACTAAAATCTGGATTTAAAAAGTTTTCCTTTGATAATATCTCATCGCTATTTAAACTATTTAATACTTTATATTTGCTATCTTTGTCAAATCTATAAAAAGTTCGACAAGAAACAAGCGTAAAATCAAATTTTTTTACATCAATACCAAATTTCCTAGATACTCTTTGTAAATCTTTTTCAACATTTGTACTATCTATAGTGATAGGTTTAAACTCATCGTTTTCACTACTTCTTTCTAAAACAGCTACATCACCATCACTACTATCTTTTTTTAAAAAATCAAATAATCCCACTTTTATTTTCCTATTAACAGTTTATTGTTAGTGGAAACATCGACAGATTTAAAATTTTATTAAGTTGTTTTCCTCACTTTGTTGATAAAATACAAATAATTTGTCCTTAGTTCCTACAATTAAATCTTTTTTTCCATCACCATCTAAATCATTTTCTATTACTGTATTTGGTGTAACTATTAAGTTAGGGCTGTTAATAGTAATAACTCTCCCATCTTTTATCTTTAGAACTCTATTTTGTTTTGGAACGATTGTAAATGTAGTATTTTTATCTTGATATAGTTTAGTTGCCTCGTCATCTAAAAATACCTCTTTAGAAAAGCTTTCACTTGAATCATTTTTTAGTCTATATACTTTATCATCATTTGGCACACTTACCAACAAATCCTTATGATTTTCCCCCACTGCTACTATATCTAAAGGATAACTACCATTTACAAAATCTATACCTGTACTTTTTTGGGTTAAAGTGCTGTTATTTTCATTTTTATACCACTTGACACTATCACCACAAGTTGATACCAAATCATCTCTCCCATCACTGTCCATATCACTTGATATTAATTTAAAAGTAAAAGAGCAACTATCATCAACTACATTTACATTCCATGAGGAGTCATATTCATTTATATCATTGTTATCATAACTAACAAAATCTCTATTATTAAAAATAAGCAAATCATATGCATAAAGATCATTTGAAAAAAGTTTTTGACTTCTATAAAAACTGTTGTTAGTATCATACTCATAAATCTTAGATCCAGTTCCCTCGTTATCAACTGCTAAAACACTATCACCTTTAAACTCTATATCGACTAAATCAACAAGAGAATTATCTATTGAACCCTCTGAAAAATAACCACTCCAAACCAAAAAGATGCTAAAATAAAAGAAAACAAAAAGAGAGAAAAGAAAGATGAAAAGGGTTCAATTAGCAAAAAACATATATTTATTTGATTTTATAATTGTAAATTTTTTTATTTTTATTTGGTAAAAGTATATTATTATTTATTTGACTGTATAACCTATAATACTTTCTTATGAAAAATTACTTTACTTTTTTAAAATTTATATTTTTTTAGTAAAATCCCTCTCATGTTTAAAAATATCTTTACAAATAGCTTTGGAATTTTACTTTCTCGTATAACTGGATTTATAAGAGACTTGCTACAAGCCTCTATCCTTGGGGCAAATATCTACACAGATATGTTCTTTGTAGCTTTTAAAATCCCTAATCTTTTTCGACGAATCTTTGGAGAGGGAGCTTTTTCTCAAAGTTTTATACCTACATTTGCAAAAAGCTCTCATAAGAGTATATTTGCTTTTGTGATTTTAAAAAAGTTTACTTTGGCTCTTGTGATTCTTACCATATCTATGTATATCTTCTCTGAACAATTTACAAAACTGATGGCATGGGGATTTAGTGATGATACGATAGCCCAAACTTCCCCTCTTGTTATCATAAACTTTCACTATCTTATCTTTATATTTGGAGTTACTTTTCTTTCTGCACTTTTACAGTACAAAAACCACTTTGCTACAACAGCACTCTCAACTGTTCTTTTAAATCTCTCTATCATAGGTGCATTGTTACTAGCAAAAGGACTTCCATCAAAACAGGTAGTTTACTATCTAAGTTTTGCAGTTGTATTAGGTGGAGCCTTACAACTACTTGTTCACTTGATAGCTATCAAAAATTACAAACTAGATAAGCTTTTAGTTGTAGGATATAAGAGAGTGAAAAAAGCTAAAAATCCTATAAAAGCAGATATAGATAGGTTTAAAAAAGGCTTTTTAGCTTCACTACTAGGTGGCTCAACTGCACAAATATCTGCTTTTATAGATGGTATCTTAGCCTCTTTTTTAGTAACTGGTTCTATCTCATATCTCTACTATGCAAACAGATTGTTTCAATTTCCATTAGCTATCTTTGCTACTGCTACTGGGATTGCTATATTTCCAAGAGTTGCAAAGTATCTAAATCAAAACAAAGAACAAGAGGCAAGAGTGATGCTAAAAAAAAGTTTTTGGCTACTTCTATATATACTCAGTTTCTCTGCTATTGTAGGTATCATCTTTTCAAAAGAGATAGTTTGGTTACTTTTACAAAGAGGAGCTTTCAACTCTAGTGATACTCTTATTACCTCAAATATCCTAACTATGTACTTGATAGGACTTATACCATTTGGTTTAGCAAAAATCTTTTCACTATGGCTCTACTCAAACCATAAACAAGCAACTGCAGCAAAAATCTCAGCTATAGCACTGGTAGGAGATGTTATCTTAGCTATTATCTTAGTTAAGTTTTTAAAAGTAGAAGGATTAGCATTGGCAGGAAGTTTAGGTGGAGTAATACTATTTGTTTTAACTATAAAAGAGTTTGGAGTAAAAAACTTTTTAGATATACTCTCTTTTAAACATATCATGATATATATACTTTTTATATCTATCATGATAGCTTCAACACTAAGTTTAAAAGGATATTTGAGTGCATATATACAACTCTAAGACAAGACAAAAAGAAAAGTTCGTACCACTTGAAAAAAATAAAGTAAAAATATATGTTTGTGGACCTACTGTTTATGATGATGCTCACTTAGGTCATGCTAGAAGTTCTATCGCTTTTGATTTACTAAGAAGAGTTTTAAAAGCAGATGGTTATGAAGTAGCTTTTGTAAAAAACTATACTGACATAGATGATAAGATACTAAAAAAAATGAGCCAGAGTGGTAAAAGCTTGGGGGAGATTACATCTTACTATATAGATAGATACGAATCTGATATGAATGCTATAAATGTAAGCCTTCCTGATATTACTCCAAAAGCAACAGAGTCTATAGATAAAATCATCACTTATATCCAAGAGCTTATAGAAAAAGAGTTTGCATATATACTTGAAGATGGAGTTTACTTTGATACAAGTAAAGACAAAGAATATCTATCCATATCTCACATGAACATAGATGATGCAAGAGCTAGAGTTGATAGTAACAAAGATAAAAAAGATTCAAAAGATTTTGTTCTTTGGAAGTTTACAAAAGATAATGATGAGGTAAGTTACAAAGCTTCTTTTGGAGATGGAAGACCAGGTTGGCATATAGAGTGTAGTGTCATGATAGATGAGCATTTAGCTTATAAAGATAAAGAGTATCAGATAGATATACATGGTGGTGGTGCAGATCTACTTTTTCCTCATCATGAAAACGAAGCAAGCCAGAGTAGATGTCACAGTGGAGTAAACTTAGCAAAGTACTGGATGCACAACGGATTTGTTCAAATCAACAATGAAAAAATGAGTAAATCTTTAGGAAATAGTTTCTTTTTAAAAGATAGCCTAGAAACCCTAGATGGAGAGATTTTAAGATACTATCTTCTATCAACTCACTATAGAGCAAACTTTAACTACTCCCTTGATGATTTAAAAATATCTAAAAAAAGACTAGATAAACTCTACAGACTAAAAAAGAAGATAGCTGTAAAAAGTGGAAGTAGTACAAATAAGAAGTTTAAATCAAAGTTTTTAAAAGCACTAAAAGATGACTTAAACATCTCAAAAGCTCTAAGCTTTATAGATGAGATGATAAATGATACAAATCAACACTTAGACAGCAATCCAAAAGACAAAGCTCTAAAAAAAGAAACTTTTTCAAACTTAGAGTTTATAAGTGAAGTTTTAGGAATTGGTCTTATAGATGAAAACTTATATTTTCAATTAGGAATTGATAAAGAGTTAAAACAAAAAGTAGAGTCCTTGATAGAACAAAGGAGTGAAGCTAAGAAGCAAAAAGATTTTGAAAAAGCCGACAAAATAAGAGATGAACTAACTGTTTTAAATATTTCTATTCAAGACACTCCAGCAGGTACTGTTTGGGAGGGAGAGAGTGAATAAAGAGTTAAAAGAGTTTTTTGCAAGATTTGTCCCCTACTTTAAAGACTATAAATTAAAGTTTGCTTATGCTGTTATTGGTATGTTGTTAGCTGCTGGAGGGACTAGTTTTTCAGCATACATGATAAAACCAATCCTAGATAAAATCTTTATCGAAAAAAATGAGCAAATGCTCTATATAGTTCCTTTTGGATTAGTTTTAGTTTTCTTTTTAAAAAGTGTAGGAAAGTATGTTCAGATTTACTATATATCCTATATAGGACAAGATATAGTAAAAAGACTAAGAGAGCAGATGATAGGAAAGCTTTTAGAGTTTGAGATAGATTTTTTTCACAAACAAAGAAGTGGAGAGCTTATCAGTAGAACAGTTAATGACATAGAAAGAGTAAGAAATGTAGTTGCAAACTTTATACCTTCACTACTAAGAGAGCTTTTGACGATAGTAGGACTTTTAGGCTATATCATCTACTTAAATCCTAAAATGTCTATAATCTCTTTGGTATTCCTACCACTTACTTTCTATCCACTTAGCATACTAGCTAAAAAGATGAAAGAAATCTCAAAATCATCACAAGAAAAAATCTCAGACCTAACTGCAAAACTTAGTGAGATATTTAACAATATAGAGATGATTCAAGCTCATAGAAGTCAAAAACATGAACTAGAAGAGTTTAAAAAAGATAACCAAAAAACTTTTGAGTTAAACTTAAAATCAATAAAAATAAACCAACTAACAGCTCCTTTGATGGAAACTGCAGGATCATTTGCTGCAGCTTTTATCATCATGACAGGTGGGCAAGAGGTTATAAATGGCGACATGACCGTAGGAAGTTTTTTTAGTTTTTTAACTGCTCTTTTTATGTTATACACTCCTATAAAATCAGTTTCCCAACTATACAACCAAATCCAAGATGCCATAGCTGCAACTAATAGAATATATGAAATCCTAGAGAAAAAATCAAAACTAAAAAATGGAACTCTTAAATATAAAGATAAATTAAAATCAATAGAGTTTAAAAATGTACATCTTAACTATGATGATAAAGAGGCTTTAAAAGGAGTAAGTTTTAAAGCTAGCCTTGGTAAAAAGATAGCTTTTGTAGGAAACAGTGGTGGAGGTAAAAGCTCTATTATAAACCTTATTTTAAGATTTTATGATGCAAAAGAAGGAGAAGTTTTACTAAATGATATAAATATAAAAGAGTTTGACCTAGATAGCTTAAGAGATAAAATCTCAATAGTTACTCAAAGAGTTTATATCTTAAATGACACTATAGCAAACAACATAGCTTATGGGTTAGAAGTAGATGAACAAAAAGTTATAGCCTCTCTAAAAAAAGCAAATGCCTGGGGATTTGTAAATGATATGCCTGAAAATATACATACAAAGATAAATGAGTTTGGAACAAATCTATCAGGTGGGCAAAGACAAAGGATAGCAATAGCAAGAGCGATATATAGAGAGCCAGATATATTTATCTTTGATGAAGCTACTAGTGCACTTGACAATGAAAGCGAAAAAGAGATCATAGAAGCGATAGACAACATATCAAAAGAAAAGATAACTTTTGTAATAGCTCATAGATTAAATACAATCGAAAATGCAGATAAAATTATTTTACTTAAAAGTGGAAAGATTATCTGTAAAGGTAACAAATCGAAACTTTTAGAAGAATGTGAAGAATTTTTAGCACTAAATTTAGCTAAAAAGTAAAGTTTTTTTGTATAATAAATCCATAAGTTTAATTTTATTATATAGAAAGGTAGATTAT
>JALVVR010000046.1 GCA_027023305.1 Campylobacterales bacterium | reverse complement strand
TTACCTAAATCTTCAAGTCTTATAAGTGCATCTACACCCTCTTCTATCTGAGCAAAAACACCAAATTCTTTTTTATCTCTTACTTTTACATTTAACAAATCACCATTGTTATGCTCTTTTGCAAATCTTTGTATAGGAGACTCTTCTAACTCTTTTTTGCTTAGTGAAATATTTTCTTTTTCACTATCTATTTTTATGATTTTTACCTCTACTTCATCTCCAACATTTAGAAGATCTTTACACTTAACACCTCTCTCCCAAGAGATATCTTCATTGTGTAAAAGTCCCTCAACAGAGTCTATCTTGATAAATGCACCAAAAGCAGTAGTAGTTGTAACTACACCTTTTACCACATCACCTACTCTATGTTTTGATTTAAACTCATCAAAAGGCTTTGGTAGTAAGTTTTTCATGCTAACTCTAAGTTTTCTTTTTTCAAAATCAAGTTCAACTATATCAACATCAACATCTTGTCCAACTTCAAGATAGTCTTTTGGATGTTTGATGTTTTTATCCCAAGAGATTTCACTTACATGTAAAAATCCCTCTATGTCATTTCCAAGATCTACAAAAACTCCATAAGGCTCTATGTTACTAACTTCAACTTTTACAGCATCTCCAACCTCTAGCTGATCTTTTAACTCATCCCAAGGATCACTCATAGCCGCTTTTATAGATAGAGAAAGATGTCTTTTTGTCTCATCATAACTGATAGGTTTTACAACTACCTCTTCACCTTCGCTATAATGCTTAGCAGGGTTAACTGGTCCTTTATAACTTATCTCACTATAGTGAACAAGTCCATCCATACCACCAACATCAACAAACATACCATAGCTAGTTATCTTTTTAACAACACCATTTATAGGCTCATCTTTCTTTAAAAGTTCATCTACTATCTCTTTTCTCTTCTCTTTTTCAGCTTCTATCAAAACTTTTCTAGAGATTACTATAGATTTACTATCTTTATCTACTTTGATTATCTTAGCTTTTACTTTTTTACCTATTAGGGTATTTGAGTCTTTTAGGTATGCTTGGCTTCTTGGCATAAAGTATTCTAAATTGTTTTCATCTTCAACTATATATCCACCCTTATTTTTACCTATGATTACACCATTAACAATAATCTCTTCTTCACTATTTTCATCATATGATGCTAAAAATTCTTCTTGTTTTTTAGCTTTAAGAGCTTTTTTGTATGAAAGATAAGGTCGCTCATTCTTATAACCATTTATAGCAACTTCTAAACTATCACCTACATTGAAAATCAAGTTACCTTCACTATCAGTTATCTCACTTTTGTATAGTAATCCCTCTTGTTTTTTGCCCACATCAACTAAGATACTATCTTCGTCATCAGCGATTTTAACAATCGTTCCTTTTACTATACTACCACCTTTATCAGACTTTAAAGACTCCTCAAACATTGCTGCAAAGTTATCTTCATCACCTAAATCCATACTCTCTATCTCACTCTTATTTAGAACTTTAGAGTTCACCTTATTTGACATTCTTTTCCTTTAATTAAAATTTATGAGTTTACTGTATAGCATATCTGTACCTCAGCTTTTTATAGTGAGTTTTAATCAAGGCAGATGTCTTTTAATATAGTCAATCTATATTGAAAGACATCTAACGAAGAGTAAAGCTCACTATAAAAAGCCCTATGGGAGGAGTAAAAGCTAGCAATCTTGCACTAAAAAATGTTTTAAGACTAGCTAAAACTAGGCATAAAAATTTATTTAGCACAATCTCACCAGCTTTTACTCCTCTGAGGTATAGATATGCTATACAGTAAACTCATCCGCATTATACACAAATTTCTTTTATTTTGCCTATAACAC
>JALVVR010000045.1 GCA_027023305.1 Campylobacterales bacterium | reverse complement strand
CACCACATTTGTTAGGGGGAAGTATAAGCTTTCTAACTTCACCCATAAATCCACCATCTTCTTCTAAATCATCAACCTCTTCTTCTTGCTCTTCACTACTAAAAGGTGTATTGCACTGCTCTTTAAAGTTTTCAAACTCTTTTTTTATATCTTCATAATCAAATTTCATTTTATTTCCTCTATTTGTTTTATTATTTTTATAAGTGATGCATCATCAAAATACTCTACTTCACTGTTAGTTTTTAGTGTAAACTCACCATCTTTTTTATAACCAGCAATCACAAAATCATCTTTCTTAAAATACTCGGCTACTTTTTTTTGAAACTCTGGTAAAAATATAGTTGTCTCTACCTTTGAGCTAGCAAGATTTGATATAAAAAAATCAAAATCATCCTCTCTTATATTTATCCCTATAACCAAATATCCCCTATCATTTAACTCACTGTTTACTACACTTATAATCGACTTACCATATATATCACTTCCTGCTACACTGATTATCTTTTTTCCGTGTATCTGTTCTGGTTTTAACTCAGTCCCCATAACTCTAATGCTCCTTCTTCTTCTTGTTTGCATCTTTGGCACATTTTTTCACCACCTTTATAAGTAAAAAATGCTCCACACTCGTTACATCTTGTTATATCAAAACTTATCAGTTCCTTTTGAGTACCTTCAAAAAACTCTTTTGTATCAAAGCTTTTTAAGCTTATACTGTTACTTTCACAAACATCATGACAAAGCTTACACTTGATGCACATCAAATCATCAAAATAAATCTTTGAAAACTTACTATCACTACTAAGTGCTGAAGTTGGACAAAGTCTATAACAAATAGAACAGTTATCACAACTTTCATCTATAAACTTTGAAGATGTAAAACTTATATCTTCTTGTTTAAGAAATTCATACTCTTTTACTTTTCCTATCTTGTTTAAGATTGTAAAGAGGATTTTTCTCTTGTTTGGTAACTTTTTCTCTCTTATAGCTCTAACAACTTCACTACTGATACCACCACTATCTGCTAAACTTTCCTCAAAATTTTTCTTTGATTTTGCTATGTTTTTCATAGAAAAGATATTGAAAAAATCTCTTCTACTTGGTTGCTCTTCCTTTTGGGCTTTTATACTCTCACTCTTTATCTCTTTAAAGCCAAAACTATTTAAAAGCTTATTTGCTTCTATGATATTTTGTTCTATCTTAGGATAACAACTCTCTTTTATATCACACTCTTCACAATACCCTAAATCAACCGTAACCTCTTTAACCAAACCAATCGTCAAAAGATACTCTACATTTAACCCTGCAAGACAAACAAAGTTAGTTTTACAGCTTATGATACTCTCAGAAGATTTTAAAAAATCAAAGAAAAAATCTGTAACGGTAAAGTTTGTAAGCTCAAGAGCTTCATTTGGACAAACTCCAACACAAGCTCCACAGCTAATACAATCATCTTGTATTAATTTTACTTCTGATTCACTGCACTCGACAGCTTTTGTTGGACATATATCTTGGCACTCACTGCATGAACTAAACTTTGAGTAGTATCTAGTACAACTACCCTCTTCTAATCTGATTTTATTCATTCTTATTAATTAGCTAAGTACTCTAAGTCTTCAAGTAAAAATTCTATCGCTAACTTTGCACTATCTTTATAAAAAGGTGTTCTAGCTTGTTCTGCGATATTTATAAGATACATTGGAGCAAATTGTAAAATATGCTCTTTTAAAAACTTCAACTGCTCTTCTTTGTAGTAATCTACTTTATCTTTATTATTATTTTCGTAAGCTTCTCTTTGAAGCTCTAACAAAACCGTCATAAAACCAAGCTCTATACCAAAATGATCCCCACTTACTGCTCTTGCTTCATCTAGGTTTACTCTATATCCAT
>JALVVR010000044.1 GCA_027023305.1 Campylobacterales bacterium | reverse complement strand
ATAGGTATAACTCCTTTTTTCCCTAAAAGTTCATCTTCAGGAAAATCAGTTACATAACAGCTTACCTTTTTCTCATCTATCGCTTTTAGTATATCACTACTATTTACTAACCCACCTCTTGAAAAGTTGATAACTTTCAAACCATCTTTGCATTTTTTCAAACTATCACTGTTTATCATATCTTTTGTACTGTCAAGTAAAGGAACATGAATAGTGATATAATCAGCACATTTATAAATTTCATCAAGTGAGTTTACTTTTTTTACTCTATTTGAAAGCATTAATGCTCCCTCAACAGATAGATAAGGATCAAATCCTATAACATCCATACCAAGATCAATCGCATTGTTTGCAACCATAGCACCAATAGCCCCTAGTCCGATAACTCCTAAAGTCTTTCCTTTTATCTCACAACCAGCAAAGTTGGACTTATTTTTTTCTACAAGTGAACAATCACGACTCTCTTGTATCCACTCTATACCACCCACTATATCACGAGAGCTTAAAAAAAGTGATGCAATAACTATCTCTTTTACAGCATTTGCATTTGCCCCAGGGGTATTAAAAACTACTATTCCGTTATCTGTACATTTATCTAGTGGGATATTGTTTACCCCAGCTCCAGCTCTTGCTATCGCTTTTAAATTTTCACCAAACTCCATGTCATGCATTTTAAAACTTCTAACAACTATTGCATCAGGATTTTTGGTATCACTTCCTACTTTATAATCAGTACCAAATCTACTAAGTCCAAGATTTGAAATATTATTTAGTGTTAAAATATTTGCCATTATGAATTCCTTTTAGCAAAATCATGCATTAGATTTACCAAAGCCTCAACTGCCTCATATGGCACGGCATTATATATAGAAGCTCTAAGTCCACCTATACTTCTATGCCCTTTAAGTCCTATCATACCAGCTTTATCAGCTTCAGCTAAAAGTTTAGCCTCAAGCTCACTATCTTTATCTTTGATGTTAAAAGATACATTCATAAGGCTTCTGCTGTCTTTTTGAGCATGACCAGTGTAAAATCCATTTGAGTTATCTATCGCATCATAAAGAAGTTTTGCTTTTCTTTGATTTTCCTCATCTACTTTAGCAATCCCCCCTTTTTCATCTATCCACTCTAAAATAAGATTTAAAAGATATATACCAAATGTTGGTGGAGTATTGTAAAGTGAGTTTGCATCAGCTTGAGTTTTGTATCTTAGCATTGTAGGAACACTCTCTTTTACTCTATCAAGAAGATTTTTTCTTATTATAACGATAGTAAGCCCTGATGGTCCAGCATTTTTTTGAGCTCCTGCATACATCAAATCCACTCTATCCCAATCAACCTCTCTTGAAAAAATATCACTTGAAGCATCTATAACTAGTGGTGATTTAGTCTTTGGATACGATTTATACTGAGTTCCATAGATAGTGTTGTTTGAAGTGATATGACAAAAATCACAATCATCACTAAACTTAACTTCAGGAATCTCATCAAATCCACTCTCACTACTACTAGCTACAACTTCAAAGTTTATCCCTTGAATCTCTGCCTCTTTTATAGCTTTTTTACTCCAAGCACCACTATTTGCATACTCTGCTTTTCCACCCATATATAAATTCATAGGTACCATAGCAAACTGTAAACTAGCTCCACCTTGTAAAAACAAAACATCAAAATCATCAGGTAAATTGTAAAGTTTTCTAACTAACTTAATAGCATTTTGATGAACATCATCATATAGTTTAGATCTATGAGATGCTTCCATGATAGAAATCCCACTATCTTTAAAACTTAGTAACTCTTTCCCAGCTATTTCTAAAACTGAAGTTGGAAGGGCAGAAGGTCCTGCTCCAAAGTTGTATGCTCTTTTCATATATTCTCCTAAAAAAGTTTTTTGTGATTATATGAA
>JALVVR010000043.1:1569-1920 GCA_027023305.1 Campylobacterales bacterium | reverse complement strand
GCATTGTATATCGAAGCTCTAAGACCTCCTACACTTCTGTGACCTTTTAGACCTATCATACCAGCTTTGTCAGCTTCTGCTAAAAGTTTAGCTTCTAAGTCACTATCTTTATCTTTTATGTTAAAAGATACATTCATGAGGCTTCTATCCTCTTTTTTTGCATGACCAGTATAAAAACCTTCTGAGTTGTCTATCGCATCATATAGTAGTTTTGCTTTTCTTTGGTTTTCTTCATCTATCTTAGCTATCCCACCTTTTTTTTCTATCCACTCTAAGATAAGATTTAAAAGATATATACCAAATGTTGGGGGAGTGTTATAAAGTGAGTTGGCATCAGCCTGAGTTTTGTAT
>JALVVR010000043.1:0-1559 GCA_027023305.1 Campylobacterales bacterium | reverse complement strand
TCTCTTTTACTCTATCAAGAAGATTTTTTCTTATGATAACGATTGTTAGTCCAGATGGTCCAGCATTTTTTTGAGCTCCAGCATACATCAAGTCCACCTTGTCCCAATCAACTTCTTTTGAAAAGATATCACTAGAAGCATCTATCACAAGTGGTGATGTGGTTTTTGGATATGATTTGTACTGAGTTCCATAGATAGTGTTGTTAGAAGTGATATGACAATAATCACAATCATCAGCAAAATCAACCTGAGGAATACTATCAAATCCACTATCTTCACTACTAGCAACTACATCTACATCTATACCTTGGATTTTTGCCTCTTTGATAGCTTTTTTACTCCAAGTACCTGTGTTTACATACTGAACTTTTCCACCCATATATAGGTTCATAGGAACTACAGCAAACTGCAAACTAGCTCCACCTTGTAAAAACAAAACTTCAAAATCATCAGGTAGATTGTAAAGTTCTCTTATAAGTCTTATAGCATTTTGATGTACATCATCATAAAGTTTTGCTCTGTGAGATGACTCCATGATAGAGATACCACTATCTTTATAGTTTAGTAACTCATCTCTTGCTATCTCTAAAACTGAAGTAGGAAGTCCTGATGGACCTGCTCCAAAGTTGTAAGCTCTTTTCATGAAAACTCCTAAGATTTTTGGAGATTATAGGAAAAATTTATTAAAAATCATCATCTTTATCAAACTCATCTGCTTCTTTTTGAAACTTTGCTTCTTCTATTGCTTTGAGTTCTTTATCGCTCATAAAAAGCATCTCTACTCTTTTACCTAAAAAAGTTTTGTTTTGAACTTTTGTTAAAAACATATAAACCCCACCTATGACAAACAAAAAAGCTAAACTTACTATAACCTTTTGACCAATACTAAACTTTTGCACACTCTCTTTTGCTCTTACTTCACAAACTCCTCCAGGGCAGTTTGTAACCTCTTTTTTTGAAAAAAGTGAGTAAAGCTTACAACCAAGACAGATAGAAAAAGCAGACTCTAAAAAGAGTAAAACTAGACATAAAGTACATATCACAACTTTTATAGGATTTGGAACAAACTCTACAACTATAGTGTTAAACATAGGTATTGCCAAAGCCAAACCTAAGCCCCATGCAAATCTCTTTTGAGTAGCACCGACATACTCAGGAGTTTGATTTTGAACAAAAAATCTACCCATCAAGAGTGAAGGAGAGTATCTAGGCTGTATAACTCTTATCAAAAAATCAAAAGTAAAAAATGCTATAAAAAATCTAGTAAATATCACATGACCCAAAGTAACACTGTTGAAAAGACTTATTAGCCCAAATCCAAAGAGTATCCCTGCAGCAGCTCTAGCTTCTCTCTCGTTTAGCACTCTTACATCATATCCATCTACTTTTTCACCATAGGTAAAAAACTCTTTTAAACTAGAAGTCATCATCATTGTCAAACTCACTTTCTGCTTGTTTTTTAAATCTTTCATTTTCTAGGTTTTTTAACTGCTCTTTTGTAAGCAAATGTTCATAAAGAAACTCTCCAAAAAAAGTTTTTGACTCTGTTTTAGTTAAAA
>JALVVR010000042.1 GCA_027023305.1 Campylobacterales bacterium | reverse complement strand
GTGTTAGTAGTGGTGGAGTTTCTATCATGAAAGAGAAGTCAAAGTTATACTACTTTTATTTAAAAGATGTAAAAACTCCTGCTTGTAATATACTTAAGCAAGATTTGCTTTCTATTGGAGCTGATTTAGCAGTAGAGAAAGATTGTGTTGTTTGTGGAAGTGCTGTAAGTGATGCTTTGATGATAGTAAATAAAAAGCAGTTAAAGCAAATAATAAAAAAGATGAAATCTCAGCCATTTGGATTGAAAGCTTTGAGTGGAGAGCTTGAAGAGTTTTTAAATCTTGATATTTTGAGAGAGCCACAAATCATGGGTGTGATAAATGCAAATGATGATAGTTTTTATAGCAAAAGTAGATTTAGTGGAAGTGAAGCTATGAAAGTAGTTGAAAAAATGATAAAAGATGGAGCTAATATCATAGATATAGGAGGAGTAAGCTCTAGGCCTGGTAGTGAATATGTTGGAGAGAAGAGGAGTTTAGGAGAGTAAAACCTATCATAGATGAGGTTTATAAAAGTGGGCTTTTTGAGAAAGTAGAGTTTTCTCTTGATAGTTTTTCTCCAAAGTGCTTAAAATATGCACTTGAAAGAGGCTTTAAAATAGTAAATGACATAACAGCAATAGAAGATGATGAGGTAGCAAAGTTAGCTGGTGAGTTTGGTGCAAAAGTAGTTTTGATGCACAAAAAAGGCACTACTGAAACTATGCAAGAGAAACCTTTTTATGATGATGTTATCTTTGAAGTTAGTAGTTTTTTTGAAGAGAGGATAAAAAAAGCTAAAAAGTTTGGGATAGAGAATATAGTCTTAGATGTTGGCATAGGATTTGGAAAAAGGTTAGAGGACAATATAGCTTTGATAAAAAACTTAGAGCACTTTAAAAGGTTTGGTTATCCACTTTTAGTAGGAGCAAGTCGAAAATCTATGATAGATATGATAGTTAAAACTCCAGTAGAGGAGAGATTGGCTGGGAGTTTGAGTTTGCATCAAATGGCTTTGGAAAATGGAGCTAGGATTTTGAGAGTTCATGATGTAAAAGAGCATAAGCAGATGGTTGAGATAGTAAAGGCTTTTTCATGAAAGTAGCTTTGATACAACAAGAGTTTAAAGGAAATAGTGAAGATACTAAAAAAAGAACAGTAGAGCTTATAAAAGAGGCTAAAGATGCTGATTTAGTAGTTTTACAAGAGCTTCATGAAGATAGGTATTTTTGCATCAATGAAGATGTAGAAAATTTTAAACTAGCTGAAAATCTGGATAGTAGGATAGAGTTTTGGAGTAGGGTGGCAAGAGAAGAGAGGAAAGTTTTAGTTACTACTCTGTTTGAAAAAAGAGCTGTTGGGCTTTATCATAACACTGCATTTGTGTTTGAAAAAGATGGAAGCTTGGCTGGTAAGTATAGAAAGATGCATATACCTGATGATCCTGGGTTTTATGAAAAGTTTTATTTTACACCTGGGGACTTAGGATTTAAACCTATAGAGACTAGTGTTGGTAAACTTGGAGTTTTGATATGTTGGGATCAGTGGTTTCCTGAAGCGGCTAGGCTTATGAGTTTAGCAGGAGCTGAGATTTTGATTTATCCTACAGCTATAGGTTGGTTTGACAGTGATAGTGAGGAGGAGAAGCAAAGACAGCTTGAGAGTTGGATGGCAGTGCAGAGAGGTCATAGTGTGGCAAATGCTCTCCCTGTTGTAACTGTTAATAGAGTTGGCTTTGAAAAAGATAGTAGTAACAGCTTGGATGGTATAAGATTTTGGGGAAATAGTTTTGTGTATGATGGTGGTGGGAGTGAGCTTTTAAGATGTGATAGTAAAAGTGAAGGGGCTTTCATGATAGATATAGATATGCAAAAATCTAAAGAGATTCGGGATATTTGGCCATTTTTAAGAGATAGACGGATTGATAGTTATGGTGATTTAACTAAGCGATATATAGA
>JALVVR010000041.1:2725-102274 GCA_027023305.1 Campylobacterales bacterium | reverse complement strand
CAGAAAAACTCATAAAAAATCTTAACGATTTAGGATATACAACACCAACTCCTATACAAGAAAAGACTCTGCCTCTACTTTTAAAAAAGCAAGATGTGATAGCTCAAGCAAAAACTGGAAGTGGTAAAACAGTTGCTTTTGGAATACCTCTGCTTTTGGATTTACAGCCAAAAAGAAGCTCTCCAACGGCTCTTGTTTTAGCTCCCACTCGTGAACTAGCTGACCAAGTAGCCATGGAGCTTAGAAAACTAGCAAGATACAAACCAAATATCAAAATCCTAACCCTTTGTGGTGGCTCTTCTATGTATCATCAGATAAAATCTTTAGAGTATGGAAGTGATGTGATAGTAGGAACTCCTGGGAGGATACTAGACCACCTTAGTAAAAACTCGTTAGAGCTTGGCTTTGTAAAAACTGTAGTTTTAGATGAAGCTGATAGGATGCTTGATATGGGCTTTTTAAAAGATATAGAAAAGATACTAGACAAAACCCCAAAAGATAAACATACTATGCTTTTTTCTGCCACTTATGATGATGAGATAAAAGAGATAAGCAAAGAGCTTTTAAACAATCCAAAAGAAGTCCAGATAAAAGACTCTCATGACTCAAAAAGTATAAAAGAGTACTTTTACGAAGTAGAGTTTGACGAAAAGTATGAAGCCTTGGCAAATATCTTGATAACTTATAAACCAGCATCAAGCATAGTTTTTTGTAACACAAAAGATGAGGTAAAAGATGTAACATCTATGCTCATAGATGATGGATTTGATGCTCTTGATATACACGGAGACTTAGACCAAGTCCAAAGAAATGAAACTCTTTTACAGTTTGCAAACCAAAGTTGCAACATCCTAGTAGCAACAGATGTAGCATCAAGAGGGCTTGATATAAAAGATATAGAAGCAGTCATAAACTATGATATACCAAAAGAGAGTGAAAACTATACCCACAGGATAGGTAGAACTGCGAGAGCAGGGAAGAGTGGCATAGCAATCTCACTTTTTACAAAACATGAAAAAAGAAAACTATCAGCCCTAACTAAAGAGCCGATTTTTAAAGAGTTAAAAGACAACTTTTCAAACCAAACTCCAAACAAAGCTCTCATGAAAACCCTCTGCATTCATGGAGGAAAGAAAAACAAACTAAGAGCAGGAGATATACTAGGAGCTTTAACAAAAGATATAGGAGTTCCAAATCAAAGTATAGGAAAGTTCAATATATTTGATTTTTTTGCTTATGTTGCCGTTGAAAAGAGTAGTTTTACCAAAGCTCTAAAAGGCCTTCAAAATGGCAAGATAAAAGGGAAAAAGTTTAAGGTATGGGAGTTGGATTAAGCTAAAACCAAAAGAGTATAAAACTGTTTTAGCTTTTTGTATTTGAGACTTAAGTTAAAATACACTACTATACATCAGCACAAAAGGATTTTTTGTAGCTATAGTGTCATCGGGATAGACCCATATATGACTAACCATTCAAAGTAAGGAGCTTACTATGAAATACGATACTCTTGTATTTATAGGCAGATTTCAGCCTTTTCACTTAGGTCATGAGACGATAGTCCGTAAAGCCTTAGAACTTTCAGATAAACTTATCATACTTGTAGGTTCACCCTACCAACCTCGTACTGTTCGTAATCCTTGGGATTTCAATGAACGAGAAAACTTTATTCGCTCTGTATTTACAGATGATGAAAACAAACAGATACTCATACTTCCTCTAACAGATAATATCTATAACGAATCAGCTTGGATAAAATCTGTACAGCAGATAGTCGCAGGTGTACAACAACACTCCAAAATAGGCTCAAATCCTACCATAGGACTTATAGGACATCAAAAAGATGAAAGCTCTTACTATCTTTCACAGTTTCCACAGTGGGAAAGAGTAGATATGGATAATTTTCAAAATATCTCTTCCACTGATATCAGAAAGAGTTACTTTGAAGAGGAAGAGCTTTTGGATACTTTGCCAACACCTGTTTTAGAGGCACTAGAATCTTTTAGAGATAGTGATGATTATTTAAAAGTCAAAGATGAGTATTTCTTTGTAAAAGCATATAAAAAAGGATGGGAGAGTGCTCCATATGAACCTATGTTTGTAACAGTAGATGCACTAGTTGTTCAATCTGGTCATATACTGCTAATAGAGAGAAAAGCACAACCAGGAAAAGGACTTATGGCACTTCCCGGAGGGTTTGTAAATCCAAAAGAGAAGCTAAAAGATGCTGTTATCCGTGAGTTAAGAGAAGAGACTAAAATCAAAGTCCCAGCACCTGTACTATATGGTAGTATCACTAAAAAAGAAGTTTTTGATGATCCATATCGTTCAGCTAGAGGAAGAACTATCACACATGCTTATCTAATAGAGCTTAAAGGCAGTGATCTACCAAAGATAAAAGGTAGTGATGATGCTACTAAAGCTTTTTGGGTGCCTTTTGCAGATGTTAGACCAGAAAAGATGTTTGAAGACCACTTTCACATCATACAAGCATTGTTAGGATAAACAAATAAATACGAACGGATAGACAGTTCGACAAAGATAAACATAAAAGGATTTTTTATGAAAAACATATTATTAAACACAGACAGTTATAAATCAAGCCACTTTTTACAATACCCACCTAAGAGTGAGTATGTTTCATCTTATATAGAAGCAAGGGCTCCTAAAGATAGTAAAACACTTTTCTTTGGATTACAAGCATTTATAAAAGAGTATTTACTTACTCCATTTACAAAAGAGGACTTAGAAGAAGCAAAAGAGATTATGAGTTTACATGGATTACCTTTTAACTATGAAGGTTGGAAGTATATTTTAGAAACTTATAATGGATACTTGCCTTTAGAGATAAGTGCAGTTGATGAAGGGTTACTTGTTCCTATATCTTTGCCACTAGTTCAAGTAGTAAATAGTGATGCTAAAGTTTACTGGCTTACTTCATACATAGAGACTGCCTTGCTTAGAGCTGTTTGGTTTCCAACAAGTGTAGCAACAATCTCTTATAACATAAAACAAACTATAAAGAGATACTTAGAAGAGACAAGTGAAGAGGTTGAGATGCAACTACCTTTTAAGCTTCATGATTTTGGAGCAAGAGGTACTTCAAGCCAAGAATCAGCGATGTTAGGTGGGATGGCTCACTTAGTAAACTTTCAAGGAACAGATACCTTATCTGCTATAATAGGAGCTAAACGATACTATAGTTGTGATATGGCAGGTTTTTCTATACCTGCATCTGAACACTCTACTATGACATCTTGGACAAAAAAAGGTGAAATGGATGCTTATGAAAACATGATAAAACAGTTTGGAGGAGATGGTAAGCTTTTTGCAGTTGTTAGCGATTCTTATGATATCTATAATGCTGTTAGTAATATCTGGGGAAAAGATCTAAAAGAAAAAGTAAAAGAGAGTGGAGCTACTTTAGTTATCCGACCAGACTCCGGTGATCCTAAAATTATGGTACTTGAAGTAATGAAAAGAGTATATGAGAGTTTTGGAGGAAGAAGAAATACTAAAGGATATATAGTGTTGGATGATTCTGTTCGAGTCATACAAGGAGATGGAGTTGATGCTAAAGCTATAGAAGAGATACTTCAAGCTTTAAAAGAAGAAGGTTTTTCAGCAGAAAATATCGCCTTTGGTATGGGAGGAGCCTTGTTACAACAACCTAATCGTGATACTTTTAGTTTTGCTATGAAAGCTTCTGCTCTAAGAGTAGATGGTGTATGGAGAGATGTTTTTAAAGACCCTATAAGCGATAGTAAAAAAAGCTCTAAAAAAGGTAGACTTGCTTTAAGTGATGATTTTGAGTGTGTAAGGTTTGAAGATATAGGAAGTAGAAAAAATCTTTTAGAGGTAGTATATAAAGATGGTAAGCTTTTAAAAGAGTATAGTTTTGATGAGATAAGAAGGAAAGCTTGTGAAAACTAGAGAAGAGTTAATATCACATATAGATAAAGGTGAAGTGTTTGAGTATATTTTCTTTTGGGATGAACCTAAAAGAGATATAGTGGATATATCTTGTTTAAACCAGTGGTATAAGGCTACTTTTTTTTCAGCTGAAGATAAAGAGGAGTTTTTAACAGCAGAACACTATATGATGTATAAAAAAGCTATATTTTTTAAAGATGATAATATAGCTAAAAAGATACTTGAAACTAAAAGCCCAAGAGAAGTGCAACTCTTGGGTAGAGAAGTTAAAAACTATGATGATAAACTTTGGCAAAATATCTCTTTTGATGTAGTAGTATCAGGAAATCTCAAAAAGTTTGAAAATGATAAAGAGATAAAAGAGTATCTACTATCTACTTGTGATAAGATACTTGTGGAGGCTAGTCCAATAGATACTATATGGGGTATAGGTCTTGGTAAAAATGATAAAAAAGCTATAAATCCTAAAATATGGTTAGGTAAAAACAAACTAGGTTTTGCTTTGATGGAAGTTAGAAAAAGACTAAAGGAAAAATGATGATAATCTACATACACGGATTTGGTAGCAGTGGAGAAGGAAGTAAAGCTAGAGTTTTTAGGAAGTATTTTAAGAGTATAGGTGAGCCATTTATCGCACCATCACTTTCATATGTACCTAAGTTGGCTATCGAGACTTTAGAGGAGCTAATAGAGTCTTATCATGGTGATGTAAAACTTATAGGTTCATCATTGGGTGGGTATTATGCTATATACTTAGCAAAGAAATATGATTTGAAAGCAGTATTGATAAATCCCTCTATAAAACCTTACGATACACTAAAAAAAATGCTGGGCGAAGCACCATATTACTATGATGATAGCTCTTATACTTGGAATAAAAAACATATAGATATGCTTGAGAGTTTTCATGTTGATAACCCTCAACAAAACAATCTAATGCTACTAGTACAAAAAGGAGATGAAGACCTTGACTATAGAGAGGCAGTACAATATCTAGCCAAGAGTAACATGATAGTTGAAGATGGTGGAAATCATAGTTTTAAAAACATAGAGCAACATTTTGAAAATATAAGAGTATTTTTTGCAGTTGGAAATCACTTTAAACATACTATAAAGCCTAAGGGAGTTACTCTAAGTAACTCTCAGTTAGCATCAAATATAGGAGATATGTACTACGATACACTATCAGAGTTGTTACTTAAGTTGAGTCAAAAGTTAGAGATAGATGCAAAAGCTGATAAAGATAGAGGACGGGAACGATTAGCTGATAATCTTCAAAAAGCATCAGTATCTATAGAGCAAGCTTCTTCTTTTGTACAAAAAGCTTGGAGTAACTGTGAAGTACATACCCTTGCTTGGTTAGCAGAAAATGGAGACAATAGAGATATACAGATACAAAAAGAACTCTTTAGTGTTGAAGAATACAAAGAGGTATTTGCTTTTGCACTAAAAGCTCATGGCGAGCAAAAGATACCTTTAGGACTTCCATACTCTTTTCATATCGTAAGTGTAGCAAATGAGATAATAAACTCACTATTACACTATAACATAACATACGAAGAAGCAAATATATCTATCGCTTGTGCATTACTTCATGATGTACTAGAAGATACTGATACAACTATAAAAATAGACTCTTTAGATATACCAAATATGCAAATAGTACTAAAAGGAGTATCAGCTCTAACAAAGGATACAAATCTGCCTTCAAAAAAAGAGCAGATGCAAGATAGTTTAAAAAGACTTAAACAGCAACCAAAATGTGTACAAATGGTAAAACTAGCTGACCGTATAACAAACCTTACACCTGCTCCAATCTTTTGGAATCAAAGTAAACGAAAATATTATGCAGATGAAGCAAAGATTATATTAGAAGTGCTTAAAGACTCAAATCCTTATCTTGCAAATAAACTACAATACAAGATAGATAACTATGAGGTAGATAGATATATAAATGGAGAGTTGATTTTGGATAACTATCTAGTGTTTTATGGAGAAGAAAAAGATAGTAAAATACAACTAATCCTAGATAAAAATCATCCAAATTATCTTGAAACTTTTAAAGCACTTAACAGACTAAATGAGTATGTAAAAAAAGTATATAACTTAAAACTGTTTTACTCAGATTCTACAGATAATACTTTTGCTAACTTTAAAGATAAAGATGGATTTGATGGATATAAAAAGGAAGATATAAGTTATGTTGAAAAAGTATTAGCTACTAAGGATTTATCAAGTGATGATACTATTATAAGATATATGAGAGTTATATCCGAAAACAAATCTTGTATGATATAAGGAAGGGCAGAAGATGATAAAACTAAGCAAATGCTGTCACACAACCACTTCCAATACTTTAGATAAAGTATATAAACTAGAGTTTAAAGATATACTACTGACACACGGTTATCTTTATCTCTCTACTATAAATGAAGCAAAAAAATCTTATTGGAAAGATATAAAGGAGTAACTTTGAGTTTTTATAAAGGAGGAGCATTTTGGCTTGGGATTTTGACTTTTTTTGGTTATTGTATCTTTATTTGAGTGACAATGTAACCATAATAAAAAAACAAAATATAACTATCAAAAAAATATAGATGATGAACTTTAAAAACCTACTACTAAGATATATAACTTTTCACTCTCTTTATAAAAAAGCACTAGAGGGCAATGCTTATGATAAAGATGGGATAGTCTTATCATGTAAGAAGATGATAGTTGAAGATAAAAGTATAGATAAAAAAGAGATATTTTACTATCTTTTACAAAGGCAAGATTTTAGAGAGTGGAGTAGTCCTATATGCTTTTCTTTTTGTGAATCTATGGCTCGAAAGGCCTATGTTGCTCATCAAAGATATACTACGAAGTTTTATCTTCTTGAACTTGAGACTAAGATAGAAGCAGAGATAAAAAGTATAACACTTCAAGAGATTTTAGAAGACGAATTGCTTTTTGAATCATTTGTTAACAGAATATCTTATATAGTTCCATTTGATAAAGAGAAAGTAGCACAAATCAGTGATGAGTATATCATAAAAATTTTGTGGAACTTTGAACACCATCTTCAAGCACAAGCACTCTATTTTGATAAAGAAAATTTTTTCTACTCAAATCATGAAGATGCTAGTTTTCCTTCAAGTATGGATTATGGATATAGTGTTGTTATAGATGATGATGGAAAATATGGAGTTATCCATAACAAAACAAAACTTCTAAGTGGTAAGCCTGATATGGAGTGGATACTCCCTTGTGAACACTACTATATCAACATAGAGGGGGCTTTAGCAGAAGTTCAAAAAAATCCTCCAAAATTAAGTGATGACTTTAGAGAGTATATATGTGATATAGTTGATTTAGAGAGTAAAAAAGTGTATATATCAAATGCCTTGTGCAACAGTCTCGAGTATGATAACTGTATAGAAATAGATAAAAATAGCTTGCTAAGATATATAAAAATAGATACAAAAGAGAAAAAAATAGTAGCTAAAAGTGATACTTACTCATATATCGTTACTCCTATGCACTATAGCTTAAAACCAGTACAAGATGCAAAAACAAAACTTTGGGGATATATAGATAAATCATGCAAAGAGATAATCTCACCAAGATATAAAACCTACCAATTTTTTAATGATGGGTATGCAATCATAGAT
Organism: Campylobacterales bacterium; assembly: GCA_027023305.1. GTDB lineage: Bacteria > Campylobacterota > Campylobacteria > Campylobacterales > QNZT01 > SZUA-1377. The sequence continues at coordinate 94,691 of JALVVR010000041.1, read as the reverse complement.
GAAGATGATAGAGTATTTGTGATAAATGAAGCAGGTCATGTTATCATCAAGCCAGATTACAAAAGTATAGAACACTATGAGTATGACTACTTTTTTGTAGAGGATAAAAAAGGCAGATGGGCAGTTTTTTTAAAAGATAAGATTTATATAGATTTTGTAGATTTAGACTCTATAAAAGAGGTTTCAAGTAAAGAAAAAGATAAACATTACACCATACTTATATACTTTTTAAAAGAAAAGTTTAAAACTTTACAAAAAAAGAAGTTTAGCTTACCACTCAGAGAGTATATATCACTATTTGAACCTGCAAAATCTGAAAAAAATCTAATACAGATGGGTTTATGGGGACAAAAAGTATGCCTAAAAAGCATACCTCAAGGGTATGAGGAGGTTATCAAAAAAGATAGCTTTTGCTATATAGGGTGGAGCTATCCATCAGGGGCTGGTATGTTTGATATGAGTGTAGAGCTTCCCGTCATGTTTCAAAAAAAAGATGGCAGTGATTTAACTTTGGGGATAGGTTTTGATGATATTGAGATTTGCTAAAGCTCCTCTAACAAATACTTCAACATCTTCTTATAAGCTTTTTTCCTCAAACTCTTTATGCGATTTCCTTTTTCCTCTATCACAACTTCTTCATCAACCAAAAGTCTGAAAAATCCTCCATCTTTATCTTTTCCAAAAGACTCTTTAAGAGTTAGCTTTTTACTCTTTGCTAGAGAGTGGCAAATCTCTTTGTAGTTTATCTCTATATTTGAGTTTTGGTTAAAGCTTGTGTGATAGTGTAAAAATGTCTTTTGAAAAAAGAGTTCAAACTCATCTCTTTGTTTTTTTTGCAAAGTCACAACACCCTCTGCTAAGCCTCTAAAGCCCTCTCCGTTTAGTCAGTGGTAAACCTGACCTACTAAGAACTGCTTTGTATGGTGAGTACTTGTCGGTTATTTGAAAAACAATAGGAGCATTTTTAGAGGAGATTTGGTTAAAAATAGCTTTATGTTAAAAAAATATATTTCATAAGATTGTTATAAATTCCACTGATTTTCAGAAAATATTCCTAAAATCTCGAGAGAGTTTGAACTTTGATTGATATGATAAGGGATAACATATCCTCTAAAAATCAAATCTCTTATATTTTCATCATATGATTTTGTAGATTTTCTATACTTGTATGGAAAGTTTTCTATGGCTAAGATAGCTTCATTTAAATCATCTAAAAAAGCAAGAGCATGAGTTAAGCTATCCCTAGCTATAAAATCGACGATAACCTCAACTTCTTCTAAAAATCTATCTGTTTTAAGAATTTGCATATTTTGATACTAATCTGTCTCTTAACTCTTTCATTCCATCTTTGTAAGGGGTTAAAATCTCTTCACCATTTTTGATAGCTAAAACTCTCTTTTTTATTTCATCTCTTATATAGTCTCTCTTTATAGATACTTTTTCGCAAGGAATACTCTCAATCATACGATTAAATTTTTCTATATAATCATCTGCAACTTCTAAAGTAACAGTTTGCATCATACTTCCTTTGTAAATTTTGGAGTATTGTATCATATAAAAACAAAAATAAAGATGGGGGGAGGTTGATTTTATAACTCCTCTACCAAATACTTTCCAGTATAACTCCCCGTCTTCTCCCATCTTGAAGCTACTTTCTTAGGTGTTCCTTTATCAACTATCTTACCACCTTTTACTCCACCCTCTAGTCCTATATCTATCATGTAGTCTGCATTTTTGATAACATCTAAGTTATGCTCTATCACTACTACTGAGTTACCTAAGTCCACTAAGTGTTGAAGTACATTTACAAGTTTATCTACATCTCCAAAGTGTAGTCCAGTTGTTGGCTCATCCAAGATATAGAGAGTCTTACCAGTGTCTTTTTTACTAAGCTCTTTTGCTAGTTTTATCCTTTGAGCTTCTCCACCACTTAGGGTTACGGCATTTTGCCCTAGGGTTATATATCCTAGTCCTACATCTTTTAAAGTTCTTAGTTTTTGCTCTATCTTTGGAATCTTTTTAAAAAACTCATAAGCTTCTTCGACACTCAAATCAAGTACTTCTGCTATGTTTTTTCCTTGATAGTTTATCTCTAAAGTTTGAGGGTTATATCTCTGCCCAAAACAGCTATCACACTTTACCTCGATATCTGGTAAAAAGTGCATCTCTATCTTTAGGTATCCATCTCCTTGACATTTTTCGCATCTTCCACCTTTGACATTGAAAGAAAATCTTCCTATCTTGTATCCTCTAAGCTCTGCTTCTTTAGTCTTTGCAAATATAGTTCTTATCTCATCCATAAGACCTGTATAAGTAGCAGGATTACTTCTAGGAGTTCTACCTATTGGGCTTTGGTCAAGATATATAACCTTATCAAGCTCTTCAAGTCCTACACACTCAACTCCATCTACTTTTTGCACCTTTTTGCTACGATTTAGTATCTCTCTTGCTACTGGGAGTAGGGTTTGAAGGATAAGTGAACTTTTACCACTTCCACTTACACCTGTGATAGCAACTAAGTTTGAAAGAGGGATTTTAGTGGAGAGTTTTTTTATGTTGTTTATAGTTACATTTTTTATCTCTAGCCACTTATCTTGTTTTCTGTTCTTTTGATAATCTATACTCTTTCTTTCATATATATAGTCAGATGTCAAAGTATCAGCTTTTTCAAGCTCATCTACAGTTCCACTAAAGATAACTTCTCCACCAAATTTTCCAGCCTTTGGACCTATGTCGATGATATAATCAGCACTTAAAATTGTCTCTTTATCATGCTCAACAACGATAACAGAGTTTCCTCTATCTCTTAAGTTTTTCAAAGTTCTTATAAGCCTTATAGTATCTCTTTCATGAAGCCCGATACTTGGCTCATCTAAAACATACATAACACCAGTCAAGCCACTTCCTATCTGTGAAGCTATCCTTATCCTTTGAGCCTCGCCACCACTTATAGTTCTAGCATCTCTACCAAGACTAAGATACCCAAGTCCAACATCATATAAAAAGTAAACTCTCTCTCTAACCTCTTTTAAGATAGGAGTAGCGATAAGCTTTTGTTGCTCACTCATATACTCAAAGTTTTTTTCATCACTAACAAAGTGATATACATCTTCGATAGGATTTTCCAAAAAGTAAGCTATGTTTTTATCAGCTACTTTTACAGCTAAACTCTCACTCTTTAACCTAAATCCACCACAAACATCACAAACTCTCTCACTCATGTATTCATTTAACTCTTTGTCATCTTTTACCATAGAGTATGCTATCTTTGTAACTCCCTCAAATCTTCTTTTTATCTTATGTCTTTTCCAAGTAAATTCAGTATCTTCAAAGCCACCATTTAAGATAGCCTTTTGTTGATGAGGTTCTAACTCTTCATAAGGGATTTTAGTATCTATATCATTTTGTTCGCAATATGCCATCAAAAGTTTGAAGTAGTAACCTTTGTTAAACCCATAAAGTATCTTAACAGCTCCCTTTTCTAAGCTTAGGTGAGGGTCTATAATCTTAGATAAATCAAGAGTATATCTTATACCTAAACCATCACACTCACTACATGCACCTTTAGGAGAGTTGAAAGAGAAACTAAGAGGTTCTAACTCATCAAAGGAAATCTTACAATCAAAACAAGCAAAATGCTCACTATAATGTATAAAACTCTTTGTATTTACCTCATCATGATTTAAAACTTCAACCTCTAACTCTCCGTAGCTAAGCTTTAAAGCTTTTTCAACATCCTCAGCTATCCTTTGAAAGTTCTCCTCTTTTACTACAACTCTATCAACTACTACTTTTATAGTATGCTTTTTAGTTTTACTAAGCTCAATCTCTTCATCAAGCCTAACCATAACACCATCTATCATAGCTCTTATATAACCTTTTAGCCTAAGTGACTCGATAAGGTCAGCAAAACTTCCCTTTTTCTCTCTGATAAGTGGAGCTAAAAGGACTAACTTTGCTCCAGTTGGTAGTTTTTGAACTTCACCTATGATGTCGCTCACTCCCATTTGTGAGATAGGTTTACCACACTTATGACAGTGTTGCTTTCCAACTCTTGCAAACAAAAGTCTTAAGTAGTCATATATCTCTGTGATAGTTCCAACAGTACTACGAGGATTTTTACTAGTAGTTTTTTGGTCTATCGCAATAGCTGGAGTTAATCCCTCAATCTTATCAACTTCAGGTTTTCCAACTCTCTCTAAAAACTGCCTTGCATAAGATGAAAGTGACTCTATATATCGTCTTTGCCCCTCAGCATACAAAGTATCAAATGCCAATGTACTCTTACCACTACCACTAAGTCCAGTGATGACAACTAGCTTGTTTTTTGGGATTTTTATATCTATATTTTTTAAATTGTTCTCTTTTGCCCCATATACTTCTATCATTTGGTATCCTATAAAAAATTTAACCGGATATTATAGTGAGATAGGGCTTAGAGGGGTATTAATTGGGGATATTCAGCATATTGACAATTAAATATAATTATATTATAATTATATTATAAAAACACAAAGGATAATAGATATGCAAGTTTCACTCATAGATATAGGAACGAGTAAGGGAATCCGTATTCCTGCAAGTATTTTGAAAATGTTTAACTCTTTAAGTGCTTTTGATTTGCGAGTAGAAGGCAAAAAAATTATTTTAGAAACTATACAATCCCCTAGAAAAGGTTGGGATGAAAAATTTAAAAATAGTTCTGATGAACTGTTAATAGATGATAGTTTAGATGCTAAGGATTGGGATGAACTATAAACAATATCAAGTTGTTTTGGTTAATTTAGACCCAACGATAGGTAGTGAGATACAAAAAACAAGACCTTGCCTTATCATATCTCCAAATGAGATGAATTATGACAATCTTATAGTTGCTCCAATGACATCTACAGACAAAGACTATCCTACAAGAGTAAAAATAGATACAAATAGTTTCATAGTGTTAGACCAAATACGAACTATTTCTACCAAAAGAGTGGTAAAAAAACTAGATATAACACTAAAGAAAAAAGATATAAAGAGTATAAAAAGTATTATCAAGATGATGTTGGTTGATTAAACCAACTCTTTTATAATCAGCCCCAAAATAACAAAGTTCAAAACCAAAATCATATTTTTATGCTTTTTAGCATCAGTTTTATGAGCCAAATGAATACCAAGATAAACCCCAAGAAGTGAAGAGATACCAACTATAAGCCCAAGTTTCAAATGAAGCAGACCATTAACATACATACTAAAAAATCCACTTATAGAAGAAAACACTACAAAAAACAACCCAGCCCCAACAGCTTCTTTTACATCATATCTCAAAAATCCAACCATGATAGGAGTAAGTATCAAAGCTCCACCTATACCTATACTTGTAGCAAACATACCTATGCCGATACCTATGACAAAAAACAGAGGTTTGTTTTCAAGTGGTGGTAAATCTTGTTTGTGAGGAGCTTTGAAAAATCTATATATTGCAAATAGTACAACTCCTAAAAAAACATACTTTAAGCTCAATGATGAAACATTTTTGATGATAAATCCACTAAAAAATGAGCCTACAAGTCCACCAAGTCCAAAAAATATGGTAGAGCTTATCTTTAAAGTTCCTCTTTTAAAGTTAAGATATGAGCCAAAGATAGAGCTAAAAACCATCTGTACTATACTTATAGCGATAGCCTCTTTTATATCAAGCCCTAAAGCCATCAATATAGGAACTAAAATAGTTCCTCCACCAACTCCAAAAAATCCAGATATAACCCCAACAACAACACCAGCTATAATAAACTCTATCAAAATCTTCTCCATTAAGTAAATAACATATATAATATCTAAAAAAAGTCAAGGTTTATCATGAAAGATGTATTAGATACTTTTAAAAAGATTGCTTCTATACCTCACTGTAGTTTCAAAACTGAAAAGTTAAAAGAGTTTTTACTGAGTGAGTGTAAAAAAGCTGGAGCAAAAGTAAGTGAAGATGAAGCAGGAAACATCTTAGCTATAAAAGGAAATCCAACTATCTGTTTACAATCTCACTACGATATGGTTTGTGTAGGAGAAGCACCAAAGATAGAGATAGTAGAGGAGGGTGACTACCTAAAAGCTAAAAACTCTTCACTTGGGGCTGATAATGGCATAGGAGTTTCCATGATGATTGAGCTTTTAAAGCAAAAAGATAACCTAGAACTACTATTTACAAATGACGAAGAAGTAGGACTTATAGGAGCTACAAACTTAAACCTACCTATAAAATCAACCTATCTTTTAAACCTAGATAGTGAAGAGGAGGGTAGTATATGTTTAGGTTGTGCAGGTGGGGTTGACCTGTTTGCTACTCTAAAAACATCTTTAGTTTCCCACAACGAACAAAACAGCTACGAGATAACCACAAAAAACTTCAAAGGTGGACATAGTGGAGTTGATATAGATAAAAATATCAAAAATGCGATAAAAGAGTTAGCCTACTTTTTAAAAAAATCAGACTCTAAAATCCACTCTATAAATGGTGGAGAAGCTGGAAATGCTATCCCAAAAACTATCAAAGCTGTTGTCATGACAGATAAAAAAATAAAATCAAATGACTTTTTAGAAGTTAAAGAGATTCAAAATGTAGATACCATCTTAGATAAAAGTGATGAGCTTTTAGACTTGTTAGTCTCATTTGCTAGTGGAGTAAGAAGCTATGATAAAAGTTTAAACCTTGTACAAACAAGTATAAATCTAGCAACTATTAAAACATCTAAAGACTCAGTAGAACTAGAGATAAGTCCAAGAGCTATGAGTGATGAAGAGCTTGAAAATCTTATGCTAGAAAGTAAGACTCACTTAAAAAGATTTGGATTTGAAGTAAAATTCGAGCATCCATATCCTGCTTGGAAACCAAGTATAGGAGAGTTTGCAAAGAGAGTTCAAAAAACCTCTCAAAAACACTTTCCAAAAGCAGACTTTTATGCTATCCATGCAGGGTTAGAGTGTGGAGTGATACTTAAAAACTCAAATCTTTTAGAAGCTGTAAGCATAGGACCAAATATCCACTCTCCTCACTCAGTAGAAGAGAGAGTAGAGATAGAATCAATCAAAAAAGTTTATGAAGTTATCAAAGAGTTAGTATGAAGATACCATATCTAAGTATAGTTTTTTTGATACTCATCTTTTTAGGTAGCTTCTTTGGTGGATATATTTATCAAGTAAGCCCCTTTGAGCTTCATCCAGACTCCATACTTTTATCTCCATCATTAACTCATCTTTTTGGAACTGATAGGTTGGGTAGAGATATACTAGCTAGAGTTATAGAGGGTGGAAAGGTATCTTTAACTATCGGAGTGTTAAGTGCTGTTATAAGTTCACTTTTGGGACTCATGATAGGAGTGATGGCTGGATTTTTTAAAGGTAAAGTAGATAAAGCTACAGTTATCATGATAGATTTGTTTTTAACATTTCCTACCTTTTTTCTCCTTTTAGCTCTTATTAGTTATATGAATGCCTCAGTATGGATACTAGTCTTTATCATCTCTGTTACAGGTTGGATGGGGATGGCTAGGATGATAAGAAGTGAGAGTTTTGCTATAAGTAACAAGCCCTTTATAAAAGTTTTAAAAGTAGCTAATGTTAGTAAACTAAAGATAATCCTAAAGTATTTCACACCTATTTTAGCTCCTATATTTTTTATCTCTTTTACCTTTGGGGTAGGGGGAGCGATACTCGCTGAGAGTGGGCTTAGCTTTTTAGGGATTGGGATTATGCCCCCTCAGATTAGTTGGGGTAGTATCTTAAGTAGTGGGAAAGGGGTTGTTGATATAGCTCCTTGGGTTAGTTTCTTCCCAGGGCTGATGATATTTTTAGTTGTATTTTGTTTGGTAAATATAAGTGATTTTCTACAAAAGTTTACAAATCAAAAGGATAGCAATTGAGAGAACTTTTAGAAAAAGAGGTAGCAAAAAGAAATACATCAACTGAGCTAACCTATGACTCTCCAGATCCTCTCATGATAGCTTCAAGATATAAAGATGAGTATATCTCACTTATATGCTCATTGTTTGCTTATGGAAATGCAAAGCAGATAGTAAAGTTTTTAGATAGCTTAGATTTTACTAAAGAGATACAAAGTGATAAATACTATCGCTTTCAAAACACAAAAGATGTAGATGAGTTTTTTAAAACTATCGCAAGAGTAAAAGAACTTGACAGTTTAGAAAACCTTTTCTTTGAAGGCTACAAAAAAGAAAACTCAGTCATAGAAGGCTTAAACTCTCTAATCTCTACTATCTTAGAAGTAAATCCTTATCGCTCCCACGGATATAACTTTTTGGTAGGAACTCCACCCACAACCAAATCAAAATCAACATATAAAAGATACAACATGTTTCTAAGGTGGATGGTAAGAAGTGATAATCTTGACATGGGACTTTGGAAAAAGATAGATAAAAAAGATTTGCTTATCCCACTTGATACTCACACATTTAAAGTCTCTCAAAAGTTGGGACTGCTTAAGAGAAAAAGTTATGATTTAAAAGCAGTTGTAGAACTAACTGACAAACTAAAAGAGTTTGATGATAGTGATCCAGTAAAGTATGACTTTGCTTTGTATCGGTTAGGGCAGGAGAAAGTTTTTTAATCTAAAATTTAGCATCTTTAGCTAAAATACAAAAAAATATTTTAAAAGGATTTAGAGGTGGGTGAAGTATTTACTTTTTTTGGTGCGATTCATGATTCTCATGGGTTTATATTAGTTTCACATGTTTTATTAACAACAGTTATCGTTTTTGCTATTGCAAAGATGGCGACTTCTTCTATGCAAATAGTTCCAAGAGGTGCTCAAAATGTGGCTGAAGTTTATTTAGATGGTGTAGTTGCTATGGGTAAAGATGTTATAGGTGAAAAGTTAGCTAGACACTATCTTCCTCTTGTAGCGACTATAGGACTTTTTGTTTTGGTAGCAAACTTGATAGGTATTATACCAGGGTTTGAATCTCCAACTTCAAATATAAATGTTACTTTAGCATTAGCTTTGATAGTGTTTGTTTATTATAATTACGAGGGTATGAAAAATCATGGAGTTATTAAATATTTTGCATCATTTGTTCATTTAGGTGATATGAATCCTATTGTAAAGTTTATTATGACACTTGTTATGTTCCCGATAGAGATAGTTTCTCATCTTTCTCGTATCATATCTTTGTCGTTTAGACTTTTTGGTAACATAAAAGGTGATGATCTTTTCTTAGCAGTTATATTGATGCTAGCTCCAGTAGTAGCACCATTAGCTCCATATGCACTTTTAACTTTCTCTGCACTACTTCAAGCATTTATATTCATGATACTTACTTATGTTTACTTAGCAGGTGCAGTTCTTATAGACGATCATTAATAACAAAAGATGGAGAGGTATTTTATTACCGATCCATCTTATTATGATTCACTAGATAGTTTCAAAAACTATCTTACTTCTGTTTATAAAAACAACAGTATAAACTTCTCATGTTTTAGAGATAAAACAAACAAAAATCCAAAACCATACATAGAACTTTTTTTAAAAATCTCACAAGAGTTTGGAATCAAAAAAACTCTTCTTAACTCTAGTTTAGATGAAAGATTTTATGGAGTTCACTTAACTTCAAAACAATTTTCACTTATCAAAAATGCTAAAGAAAAAAATCTCTTTACGGTAGCTAGTACTCACTCATTTGAAGAGATAGAAAAAGTAAAAAAACTTAAAGCTGATGCTCTCACATATTCACCTATATTTTTCACACCAAATAAAGGTGAACCTAAAGGAGTAAATGAGCTTATAAAAGCAGTTAAACTATCATCTCCTATGAAGTGTTTCGCACTAGGTGGTATAGTAAGTGATGAGCATATAGAGATGATAAGAAAATCAGAGTGTTTTGGTTTTGCATCTATAAGGTATTTTGTGTAAAATGATATAAAAATCATACAGGATAGATAAATGTCAAACGACTGTAAAAAAGCTTATATAACAACCCCAATTTACTATGTAAATGATGTTCCACATATTGGTCATGCATATACTACTATCATAGCTGATACCATGGCTAGATACTCTAGGATGGTAGGACTTGATACTTTCTTTTTAACAGGAACTGATGAGCATGGACAAAAGATAGAACAAGCTGCTACTCAGAGAGGAAAAACTCCAAAAGAGTATGCAGATGAGATAAGTGGAAAGTTTAAATCTTTGTGGGATGAGTTTGATATAAGTTATGACAAGTTTATACGAACGACTGATGATGAGCACAAGAAGGGTGTTCAAAAAGCATTTAAAACTATGTATGATAAGGGAGATATATACAAAGATGAGTATGAGGGGCATTACTGTATAAGTTGTGAAACTTTCTTTACTGATACTCAACTTGTTGATGGTGGATTTTGTCCTGATTGTGGAAAAGAAACCTCTTTGGTAAAAGAGGAGAGCTACTTTTTTAAACTATCAAACTATGAAGATAAACTTTTACAGTGGTATAAATCTGATGAAAAATGTGTTCTTCCTAAGGGAAAGAAAAATGAAGTGGTTAGCTTTGTTGAACAAGGTTTAAAAGACCTTTCAGTTACTAGAACTAGTTTTGATTGGGGTGTTAAACTTCCAAGTGTCATGAATGACCCAAAACATGTCATGTATGTTTGGCTAGATGCTTTGATGAATTATGTTACAGCTTTAGGATATGGTGGTGATGAAGAAAACATGAAGTATTGGCCAGCAAGGGTTCATGTTTTAGGAAAAGATATATTAAGATTTCATGCTATCTATTGGCCTGCATTTTTGATGAGCTTAGAACTTCCTTTGCCAAAACATATAGCAGCTCATGGTTGGTGGACTAGAAATGGTGAAAAAATGAGTAAATCAAAGGGAAATGTTGTTGACCCAAAAGAGGTTGCAGATGCTTATGGATTAGAAAACTTTAGATACTTTATGCTTAGAGAAGTTCCTTTTGGTCAAGATGGAGATTTTTCTCAAAAAGCTCTCATAGATAGGATAAACTCAGACCTTGGGAATGATTTAGGAAATCTTTTAAATCGACTTATAGGTATGAGTGGAAAATACTTTGGACACAAAGTTGATAGTAGTGATGTTTTAGAGTTTCACAAAAATGAGATAAACAAAGCAAATACAATCTTAAAAAATCTACCAGAGTTTTTATATAACATGCAAACAAACAGATACTTGGAAGAACTTTGGAAAATTCTAACTATCGCAAATCAATCAATAGCAATTTACGAGCCTTGGGTAAAGATGAAAGAGGGCAGGGAGAAAGAGGCAATGGCAGTTGTTGCACTTGTTGCAAACTTGTTGGCAAAAGTATCTTTGATGTTAAGTCCCGTTATGCCAAAAACTTGTGAAGTTATAAGTGATGCTATTGGATTTAAAAATGATACTAACTATTTTGTAAAACTATTTGAACAAGAGGAGCTTTTAGCAGAGTTTGAAGTAAAAAAAGTTCCACCACTATTTCCTAAGATAGAAGAGGAGATTTTAAAAGAGAAAAAAGAGGAATCAAAACCAAAACAAACTCCTAAAAAAGAAGAGAAAAAAACTGATGGTATCATAACGATAGATGAATTTTTCAAAACAAGCTTAAAAATAGGAACTATAATAGAAGCTGAAGAAGTTAAAAAGAGTGATAGACTTCTGCTTCTAAAAGTTGATTTAGGAGAAGAAAGCCAAAGACAAATAGTTGCAGGTATAAAAGAGTTCTACTCTCCTGATGAACTTTTAAATACTCAAGTTTGTGTAGTAGCAAATCTAAAACCAGCAAAACTGATGGGAATGCTAAGTGAGGGGATGTTACTAGCTGCTAAGGACAAAAATGGACTCTCACTTTTAAGACCAGAGACTCCAAAAGAGGTTGGTACAAAAGTTAGCTAATGCTTTTTTTAAACCTATGTGCACTGATAGATGGAGAACTTAAAAATGAGCCATCTATCGCTTCTTTTACAAACATAGTTTTTGATGTAAAAAAAGTTTCAATAGGCAATCTCTTTATTGGTGAAAAATCAGACATTTCGGAAGCTTTGCAAAACGGAGCTTATGGTATAGTCTCAACAAGTTTTAAGATTAGTGATGACGAAGTAGCTTGGATAAAAGTAAAAGATATTGAAGTAGCAAAATTAAAACTTTTAAGATACTTAGTACTAAAAACATCACAACACTACCTTTCTCTAAAGAGTGTAGAGTTTGAACTTTTTAAAAAGATAAATGAAGACAGAGATGTTATATACATACATGAAGATATAGAAGATGCGATAAAACTACTTTTTAAGAGTAGTGAAGTTGAAACTATTGTATTTAGTGATAAAAATCTTTTTGATAAGATTGATTTAGAGGATATGGAAGTAAAGATTTTAAACTCTATTTATGTAGTTAAAAATACTCTGTTTTTAACATCTTTTACCTATAAAGGTACTCAATATCGAGATATCAAGATTCCTTATATTTTTATAAAAGAGTTTGAGAAGGTACTCAATATATTTGATATTTTAAACATAAAACACTCTATTCCCAAACTTCACTTTACTTCACACTTTAAGCCTATATTTTTAGATAACTCTTTTAGAGTGCAGAGTTTTGGAAGTAGTACAAAAGCACTTATATTAGAGAGTGATATAAATCTAGTAAAAGAGGAGATATCGTATATAAAAAAGAGTGCTTCATGGGCAAAAATTGCTCTTCTTTTACCAAAAGATTTAAACACTAAAATAAAAACTGATATAGATACGATTACATTTAACTCATATTCAGATTTAAAAAAGAAAAATATCTTTTATTATAACTTTGCTATAATGCTGGACATAAATGAGAGATTTGAGAACTATCTCTCAAAGCAGCACAGTGATATAAGAAGTACACTATTTTAAGGAGTTTTTTTGGATAATCATCCCGCCAGTAAACCAAGCTTTTTAGACAATTATTGGGATTTGATTAGTGGTCTTTTACTACTTACTTTGACATACTATTTTCAAGTAAATCACTTGCCATCTCTAGTTATCATGATAACTTCTGCTATGGCAATCGTTTTTTTATCTATAACCGTTTCAGAGATAGCAGAGATTTTAGCTCACCGTTTAAAAGAACCTTATGGTAGTTTTGTACTTACATTTACAGCAGTAATAGTTGAGATAATCCTGCTCTTTTCTATCATGCAACAAATAACAAACTCACCCGAAGCAATAGACACTGTAAGAGGTGGTATAATCTCAGCAGTAATAGTTGATATGAATGTTCTTTTGGGATTAGCTGTTTTTATAGGTGGTCTTTCATATAAAGAGCAAGAACACAACGAAGATACTTCAAGCTCATATACTACTATTTTATATGTTTCAGCACTTGCACTTTTAGTTCCTAGTATTCTTGGAAACTCTAATCACTCTTTGGATGTAGTTTTAAAAGCTAGTTATATCATAGGTTTTATTTTGGTATTGTTTTATTTTACTATTTTAAATTTCCAAACAAGAACTCATATAGACTTTTTTAAATCAACAGCAAGAAGTAGGATTTTTAAACTAAAAAGACATGAAGTTGGCTATCATGAAGCTGAAGAAATAGAAAATTATATCTTTGATAAACTTCCTACTGTTGCTAACTTTTTTGTTATATTTGTTTTGATATTTTTAATAGGAATTTCATCTGAAACTTTTGCTCATGATGGTATGGATGTTTTTAAAAAGTTCGGTATAAGTAGTGGACTTGCAGGTCTTATCATCGCTATTATAAGTGTCTCTCCAGAGATTTTTACAGCTATAAAAGCTGCGAAAAATGACCAAATCCAAAGAGTAGTAAACATAGCTATGGGAGCTAGTACAGTATCCATACTTTTAACAGTTCCAGCTCTTTTACTTCTGGGATTTTTGTTCAAGATGCCACTACCTCTTAGCTTTAATCCACTTGAGATTGGGGCACTTGTTTTTACTATCATCCTAGCTTGGAAAACAACTGATAACGGAGAGACAAACTACTTTGAGGGTATCTCACACTTGATGCTGTTTTTATCTTATGCTGTTATAGCTAGTCTATATTGAGTTTTCTATAAGATGAGATTGGATTTTAGCAACCTCTTTAGTTAGTTTTCTACTGACTTTAGAGTTTCTGCCATATTTTTTATTTGCCAACTCCACTGCTTTGTAACTGTATTTAAAAGTTTTAAAAGTGTTTCCTATTTTGCCATAACAACATGATAAATTTTTATATATGCTTATGAAGGTAGATATTTTAGTTTTTTTGCTACTAAGAGCTAATTTTAAACTAAGTTTATAGTACTCAACTGCTTTATAATAAGTTTTTGTTTTTTTATATAAATCTGCTATCTCTTGATATTTTCGTGAAATCTGAGATATATCATCATTTTCAAAACTTTCATTTATAGCTTTTAAAAGATATATTTTTGCACTTTTTAAATCATTTTTCTTTAGACTTTCTTTATATGTCTCATAGTTTGTTTTAGCACTTGCTATCATGACAATAGATAATAAAACTAAAAATAATTTCATCATAAAAGAAACCTTTTTATATTAGATTTCTTCTATATCGGTTAATTATTCAAATACTTTAATGTTGCCTCTAAAATATCATCATCATCTTTGCTTTTGGACTTGATATAATCCTTTTTTCCATCTTGAAAGATAAATGTAATATTTTGTTCATAACTTAAAATCTGTTCAATATCTTTTTTCATAGCCTCTATTTTGATAACTAGAAGTTCTAAAAACTGCTTGGTATATTTGTCTAACTTACCAAACCTATCAACCATCTCCTCTTCTACTTCATAAATCTCTTTAGGACTTTTACAACTAGAGAGTCTTCTATAAAGCTCTAATCTTAGTCTATCTTCATTTATATACTCACTACTTATAAATGCACTGATAGATAGTTTTACCTCAACACTCTTTTTCTCATCCTTTTGTTTGTTTAAGAGTTTATTTATCGTATCTTCTAGCATTTTTAGATAAAGGTTATACCCTATACCTTTAATATGCCCACTTTGAGCCTCTCCAACTAAGTTACCACCACCTCTTATCTCTAAGTCATGATAAGCTAAAACTGCTCCACTTCCAAGATATGAGTTACTCTCTAGTGCAAGTAGCCTTTTTTTAGCTTCATCACTTATCGTCTCTTTATCTGGAACTATCATGAAGCAAAATCCCTCTCGTGAACTTCTTCCAACTCGTCCTCTTAGTTGATGAAGATCAGCCATACCAAAGTTTTGGGCATTTTCTATGACGATAGTATTTACATTTGGTATATGGATACCAGACTCTACTATTGAAGTTGATAAAAGCAGATCAAACTCTTTGTTCTCAAATCTAATCATCTCTTTTTCAGTGGTAGCAGGTGGTATTTTTGAGTGAAGGACTGAGATTTTTAGATTAGGGATTATTTTTGAAAGTTCTTTTTTCTTATCCTCTATGGAGGCTATATTGTTATGTATGTAAAAAACTTGACCACCTCTTCTTATCTCTCTTAAAATTATCTCTTTTATAAGTTTTTCATCCCACTCTTTGACAAAAGTTTTTACATCCTCCCGCTCGCTAGGTGGTGTTAAAAGTTGCGAGTAGCCTTTTATAGAGCTTATTGCCATATTTAAGCTTCTAGGGATTGGAGTTGCACTCATAGAGAGTATGTGAAGATTTTCTTTAAACTCTTTTAACTTCTCTTTTTGCTTAACTCCAAACTTATGCTCTTCATCTAAAACTAAAAATGCTAACTTTTTAAACTCTACTCCAAAAAGGGCATGAGTTCCTATACAAACATCTAAAGTTCCCTCTTTCAAGCCTTTTAAAATCTCTTTTTTTTCACTCGTTTTTGTAAATCTATCTAACTTGGCTACTTTTATATCATATTTGCTAAGTCTATCTCTAAGTGATTTAAAGTGTTGAGTTGAAAGTAGGGTAGTTGGAGCTATAAAAGCTGCTTGATAGCCACTTTTTACAGTAGCAAAGATTGCATTCATAGCAACCTCTGTTTTACCAAAGCCAACATCTCCACTAAGTAGTCTATCCATAGTTTTGCCAGTGTTAAAATCACTAAATATATCTTTTATAGTATTGTTTTGATCTTTTGTATAGACAAATCCACTATCTGCTTGAAATAAAGTAAGTTCAGGAAAATCGCTTCTTATTTTTGCTGCTTCCAAAAGCTCTCTTTTTGCAGCTATTTTGATAATCTCTCCAGCTATTTCAAAAAGTTTCTTTTGGGTTTTTTCTTTTAGTTTTAAAAAGCTACCTTTTCCTAACTTGTCAACTATTGCTACACTTGTACCATCAGCTATATATCTATCTATCACCTCTATATTTTCAACAGGAATTAAAAGTTTATCATCCCCTTGATATGCTATCTCTACAAAATCCCTAACACTTCCTAGTACTTTAGTGTTTTTAAGACCTTTAAAGATACCAATTCCGTGAGTCTCATGAACTACATAATCACCAACTTTTAACTCATCTAAAACTATAGTTGCTCTTTTTTTCTTTCTCTTTGTTACCTCTTTATTTAGAGAGATGATGATCTCATCTTTGCAGATTAGATTTACTATAAAATCCTCTTCTAAAACTTTTATGTTTGAGTTTAACTCTACTTGATGCTGTTTTAAAAGAGCTTCACTTCTAGCTATGATAGTTATTTTTTTGTTTTTGTGGTACTCTAAAAACTCTTTTATGTTAGAAATGCTTAAATCTTTACAATTTTTAGCTTCCTCCATGATAGGAATTCTTTTTAAAATCTCTTTTGGCTCATCATCTAAAAAACTAAGCTCACTCTCAACACTCTCACAAAGTATGGAACTGTAACTTTGTAAAAAGTTCTCTTTTTTATCTATCACCCAAAATCCAAGTGATTTTATATCCTTTTGGAAACTATCACTTTTGATACTTTGAGTTTTTCTATCTATATCTTTATAACTAGCACTATCAAGTGAAAAAAGAGTAGGGGGAAGTAAAAAGGAGTCTAATTCATCTCTATTAGTTGTTTTTTGGCTACTCTCATCAAACTCTTTGATACTCTCTATCTCATCATCAAAAAGTGATATTCTAAGAGGTTTGTTACAATTTATAGGAAATATATCTATAATATCCCCCCGAAAGGAAACTTCACCCCTCATAGTTACAAGCTCTACAAACTCATATCCCCAGTTATATAACTCATCTTTAAACTCTTGAAGGTTAAGAGTATCTCCAAAACTAATAAGTTTTTCTAAAAAAAGCTCACTAGATGGTAGAGGGTGAAGGATAGTTCTAAAAGGCGAAACTATAATCTTTTTCAGACTCTTATCTTTGTAAAACTCTCTTAGAGTATTAAAAAGTTCTATTAACTCCTCTTGATAAGATCTTAAATCATCTCCAAAATTTGCTCTAAAATCAGGAAAAGAGTAAGTTTTATAACCTAAAAATCTACAAACTTCTGCTACTTGTTTTGAATGGTTATCGTCTTTAGTTAGAAGTATATTTTTTTTATTTTCTTTGAGGTATTCATAAACTCTATCTTGCAAAAAAACTTCCTTTTTTTACAAGATTATAGTAAAAAATTATTTAGGTACTCTAAGTCTCATACCAACTCTTAGTTTGTGAGGATTATTTAAAAGATAAGGATTCGCATTTAAGATTTTTTTATACATTGATGCTTTCCCATAAGCTCTGTGAGCGATTGAACCTAAAGTATCACCTGTATGAACAACTATAGTTCTCATCGCTCTTTGTCTTACAATTATCTCTTTTTTTATTTTTTTTGTGTAAGCACTTTTTAGAATTTTTCTTTTTTTACTTCTTGATATTTTATTTATAGAAGCATATAATCTTGCTAAATCACTAGTGTTTTTTATCTCTTTATGACCTATTATAACTGCATTATAAACAATCTCTTTCTTTATAATCTTTAGCTTAGCTTTTTTAGCAACTATGTTTTTTATTTTTTTCTTTATCTTTTTTTTGATGTGCTTAGGTTTTTTTTCTAAATTTACTTTTTGAAGAGATTTTAAAAGTTCACTATCTTCTGATTTTTTTGATACATGAGGAGGATTTGTCACTTGTTGTTTTTGAAGTTGGGCAATAACCGTTTGGATGATGATAGCCATCTCTTGTTGTGAAAGATGTTGTTTTGTATTTTTTCTAGGAACTACAATTTGTTTTTTGATTTGCAAAGAAGATTCATCATCACTACCTACCAAAATACGATAAGCATAAACCCCTAAAAGAATAACAGACAATAGTAAAAAAATCAATATCAAAACTTTTGCTATAATCTGAAAAAAACTTTTGTTTTCCTCTTCTTCTCTAAACTCAAATCTTTTATATTCATCTCTAAAATTCATAAAACCATCCAACTTTTTTATTAATTATAGCATAGAAGATAATTAAATTGTATTGTTTTTATAACAAAATTTAAAAAAATTTTACTTTGTTACAAAAGTTCTACACTTTTGATTTAACCACTATCCTTTTAGGATCAAAAAGTTCCTTTGCAGTTTTTACAAATGGATGTTCTAAGAGATTTTGAGGATCTTCTTCTTTAGTATTACCTACTACTTGATTTGCTACACAGCTACTACCGTTTGACTCTTCACTCATATCTTCAGTTGGCTTTTTTTTTACCTCTTCCTCTACTATTTTTTCACTCTGTTTGATAGAAATTTTTACACCAAATCCATAGCATTCTTGTACAAAATGTTTTATAATAGATGAACTTTTTCTAAGTATATCTTTACAGCTCTCTTTTGGAGATGAGTTTAAATAGAGTACATTTTCTTTAAACTCATCCAAAGTTATACTACTTTTAAAGCACTCACCTAACTCATAGTTTCTATCAAACAAGAGCTTTAAAAGTTTTTCAAATGGCTCTTCTTTTTTTGAAAATTTAGTAATTATAGGTTCATTTTTCTTTGTTTCTAACTCTACTTTACTGCTTTTCAAAGGCATAATATCTTCTTCAATAGACTCTATAACTTCTTCTATATCCTTTAACTTGTTTGCTTCTATCATCTTAAAAAATGTTAAGCTTAGTATAAAAAGGTTATCACTACTTATAGTTAAAAGATTTTTAGCACTACTTAAAATCCTAAAATATCTATCTATCAAAAGAAGTGAAAATCTTGTATCTTTTTGTAAAAACAGCTCTTTTATATAAGAGATAAACTCATCTATAATAACCTCAGCTTCATAATCTTCAAGGTCCTTAAGATAGCCAACGACCTTTGTCTTATCGCTTTTTAGTATAGCTTCTAGTAACTCTTCAAAAAATTCAGGGTCTAAAACTCCAAGCATATTTGCAACACTTTTTGCATCTACATTTGAATTAGTATATATAATAGCTTGGTCAAGTAGGGTTAAAGTATCTCTAAGTGAGCCATTTCCAGCCCGAGTTAAAATCTTTAGTGCATCCTCTTCATAAGTGATGTTTTCTTTGTTTAAGATATGAGAGAGGTGTTTTACAACTTCACTTGAAGCTATCTTTTTAAATCTAAAGTGTTGGGTTCGACTAAGAATTGTAGCTGGAAGTTTTAATGGATCAGTTGTAGCTAGTATAAACTTAACATACTCTGGTGGTTCTTCAAGAGTTTTCAAAAGAGCATTGAAAGCTTCACGAGTAAGCATGTGAACTTCATCTATGATAAAGATTTTAAACCGAGAACTATTTGGTTTATACTTTGTTTGCTCTATCAAAGCTCTTATATCATCTATTTTTCTACTACTAGCTCCATCCATCTCTATGATGTCTATGTGTCGTCCCTCATTTGCATCTACACAGTTTGGACATTTTTCACAAGGAGTTGATGTAGGACCTTCATCACAAAGAAGAGCTTTAGCAAATATTCGAGCAGTAGAAGTTTTACCACTACCTCTAAGCCCTGAAAAAAGATAAGCATGAGAAAGCCTATGCGAATCAAGAGCCTGAGACAAGGTTACTCGAACACTCTCCTGACCGATAAGTTTATCAAACGATTTTGGGCGATACTTTAATGCTAAAACTTCTGACACGGCTTACCTTTTTTCTTTAGTATGAAACATTATATCTTTTCTAAGTTTAACCACTCATAAGCTACTTTCTTTAATCCATCAGGATTTTCAGAAGCAAAAAACTTCATCTTAGTTTCATCAAACTTTTTATCTAAGTTATATTTATTTTGAAGATATTCAACTACAGCATCTCCTGAGTGTATAAGTGTGGAAGTTGGAAAATATTCCCCAATAGCATCACTTATCAAAGGAAAGTGAGTACATCCAAGTATGATAGCATCTGGATTTGATTTTATATCTTTAAAGTAGTGATCTAATACACTCTGCAATACTTGACCACTGAAAAGTCCCTCTTCAACAATTGGCACAAAGAGTGATGGAGCTATCGAAAATGTATTTGTAAAGCCACTCTCTTTTAAAAGATTTTCATACTTTTTGCTTTTGATAGTAGCTTTTGTCCCTAGTATCAGGATTTTAGAGTTTTTATCTTTTAATCCATTTTTAACGGCTAATACACCTGGATTGATAACTCCAGTTACTGGAAAATTTGAGTTTTTTTGAAGTTCATCTATGGCATAAGCACTAACAGAGTTACATGCAGCAATCATGATATCTATATCAAAGTTTTTAAAAAATTCTAAGGCTTCAAGAGAGTATCTTATGATAGTATTTTTATCTTTTACACCATAAGGAACACGAGCTGTATCTCCATAATAAATAATTTCACTAAAAAGACCACTTGATAAAAGGGATTTTACAACACTAAGTCCACCGACTCCACTGTCATAAACCCCAGCCTTCATGCTCTTTTAAGCTCCTTCATTCATGATAGATAAAAACTCATCATTGTTTTTGGTTTTTTTCATTTTTGAGTATAAAAATTTTAGAGCTTCTATATCTTCCATTTGACTCATAGCACCTCTAAGAGCCCAAACTTTTTGTAGTTTGTCATTTCCTAGTAGGAGTTCTTCTTTTCTAGTACCACTTCTAGTTATGTTTATAGCTGGGTAAATTCTCTTATCACTTATATTTCTATCTAAGATACACTCACTGTTTCCAGTACCTTTAAACTCTTCAAAAATAACTTCATCCATCTTACTACCAGTCTCTATAAGTGCTGTTGATATGATAGTTAAACTTCCACCAAATTCGATATTTCTCGCTGCTCCAAAAAATCTTTTTGGTTTATGAAGAGCATTTGCATCAACACCACCACTTAGTACTTTTCCACTTGAAGGTGTAACTGTGTTATAAGCTCGTGCTAGTCTAGTTATAGAATCAAGAAGTATAACTACATCTTTTCCCATCTCAACTAATCTTTTTGCTCTCTCTATTACAAGTTCAGCAACTCTAACATGATTGTTTGCAGGAAGATCAAAAGTTGAGCTAAAAACTTCTCCATTTACACTTCTTTGCATATCAGTAACCTCTTCAGGTCTCTCATCAACAAGTAAAACCATCAAACTAACTTCAGGGTGATTTTTACTAACACCATGAGCTAACTCTTTTAAAAGTTCAGTTTTACCAGTTCTTGGAGGTGCAACTATAAGTCCCCTTTGACCTTTACCCATAGGAGTAAAAAGATCCATAACTCTACCAGTTAATCTGTTTTCATCATACTCTAGTTTTAGTTGTTCAGTTGGATAAAGTGGAGTTAAGTTATCAAAAAGAGGTCTGTTTTTTATATCTCTTAAAGGCATATAGTTAACTGCTTCTATCTTTAGAAGTGCATAGTATCTTTCTTGATCTTTTGGCTGTCTAACTTGTCCAGTTACTATATCACCATTTCTTAGAGCAAACTTTCTTATCTGTGTAGCACTTACATAAGCATCACTTGATGAGTTTGAAAAGTTAACATCAGTACTTCTTAAAAATCCATATCCATCATGAGCGATTTCTAAAATACCTGTAAAAAGTATAAATCCACCTTGACTAACTTGAGACTTTAGTATTTCAAAGATAAGGTCTTGTCTTTTTAATTGGTGAGGATTTTCTACTTTTAACTCATCTGCTATGCTCAAAAGTTCATCTAAACTTTTGCCTCTAAGTTCTTCTATCTTATGACCTTTTACAGGTACATGAGTTCTACTGTGTTGCTTTTTTTGATGGTTTTTTGCATTACCATTTTGTTTTTGGGGTTGTTCTTCTTTTGCCATTTTGCCTTCTTGGAGATATTATTTAATCTGAAAAATTAAATTTTTATTAAGTTGTGAATCGATTTTAGTATAAGTTTTATAAAAAGTCAATAGAAGAGAAAAATCTCTTCTATTTTGTTAGCAAGAATAAGTTGATGAAAACTCAAATGCTGTTGGTCTAGCCTCATCTGGCCAAACTTGTCTTTCAAACTGATAGTGTTGATAAGTATCTATAAAGTCTTCACTCATAACAGCTTTTGCCCACTCATTATCACTTATAAGTCCTTCTAGTGCTTCTCTTAAAGTATGAGGCATTTGAGGGATTTTTTTCTCTCTAATTTCATCAAGACTTAACTCAAACAAATCTTCATCCATTGGTCCTACTGGAACTAGTTTGTTTTTTATACCATCTAGTCCTGCTAGTAGTAGAGCAGTAAATGCTAAGTAAGGACAAGCAGTAGAATCAGGGAATCTAGTCTCAACTCTAGTTGCACCCTCACCAGCACCATAAGGAATCCTACAAGCAGCAGATCTATTTTGGCTAGAATAAGTTAAAATACTTGGAGCTTCAAATCCTGGTATAAGTCTTTTATAAGAGTTTGTACTAGGATTTGTAAATGCAGCAACAGCATTTGCATGAGCAAATACACCACCTAGATAATGCAGAGCAGTTTCACTTAGGTTTGCATACTCTCCTTCTTTATAGAAAACATTTTTTCCATCTTTCCAGATTGATTGGTGAACATGCATACCATTACCATTGTCTCCATATAGAGGTTTTGGCATGAAAGTTGCAGTTTTTCCATTTAAGTGTGCTACCATTTTTACTACATATTTGTATTTTTGTACATTATCAGCAGCTTCTATCAAATCACCATACTTGATACCTATCTCACCCTGTGCTTGTGCAACTTCATGATGACCAAGTATCACTTCAAGTCCAACTTGCTCTAAAACTTGCATCATCTCAGCTCTAAGATCAACCATAGTATCAGTAGGCATAACTGGGAAGTAACCACCTTTAGTTCCTGGTCTATGACCTATATTTGCATAGTCATCATAACTAGTACTCATGTTCCATTCACCCTCTTCAGAGTCAACTCTATATCCAGCTTGATTTACACCAGACCAGATTTGTACATCATCAAATATAAAAAATTCATTTTCAGGTCCAAAATAAGCCTCATCACCTATACCACTTTCACTCAAATGTGCAAGTGCTTTTTTAGCTATACTTCTTGGACATTTTTCATATAAGTCATCTTTATATATATCATATACATCACAAAAAACTATGATAGTTGGATCAGCTGTAAATGGATCTAAAAATGCTGTATCCACTTCAGGTTTTAAAAGCATATCTGATTTATTTATCGGTTGCCATGCATCGATACTACTTCCATCAAATGGAACACCATTTTCAAGCATACTAGCTTCTACTGCACTTGCTCTATAACTTATATGATGCCATGCACCTTTTATATCTGTAAATCTAAAGTCAATAAATTCAACTTCATTTTCTTCACAATATTTAAAAAACTCATCTACACTATTTACAAATTTACCCATGGTAACTCCTAAAAATTTTTGTCAGGCAATTATATCTAATTTATATAAAAAATATGATTAGTCAACTGTTTAAAAATTAATCAGTTTTTTATCTCTATTATGAAAAACTGCACATTTTGTAAAATTAAATTCTTTTAAAACCTCTTTCAATCTATCTTCGTACTTACATATTTCACTAGGATTATGAGCATCACTACCAAAAGTGATAGATATATCATACTCACTTAAAAGTTCAAGTATATCAAGGGATGGATATAGCTCATTTATAGGTTTTTTATATCCTGACATATTAAGTTCAACTGTCATATCAGCTTTTTTTATCTCTTTTATACTCTCTTTTGCTATCACTTTTATCTCTTTGTTGGGTAGATAGTTAAAAACTTTTATCAAATCAATATGTCCAACTATATCAAACTTACCACTCTTTACCATGTTTGTTATAGCTTCAAAATACTCTTTCCAAATCTTATCTATATCTCTGTTTTTATACTCTCCGATAAACTCAGGGTTATCAAAACCCCAACCATTTATAAAGTGTACTGAACCTATCAAGTAATCTACTTTTGCATTTAAAACTCTATCATCCATATAGTTTGGTAGATAATCAACCTCATATCCTAACACTATCTCTATATCGTTTTTATATTTTTCTTTTAATTCTTTTACTTTGTTTTCATAAAAGTTCATATCACTAAAACTCATGCGATACTTTTTATCAAAATCCATAGGAGCATGATCACTAAACCCAAAGTACTTTACTCCTTTATCTATGGCACTTTGTATATACCCCTCCATCTCTCCACTAGCATGGTTACAAAGTTTTGTATGATTATGCAAGTCAACTATCACTATATTTCCTTAAAGTTTTTTTCTTAGATACCGATATATGATTATAACAAAATTTATGGGGAATTTTACTATGGAATTAAAAAAAATTGGAAAAGATGATAAAGTTATAGATCAACTAGATGAAGTAACTAAGGATTCAGAGTTAAAAGCTGGAGAGATATTTGATAAGTTAGAACTTATTAACAATCATTCTACAAATGTCTTAAACATTGCCTCCCAGTTGGAAGATTTAGTAAAAAAGAGTCATTTAAAAGATAAAGAGCCATATATCAAACTAACAAAAGAGTTAAAACTAAATTGTGAAAATTCTCAAGATGAGATTATGAATATCATGGACATAATGCAATACCAAGATATACATCGTCAAAAGATAGAAAGAGTTATAAACATAGTTAGAGCATTAAACAACTACATGAATGAACTTTTTAGTTCAAATATAAATGATGAAGAGAGGGTAAGTTCAGCCCAATATATAGCAGGTGATAGTAAAGATGATATTTTAAGTGATGAAGATATAGAAGAGATGTTAAAACAATTTGCAAACTAAGGAGAGAAGATGACACAAGAAGAGTTAGATGCCCTGATGGATGGTGGATTTGAAGATGAAGAGTTAGCAACTGTTGATGAAGAGGAAGTTGAAATAGTTAAAAAAAATATTGAAGAAGAAGTTGTAGATATAGATGAATGTTTAGAAGATTCCCTACCACCTAAAGCTACTGAAGATAATAAAATAGTGAATCAATTAGATCATGTAACTCAAGATAGTGAAAAAAAAGCTACTGAAATCTTTGATAGATTAGATGGTATAAGTGAATATATAGCAACAGTTGAAGAAGAATCTAGTTCAGTAATCTCTCTTTTAGAAGAAAACTCTGCTCTTTTTGAAAAACTTTCATTTAATTTTGAAGAAGTAGAAACTTTTAAAACTTTTCACTACAAAAATAAAGAAGCCATAACTACGATTGAAGATGTAGTTGAAAAATCTAGACTTAGTAGTGATGAAATCATGATGATTATGGATACAATGCAGTATCAAGATATACATCGTCAAAAAATAGAAAGAGTTGTAAATGTCATGAGAAGTCTTTTAAAATATATGAATACACTTTTTGGCTCAGATATAAAAGATGAAGAAAGAGTGAGTTCAGCTCAACATATCATAGGTGATCAAGATAGTGGTGAAGTTGTAAGTGCTGAAGAGATAGAAGCTCTTTTAGAAAGTTTTGGAAAAAAATAGATTTTGTTGATATAATCGCACTATTATACATAGAAGGAATTATATCTTGAAAAAAGCAGAACTTTTATCTCCAGCAGGAAACTTTGAAAAACTAAAGATAGCCCTGGCATATGGTGCAGATGCAGTTTATGGAGGAGTTAGTCACTTCTCTCTTCGTATAAGAAGTGGAAAAGAGTTTGATTATGACTCTTTTAAAGAGGCTATCAACTACACTCACAACAAAAACAAAAAAATATATGTAACAGTAAATGGTTTTCCTTTTAACAACCAAATAGAAGCTTTAAAAAAGCACTTAAAAACTATATCTGATATGAAACCTGATGCTTTGATAGTATCAACTCCAGGAGTTATAAGTCTAGCAAAAGATATAGCTCCCCATATACCACTTCATCTCTCAACCCAAGCAAATGTACTAAACTATCTTGATGCAAAAGTTTATCATGACATGGGAGTAGAGAGGATTATCACAGCAAGAGAAGTTAGTTTAGCAGATGTAAAAATCATAAAAGAGAAAATCCCTGATTTAGAGATAGAGATATTTGTTCACGGAAGTATGTGTTTCGCATATAGTGGAAGATGTCTTATAAGCTCAATGCAAAGTGGAAGAGTGCCAAATCGTGGAAGTTGTGCAAATGATTGTAGATTTGATTATGAAATGTATGCAAAAAACCCTGATGATGGAACTTTGTTTAAACTAGAAGAAGATGAGTATGGAACTCATGTCATGAATGCCAAAGATTTAAACCTTATAAATCATGTTGACCAGATACTAGAAAGTGGAGTAGTTGATAGCTTAAAGATAGAGGGAAGAACAAAAAGTCCATACTATGCAGCAGTTAGTGCTAGAAGTTATCGAATGGCAATAGATGACTTTTATGATAAAAAGTTTGATGCTAAAAAATATGAAGATGAACTTTTGACTACAAAACATAGAGGATTTAGTGAAAACTACTTGTTCTCAAAACCTTATGAAAAACATGATACACAAAACCACTTTACAGCTCTAAGTGAGGGAACTTATGAAGTTAGTGGACTTGTAAGCGAAGATGGAAATAGTTGGATGTGTAAGTATAAAACCCTGCCTTATCAAAAAGTAGAACTCATATTTCCTCATGATACTACACCAAAGAGTTGCGAAAATGAGATAGGAAGAGTTTTTCAAGAGGAAAATAATTGGTTTATAGAGTTTAAGAAGTTGGAAACCATAGAGGGAAAAGAGCTTTCAAGTGTTCATAGTGGGTATTTAGTACCTTTAAAACTTCCTTGTGAGTTGCCTTCATTTTCTATCATGAGACAGAAAGCCTAACTATTTTTTTTCGCTAAAATACCAGCTATAACTATAAAAAATATCCCTATAATTTTTAGGAGAGTGGGTAGCCCATCTCCTAAGAAAAATCCAAACACAACTGAAAAAGGTATGATAGAGTAACTGATAGTTGCTACCAAAGAGATATTTGGTGATGAGTAAGCTTTTGTTAAAAACCATTGCGAAAGAGTTGCTGTTATCGCCATGAAAGCTATGAGTAAAATATCTATCAGTTGAGTTGGAAGTATAAACTCTTTTATAAGAGGATTAGTGGGTAGATATGGAGCTAGTAAAAACATAACCAGAGGAAACAAAGTCCCCATTCCCATAAATGATAAAACTATTACTCTTGAATCAAATATATGCTTGATTTTTCCGATAGTTGTATAAGCAGCAGCTGCGAAAAAACCACCTATCACACCTAAGACATAGGAGTAATCAAAATTAACTCCACTTGGGTTTGTGATAAAAACAACTCCTAAGAACCCTAAGAGTAGGGCAGTGATTTTGTAAATATTTAAGCTCTCTTTTAAAACTATAAAAGCTAAAAGAGCTACAAATATAGGAGAAGTTTTGTTTAGAGTTATGGCATCACTTAGAGGGATAGTTGTGATAGTATAAAAAAACAAAAACATAGCGATAAATCCAAAAACTCCTCTTAAAATCAAAAGTGGAAGATTTTTCATATCTATGTTTGTGGGAGTATGTTTTAGCATTGCAAGGATTATGATAACTCCTAAAGCATTTCTAAAAAATACTATCTCTAGTGCTGGGATGGATGAGGATAAGATTTTTGCGATAGAGCCATTAAAAGCCCCCAAAAAAGAGGAGGCTAGCATATAAAAAATACCGTTAGATAGATTTTTCAACTATTTTTTAAGTTCTCTTTTTGGATAAGCTATCGCAATAGTAGCTATGACTATTGCAACTATTAAGTATAGATACTTAGGGATTGGCATAGGATCACCAGCTGCATAAGAGTGCATACCAGATAGGTAGTAATTAACTCCAACAAATGTCATGACGATAGAAGCAAAACTAACCAAAGAGAGTGCTGCAAACTTATAATGGTAGTTTTTGTTAAACCAAGGAACAAGTCTTATATGAGTAAGGATTACATATACAAGTATGCTTATCCATGCCCAAGTCTCTTTAGGGTCCCATCCCCAGTATCTTCCCCAACTTTCATTTGCCCATACTCCACCTAAAAAGTTTCCGATAGTTAAAAGTACAAGTCCAAGGATTGCAGTCATCTCATTTATCCGTGATGCTTCTACTATACTTTTTTGGATTTGTTCATTTTTGTCCTTAAACACAAAAAGTATCAAAGTAAAAAATCCAAGTATCATGGAAAGTCCTAAAAAACCATAACTAGCAGTCAAAACTGATACATGTATGTTTAACCAGTAAGAACTAAGAACTGGCACTAGATTTGTAATCTGAGGATCCATTTCAGCTAAAAATGTTGTAAACAAAGTCGCACTTGCTATCAAAGAGGTTAGAGCAGGGGCTAAAATAGAGTATCTCGCAAATACAACTCCAGCAAGACCCATAGACCAAGCTATATAAACCATAGCTTCATAAGCATTACTCCAAGGAGCATGACCACCTATATACCATCTTATACCAAGTCCAGTAGTTTGAGCTAAAAAGGCTAAGATTATCACTACTTGACCTATTATAAAAGCTGGTTTTGTGTTTGCAGTCGGTTTTAAAAGTTTTGTAAAAATTGCTATTAAAAGTATCATACCACCTAAAAAGTAAACCAATGCCAATCTATCAAATAGTTTTATCTTGTTAAAAAACTTTTCAAGTTTTAGCTTGTTTTTACTAGGAATAACAGCAGCTCCTATTTTGTTTTGATAACTTCTTATTATTTTTACAGCTTTATTTGCATTTTCCCATTTCCCACTTTTTTTAGATGAGTCTATCTGAGAAAAGTAGTACAAAAACAGAGTTCTAACTCTATTTGATTCTTCTTGTGGAAATTTTTGTATAGCATCTTTTACACAGTACCACTTTTGGTTTGAATCTCCTATTTTTGGTATAATTTTTAGTATATCTCCAGTGTAAATCATATAAGAGATATTTACCCTCTCATCTACTTTTATGATATCTCTATCAAATTGATTTCTTTTAATTGGTCTTTTTTGGCTTGCAGTTGTTATATAGTTAAAAAGCTTATATGGTGATTTTGCATTTTTGTTTGAAAAATCAAAAAAGTCATTGTATGTTGCATACTTTTTATCCTTTGGAAGACCTAAGATTTTTTTTATTTTTGTATGACTTACTCTTATCATAGGGATACTTTGCCAAAGTTTTGGAGCTGTTATCATTCCAAGTATGATTTGGTTAGAACTAAGATTATAAAGAGAAGTTTTTTTACTTATTTTCAAAAGCAATTCTTTTGAAAAAGTATCCATGGTAACAATCCTACCGTCATGCTTTTGAACTAAAATATCTCCGAAAAGTTCAGCATGAGATTTGTTGTAAAGTCTTGCTTCATCAAGTGGGTCGGCTTTTAAGTTTTGGCTAAGTCCCAAAAGTAAAGATAGTAAAATAAAAGAGTTTAAAATAGTGTCTTTTTGAACAAGTCTGATAAGTTTTCTAAACCTGCTTTTTGGGTTAAAAAAGTTTAGTATAAATCCAATAGCTAACATCAAGTATCCTATATAAGTAGGTATCATTCCTAAATCTCTATTTACAGAGAGAACAGTTCCTTTTTCATCTGTATCATAAGAGCTTTGAAACAATCTATATCCTTTATAGTCTAGTACATGATTCATGAAAATCTTATACTTAAAGCTTTTATTACTATCTTTCACTGTTACATAACTAGCATAACTAGCAGGAGACATACTTCCAGGGTATCTTTTAAGCTCAAACTTGTCAAGTTTCACAGTAAATGGAATTTTTAAAAGTTTTGAACCCCAAGTTAATACAAACTTTGTATCGTCTATGATAGTTGTTGTAGGAGTTCCAGCTTGACTTCCTCCAAATCCAAAAAGGGTTACATTTTTACTCTTACCATTGTATAAAAGTTTTGCCACTATTGCTGATGGGATTTGGCTTTGCATATTTTTCCCACCTTTTATCTTTTGAGAAACTAATTTTTCTTTTGCATGAAGTAGTGTTTTTACAGGAGTTAGTTTTAAAAATCCAAAGTCATACATAGCCTTTGTCTTAAACTCATAAACTTTATCTTTTCCTTTATTCTCAGTTTTTCCAGTAGTCATAAAAGTCCTAGTAAAAGGAATACTACTTTTTATATAAAATTTATCATCTTTTGTATATATTTCTATTTTATTTTTTGCGATATTTTTAGAGTTTAGTGAGATTTGATAATCTCCCAGGCTGAGTGGTTGTTTTTTACTTAAAACTATCATATTTGGTGTAGAGTTAGCACTAACAACCATCATTTTTACTTTAGCACCACTACTTTTATCTTTACTTAACTCTTTTTTTGCATTTGGTATAAAGTTGAGATACTCTAAAGTAGCCACCTTTCCATCAACATTTAGATTGACTTTAAAGTAGTTTTTTGAAACTTTTGATATATATGTTTGCTTATCATTGTAGTAATATTTTTTGTTTTTTAAAGCCTCCACTTGTATAAAAGACTTTAGAGATGTCATACTATCTTTACTTTGACCCTCTCTTATATGCAAAAGTCCTTCATAACTAAAATACCTAGTTATCCCAGCTCCAAGTAAAATAACTAAAAAACCAGCATGAAAAATCAAAAGAGGAAGTTTATCTCTTTTATACATTTTAAACTTAAAAATATTTCCAAGTAGATTTACAGCTAAAAGTAGTTGTAAGATCTCAAACCATCTTGTACCATAAACCATAGCCCAAGCTGTACTAGTTCCATAATCATTCTCTATAAAAGTAGCCTCAGCACAAGAAATACCAAAAATAGCAGTCAAAATAAGCATAAGCCAAATAGAAGTCATATAGTTATACAGTTTTTTCATATATTACCTTTTAGTATAAAAACTTTGCGAAGATTAGCAAAAAAGAGTTTATAAAGTGTTAATGTTTCAAACCTAAAGCTCACTTATCCCATCGATAAACTGTCTGATGATAGGGTCATTAGTTGTTTTGAAAAACTCAGGTTTAGCATCTGCTTTTACACCGCGACTGTGGAGCATTATCATTTGGTCTGCTATCTTGAAACTCTCTTTTATGTCATGAGAGATTACAACTGAGGTGATGCCGAGCTCATCTCTTAGTTTTACTATTAGTCTGCTTATAAGGTCACTTGCTATTGGGTCTAGTCCACTTGTTGGTTCATCATAAAGTATGATTTTTGGATGCATGATAGTAGTTCTTGCAATTGCTGCTCTTTTTTGCATACCACCACTTAATTCGTGAGGATAGAGGTGCAAAACTTCATCAGGTTTTAGTCCAACAAGTTCTAAGCTTTCATTTACTTTTTTCTTTATCTCATTTTGTGATAGTTTTGTGTGTTCAACTAGTGGGAAAGAGACATTTTCATAGATATTCATACTATCAAACAAAGCACCAAATTGAAAGGCAAATCCCACCTCTTTTCTAAGCTGTAACAATTCACTTTCATTACACTTTGGAACACTTACTCCATCTACTATAATATCTCCACTAGTTGGTTTTAGTAAACCAACTATATGTTTAATAACAGTAGATTTTCCAGTTCCAGAGGGTCCCATGACAACTGCAATGTCATTTTTTTTAACACTGAAACTTATATCTTTTAAAACCTCTTTTTTGCCAAAGCTTTTATATACATGTTTAAACTCAATCAAACTCAACGATAAATCCTCTATCAAACCCAGCTAAGTCTTTATAAAAATAAAACTTCTCCAAGCCATTTTTTAAAAAATACTCACTTAAAGGAACTCTCTGGTCATATCCCATTTCACAAGCTAAGTATTTTGGTTTTTTAATTATAGCCAAATCAACTATATTTTTTAAAATCTCATCTCCCACCTCTCCACCAAACAAAGCAGATCGTGGTTCATAGGTTAGATTTTTATCTATTTTAAAATCGTTTTTTATATATGGAGGATTTGAAACTATTAAGTCAAATTCTTCATCTATCCCGTTAAGATAGGATGTTTGAACTATTTTTATATCTTTAGCATTAAAAAGTTCTATGTTCTTTTTAGCAATCTCTATTGCTTTAGGATTTATATCTGAAGCTATTAACGAAGCTCCTAAAAGTTTGTTTATCATGATAGATATTATCCCACTACCAACTCCTATCTCTGCTACTTTTGGATTTTTTGGTAAATCTAGTTTTAAAATCTCATCTATAAGTATCTCAGTTTCAGGACGAGGGATAAGGCACTCAAAGTCTATAAAAAACTTTTCTCCATAAAAGCTAACCTCTTTAGTTATATATTCAAGTGGAATATCTTTAGCTCTTTGCTTTACTAACTCAAAATACTTTTCATCTACTAAGTCATTTTCATGAAGTATTAAATATGTGTTATCTTTTTGCAAAAAGTGACAAAGAAGTAGTCTAGCCTCTTTTTGAGGGTTTTCTATATGAGAGAGAGTTTGGGAGGCTTCTTTTATTGCCTCCTTTATACTATATTTTTTTGCCAAGTCTTTTAAGTCTCTCAACAAGTGGTGGATGAGTGAAATAGAAAAATATATAAACAGGATGAGATTTCGGAAATGATTTGTTTTCATTTGCTAGTTTCTCTAGTGCATTTGCCAAAGATACTTCATCTTCACACTCTGCACCATACTCATCAGCTGCATACTCATTTGCACGACTTACTAATCCAAATATAGGCATAAACAAAAATGATAAAATAGGAGAAAAAAGCAAAAACATAGCCAATACAGCATAAGGAGTTTTCACAACTCCTACTGCATTAAAAAGTTCAACTGGCAAGTTTCCAAAGATATAAAACATCAAAAACATCAGCCCTCCCATCATGAAAATGTTTTTAAATATATCCCTATGTTTAAAATGCCCTAACTCATGCCCTAAAACTGCTAAGAGTTCATTTTTACTAAGCTTTTTTATAAGTGTGTCGTACAATACAACTCTTTTTGATTTTCCAAGCCCTCCAAAATAAGCATTTAGTCGATTATCCCTTTTACTCGCATCTATGGTAAAAACTCCACTTGCTTTAAGTCCTGATTTTTGCAAAAGATTTTCGATAGAACTTTTCAAATCCTCATCTTTTAAAATCTCAAACTTATTAAAGATAGGAGCGATAAGGGTAGGGTAAATCATGTTGATAAAAAGTATCAACAAAAAAACAACTCCAAATCCATAAAGCCACCAACTCTCAAACTTTTGGATAATCATAGCTATCACATATATAACACCACCACCAAATATGGAAGTCAAGAGTATAGATTTCATTTGATCAGTGATAAAAAGCTTGGGACTTATGTTTGAAAAACCAAATTTTTTATCCAAGAAAAAACTTTTATATATCTCAAATGGAAGGGAAACAAGATAGTTTATCCCCAAAAAACTAAGTAGATAAACCACACTTTTAAGCAAAACATCATCTATCATGACAACACTATCAAGCCACCTAAGTCCAAATCCAATCCAAAACAAAAACATCCCATAATCCACAAAATCACTCAAGATACTCATCCTCTCACTAGCAATCTTGTACCGAGCAGCTTTTACATAGTTTGACGGTAAAAGTATCACAGGGGTTTCACCTTTCTCTCTTGAAACATATCCTATCTCCATCACTGAGATATATATCTTTAGTAGGATATATAAAAAGTATATTATTCCTGTTGTTAGTAGCATTCTAATTCCTTTGTAAATTTATTAAGTAATTTTTCGGATATTCTATATCCATGACTTAGAGCATCTTTTAAAAAAAGTAGTATTTCATCTTTTTTTAGATAATCTTTTTTATAGTTTAGCAAAAGTACTCCTAAAAGTCCTATTATTTTTATACCTCTATTTTTAGCTATTTTTCTTCCCTTCTTTTCATCTATCAAAAGAGGTTTATTTAACTCATTTGCTAAGAGTATAGCTTCACTCTCTCCATCATCTAAGAGCATTTTTATAATCTCTAATTCTTCTATATCCTGTATCGTAACAACTTCTATAAAAGAAGGCAAATCTATCTTTTTTTTATGAGATATTTCTTTGAAAACCTTTTGAAGGATATATACTTTTTTAAAGATATTTGATAGATAATCAATTTTTCCTAAATCAAAAAGTATGATAAGAGTAGAGCTATCACTAACTATCATAAAAACTCTTTGATATTTTCTAAATCCTCATCTAAATCATAATCAATTACATCAACTCCCATCATAGACAAAAGTTTCATACTTTCTAGTTTGTTTTTCCCTAAAGCCTTACTTAACTGTCCAAGACTTAAATCTCCATTTTTAAAACTATTTATCATAAGAGTGTTTTTCAAACCATTTGTAACTATATCTTCATCAAATGATATAGCAAGACCGATTGGTTTGCTTCTTTTAGTTATCAAAGATAATTCATTATTTTCTAAAGACTTAGTTAAAATAGCTGGATTTATCTGTAAATCTTTTATACCAACACTTTGCACACTATTTCCTTTATACTTACTTTTGATAGTATTTTAGCAATTTTATTTTAAAACCTCTCTTAACTTTTCTTCAAACTCTCTAGGCTCTTTATATCCTATAATCTTTTTACTTTTAAGCTCTTTTCCATCTTTGAAAAACAAAATAGCAGGTGGTCCGACTATAGAAAATCTATCTAGTAGTTTTTTATCTTCACTAGTGTTCTTTGTTATATCAACTCTTAAAAGTTTAAATCTTTTCATAAGAGCCACTACTTTTTCATCTCTAAAAGTTATCTCTTCAAGCTCTTTACATGAAACACACCACTTAGCAGTAAAGTCAACTAGCACTGGTTCTTTTGAGTTTTTTACTATTTGGTCAAGCTTTTTTTCATCTACATACTCAAAGTTTAAACTACTCTTACTTACTTCAAAAGGTTTTAGAGGATTTGTAGCTCCTTTAACTCCTCCATAAAATAAAACTCCACCTATCATGACAAAGATAACTGATGGTATAACAAACACTTTTTTAAACAATCCTATCAAGCCCATTAAAGCAAAAAATCCAGCCCATACATACATCATGATATGAGGTTCTACTATCCTATCTATCATCCAAAGAGATATAAGAAGCATTATCACTCCAAAGATTTGAGAAACTTTGCTCATCCATCCTCCAGGTTTTGGCATAAACTTACCAGCTCCAGCTCCTACAAACAAAAGTGGCACTCCCATACCAAGACTCATAACAAAAAGAGCTAACCCACCTATAAAAGCATCCCCCGTTTGACCTATGTAAACCAAAGCTCCAGCTAAAGCAGGGGCAACACAAGGACCAACTATCAAAGCAGATAAAAACCCCATGATAGCAACAC
Organism: Campylobacterales bacterium; assembly: GCA_027023305.1. Lineage (GTDB taxonomy): Bacteria > Campylobacterota > Campylobacteria > Campylobacterales > QNZT01 > SZUA-1377. The sequence continues at coordinate 59,253 of JALVVR010000041.1, read as the reverse complement.
CTATAAGTCCTCCTCTATCTCCTGCTTTATTTGACTTTGCATTTAGTTTGTTTTGTAGAGATTGTGGAAGCTCTATTGCATAGTAACCAAACATAGAAAATGCCAAAGCTACAAATATAAGAGCAAAAGCTACTATCACATAAGGATTTTGCATCATAGCTTGTATATTAAACTGCGAGCCAAAAAGCCCTGCCAAAACACCAGCTATCGTATAAGCTATACTCATAGAAAGTATATAAACTAAAGATAAACCAACTCCTTTTAAAGATGTCATCTCTTTGTCTTTAGATGAAGATACGATGATAGAAGAGAGTATAGGTATCATAGGAAAGATACAAGGAGTCAAAGCCAAAAGAAGTCCAAATCCAAAAAACATAGCCACTATGCTAAAAAGAGAGCCATTTTTTAGGGTATCTACTATCTTTCCCTCTTCACTTATGTCTTTTTTTGTATCTTGACTTTTAACACCACTAGCTTCTAAATCAAAACTCTTAGAGTAGGGTGGATAACAAAGTCCTTTATCACTACAACCCATAAGCTCAACTTTTAGGGTAAAGTTTTTTTGATTTATCTTTTCAAGTGGGATTTTTATACTCAAACTCTTGTTATAAACCATCATTCCCATGCTATCTTTATGAGCCTTTGGTTTGATAGCAAATCCACTTATATCATCTTTTTTAGGCTTAGTAACTAAAAACTTAAACTCTTTTTCATACACATGAATATCTTTTGCTAACTTAATATCAACAACCACATCACTTCCAACAACTTTAGAATCAATCCCAAAAGCTTTATCAGCTGGTAAAAATTTCCCTCCAAAAGAGAAAAGAGAAGTTAAAAACAGTGTTAAAAAAAGTAAATGTTTCATGAAAAGTCCTAAAATAGTTTTTTATAGTTTAGTTTTTTATAGTTAATGTTGGGTTAAATATACTATTTCATCTCTTCCCATATTAGCTTATATCTCTAAGCCAAACTACTTTTTTATCAGAGTTTTCTACACTTTTTCTTAGCATATCAAACTTTTTAGTATCCTCTATAATCTGAGATTCTTTAAGACGAGAGGCTAGTTTTGTAAAGTCACTATCACTTGAGATGATAGCAAAAGCATCAAATTTCTCAGAGTACAAAAGATCCATAGCATCTATAATAAGCACAGCATCAGAAGAGTTTTTCCCCTGAGTATAACTAAACTGCTGGATAGGTTGTATAACCAATTCATTCATAGTCTTTGACCAGTTCTTCAAGTAATTACTACTCCAATCACCATAAGCTCTTTTAACGATAATATGACCATATTTACTTAGTTCTATGAGTATAGAGTTAAGAGACTTCATACTTGCATTTTCAGCATCTATAAGCACAGCTATTTTTTGTTCTTTGTTCGTGAAATTTCCTTTTGATTATGATAGCAAAAGAAGTGTAAATGTAAAATATTAAAATAAAATCATGATAAAGTACTATAGAAGTTATCACCATACCTACGAATCTTCATTGATATGTAGATAATAAAACTTTGTTGTATCTAAAAGGTAAAATTATGAAAGCAAATAAAACAGTAATTATCAATAAGTTTCCATATAAAAAAGAGTTAAAAAGTGTAATTAATGAAGATATAAATCAAGAAGACTTAAAAGTTATTAAAGATAGTGTTGAGGCCTTTGGTATGAGATTGTCCTATTGATTGCCTGTACTTAAAAGTTATTAAAGATAGTGTTGAGGGAGAGTTATATGTGTTTAAATACTATGAAGATAATAAAAGAGAAGATTTAACTGATTATGATAGAAACAAAAAACTAGATTTAGAAAGATATTTTTTTAGAAATAATAGTATTCATAATGCAGTGATAAAATTTACAGTTTATTATAAAGGCACTGCAAATATAAAGGTGTATTACTCAGATGAAAAAAATCTAAAAAATATAACAAGATTAAGAACTAATAAACATGAATATATAAGAACAGGAATTGAATATAGTATAAGTTTAAATGGATTTTCTTGGGATATAGATTATAATAAAAATTTGAGGAAGAAAGGTGATGAGTATGAAAAGTTTATAGCGCAACTTTACATAAATAATGGGTTTAAAATATCTTATAATGGACTAAAATATGGAACAAAATATGGAACAAAAGATAATGGAGTTGACTTAGTAGCATATAAAAACAGTAAAACCTACCTTATACAGTGTAAAAACTGGAGTACTGCGAGTGAGTATAAACTAAATCATTCTTTATTAAAAGAATTTATTGGCAATTGTTATATCTATATGAAAAGAAGAAATATGTTGAATAATAATGTGATTTTTCACTTCATAAGCTCAAACAAAATAGATTTAGATAAATCAGCAAAATATTTTTTGAAATACAATAAAGACATCATGAAATTTAAACATATAGAATTTACTTTAAAATAAGATAAAAGTATAAAATTATTTAAAAGTCAAATATAATATAATAACTCACTATAAAGTAAAAATTGGTACACCTTTTGCTGAGTACTTTGCATACACAAAACTAATAAAGGAAAATCAAATGATACAAATACTAATAACGACAATTTATCTGTTAAAAGGTAACAGATTAAGACTTAGATTAAAACCAGTAAAAAGATAGTGTTTTGACTTGAAGTTGGTGGGTCCACCAGGATTCGAACCTGGGACCACTCGGTTATGAGCCGAGTGCTCTAACCAACTGAGCTATAGACCCTCTGAATTTGAGATGTGATTATATCTTTGCTTTGCTTAAAAAAATATTAAATTAATCAAAAGTTTTTAAAAATCTTTTTTTAACCCCAAATTTGCTAAAATCGCGACATTTTATATCAAAAGGCAAATCATGACAGATTCTCTTTTAGTTGAGATAGGTGTAGAGGAACTTCCAGCTATACCATTTTTGAAAGAATTACCAAACATAAAAGACAAATGGAGCAAAATCTTAAAAAATTACAACCTTGATAGTAGTTTTGAATTTTTTTATACTCCTAGGCGATTGATTTTTTTACACAAAAGTTTTAAACTAAAACAAGATGATGTTAAACAAACTCTTTGTGGTGCACCAACAGCAATAGCTTTCAAAGATGATAAACCAACTCCAGCTGCGATAGGGTTTGCTAAAAAGTGTGGAGTTGATATCAGTGAAATTTCAAAGTGCCAAAAAGGTGATAAAGAGGTTTTGTGTTATGAAAAAAACATAAAAGGAAAAGACTCAAAAGAGTTACTACCAACTATCATAGAAGAGTTTTTAAACTCACTAGAGTTTGGAAAATCTATGAGATGGGGAGACAATAAAGAGAGTTTTATAAGACCTATTAGATGGCTTGGTGCTCTTTTAGGAAGTGAGTTTTTAGAGTTTGAGAGATTTGGTGTAAAAAGTGGAGATTTTACATATCTTCATAGAACGACCTCTTACGAGCCTAAAAATTATAGCTCTTTTGAAGAGTTTTTTAAACTTTTAAGCGAAGGAAATATTATATATAACCCTGCCCAAAGAGAGGAGATAATCCTTTCGCAGTTTAAAAAGATAGAAGAAAAACACTCTTGCACTATTGAAATAGATGAAGAACTTTTAGCAGAAGTTGTAGCTATCACTGAGTATCCAAACTCAGCTTTTGGCGAGTTTGACAAAGAGTTTTTAGCTCTTCCACCAGAAGTTATCATAACTAGCATGAAAGAGCATCAAAGATATTTTCCAACTTTTAAAGATAACAAACTTTCAAACAACTTTATAGTAGTTACAAACTCGATAAGTGATGATTTAAGTCTGATTATTGCTGGAAATGAAAAAGTCCTTCGTGCAAGACTGAGTGATGGTATGTTCTTTTGGGAAAATGACTTGAAAAACCCTCTAAACCCTGAACCATTAAAATCTATAGTGTTCATGAATGAGCTTGGAAGTATGTATGATAAAGAGCTTAGAGAAAAGGATATAGCTTTATACCTAAATGATAAATACAAAACTGATGATAGTCAAAAAGTAGAAGAAGCTGTTATGCTCTCAAAAGCTGACCTTGTAACTGATATGGTTTATGAATTTACAGAACTTCAAGGACTTATGGGTTACTACTATGCTAAAAAACAAGGACTTGATGAGAAAATAGCTTTTGGGTTGAAAGAGCAGTATCTTCCAGATGGAGAGGATAGTCTTCTTCCAAGCTCTGACTTTTCAGCTCTTGTTGCACTCTCTTATAAGCTAGATTCACTTTTAGCTATGTTTAGTATAGGGAAAATCCCAACTGGAACTAAAGACCCATTTGCTCTGAGACGAGCAGTCATTGGGGTTTATAAAATCATTTTAGATAGAGGGTTTGACTTTGGCTTTGATGATTTAAAAAAACTAAGTAAAAACTATAAAGAGTTTGATTTTAAAAGATTAGAAGATTTTATTTGTGAGAGAATAGTTGGTTTTTATGATATAAATCCATCCATCGTATGGGCTGTATTGCATACAAATGAGAAAAACTTTTTAAACATAGATAAAAAGATAAAAGCACTTCTTGTCATGACAAAAAAAGATAACTTTAAAGAGATAAACTCTACTTTTAAAAGAGTTGCAAATATAGTAAAAGATATAAACTTAGATGATGAATTAAAAGTAGATGAAAAGCTGTTTAGTGAAGAATCTGAAGAGCAGTTAAACTCTTATTATAAATTAGTTAACGAAAAAGAGTATTATAGCTTTGAAGAAAAATTGGAAGCTCTTTTTGGCTTAAAACCTCAAATTGATAACTTTTTTGATAAAGTTATGGTAAATGATAAAAATGAGGCTATAAAACAAAATAGAAAAGCTTTGATAGCAAATATTTATAAATCTTTTAAAGCTATAGCCGATATAAAAGAGATTTCAATATAAAAATTTAAATGGAGTTGTTATGATTAACAAAAAAATTTTAGGTCTTATGATAGGAAGTGTTATCGCTTCTTCAACACTTTTAGCAAAATCTAACATGGTAAACATGTCTCAAGATAGATTAGAAGCTTTAGCAAAATACACAAAAGTCATCCAAACAGTTGAAAAATACTATGTTGACGATGAAAATATAACTGATATTATAAACAAGTCTTTGCAGGGGTTGATGTCAAACCTTGATGCACACTCTTCATATATGCTTAAAAAAGATTTTGATGATATGAAGACTCAAACAAACGGAGAGTTTGGAGGACTGGGAATTACAGTTGGTATGAGAGATGGTGCTTTAACTGTTATCGCACCATTAGAGGGAACTCCAGCTGATAAAGCAGGGTTAAAAGCTGGTGATATAATCTTGAAGATAAACAACAAATCAACTCTAAACATGACTATAGATGAAGCTGTAAAAATCATGAGAGGAAAAGTTAAAACAAAGATAAACCTTACTATCGTCAGAAAAGGTGAGAGTAAACCTTTAAAATTCACTATCATAAGAGATATTATAAAAATCCAATCAGTATATACTAAAAAGATAGAGGGAACAAACATCCTTTACCTAAGAGTTACTAGCTTTGATAAAAAAGTTGTCAAAGGTGTTCATAAAGCTTTAAAAGAGAATAAAAATATAAAAGGGATAATCTTAGATTTAAGAAACAATCCAGGAGGATTACTTGACCAGGCAGTAGGACTTGTTGATACTTTTGTTGATAGTGGAGTGATAGTTTCCCAAAAAGGTAGAATAAAAAGCGAAGATACAGCATATAAAGCTACTAAAGAGGGTACATATAAAAACATTCCTATGGCAGTTATTGTAAATGGTGGAAGTGCAAGTGCGAGTGAGATTACAAGTGGGGCTTTGCAAGATGATAAAAGAGCTATTATAGTTGGTGAAAAAACTTTTGGAAAAGGTAGTGTTCAAGTTATCCTTCCTATGGGGAATGGAGAGGGATTAAGACTTACAGTTGCAAGATACTATCTTCCAAGTGGTAGAACTATCCAAGCAAAAGGTGTTACACCAGATATAGAAGTACTTCCTGGAGAGATAAAAACTTCAAAAGATGATGAATTTACTTTAAAAGAGGCAGAGCTTAAAAAGCATTTAACTGTTGAACTTGCTAAAACTGAAGACAAAAATACTACTAAAGCAACTAAAGTTAAAAAAGATAAAGATGATAAAAAAATCATCAAAAAAGAAGATATCAAAAAAGATGCTCAGCTAAAATGTGCAATAGATGCTATAAAAATACAGCAAATAATAAAAAAATAGATTAGGAGAAAGAGTGGAAAAAAGAGAGTTACTATACGAGGGAAAAGCAAAAAAGCTTTATAAGACTGACGATAAAAATCTTTTGATAGCTGAGTTTAAAGATGATCTTACAGCTTTTAATGCCCAAAAAAAAGGTAGCGAAGATGGAAAAGGTGCTATTAACTGTCAAATAAGTGCTAACCTTTTCAAACTGTTAGAAGAAAATGGAATAAAAACTCATCTAGTAGAAACACTTGATAAAAACAATCAATTAGTAAAAAAAGTTGATATAATACCTATCGAAGTAGTTGTTAGAAATACTGCAACTGGAAGTTTAAGCAAAAGATTAGGTATCGAAGATGGAAAAGTTTTACCTTTTACTTTAGTAGAGTTTTACTATAAAGAGGATGACTTAAATGACCCTATAATTTGTAGTCAACATGCACTACTTATGGGACTTGTTGAAAAAAGAGAGCAACTTGAAGAGTTGGTAGAGAAAGGTAAAAAGATAAACGAAGTTTTAAAAGAGTTTTTTGTTAAAAGAAGACTAAACCTTGTGGATTTCAAAGTAGAGTTTGGTATAGACAGAGATGGAGAGATAATCCTTAGTGATGAAATAAGTCCAGATAGTTGTAGATTTTGGGATATGGACACAAATGAGAAGATGGATAAAGATAGATTTAGACAAGGTCTTGGTAGTGTAAAAGTAGCTTATGAAGAAGTATTAAACAGAATTTTAGAGGAGAAGTAGTGAAAGTAGTTGTAAATATCAAACTAAAAGAGGGTGTACTAGATCCTCAAGGAAAAGCAGTATCTCATGCCTTAAGTTCTTTGGGATTTTCAAACATAGAAGGTGTTAGGATAGGAAAACAAATCGTTTTAGAGTTAGATGAAAGTGATGAGAAGAAAGCAAAAGAACAAGCTTCAAAGATGGCAGAGGAGCTTTTAGCAAATACTGTTATAGAAGATTATGAGATAGTGATATGAAAAAAGTCTGTGTTGTAACATTTGCTGGAACAAATTGTGATTTTGACACAAAGTGGGCATTTGAAGAGCTTGGATGTGAAGTAAGCACTGTTTGGCATAAAGAAGAAGAGTTGCCAGAAGCTGACTTAGTAGTACTTCCTGGTGGTTTTAGCTATGGGGATTATCTAAGAAGTGGGGCTATCGCTAAGTTTTCTCCTATCATGAAAGCTGTTAAAAAAAGAGCAGATGAGGGTGGTTTAACTCTTGGAATTTGTAATGGATTTCAAATCTTAGTAGAATCAGGTTTACTTCCAGGTGCTATGAGAAGAAATGAAAACTTACACTTTATCTCTAAACATCACCACTTGAAAGTAGTTGATAAAGAAAATAAATTTTTATCAAAACTAGAAGTTGATGAAGTAGTAAATATCCCTATCGCTCATGCTGAGGGGAATTATTATAATACTCCTGATGAGATAGAAATGATGTATAAAAATGGACAAGTTCTTTTAAAATACACTGATGAAGAGGGAGAGATAAAAAATCCAAATGGCTCAGTTGACTCAATAGCAGGTATCTGTAATGAAAATAAAAATGTCTTTGGACTTATGCCTCATCCAGAAAGGGCTATGAAAGAGCTACTAAAGAGTAAAGATGGTGTTAAAATGCTTGAAGGGCTTATTAGTTAAATGAAAATTATTTTATTATCTCTGTTTTTTGTATGGACATCTTTACAAGCAGAGATAATAATGGATGCAAACTTATCTCCATCACAAGAAGTTTTGATGGATTATGACTCTACTCCTAGTGATGATGGAGAAGTTGTTAGTCCTGAAGAGTTACAAAAAAACTCCCAAGAACTGCTAAAAGATGTGGATACTTTAGAAAAAAAAGAAGAACCCAAAAAGATATATTCAAACAATAATGTCTTTTTAAATCTACAAAATCCTCCTTCATCAGCTATACAAAACCAGAGAGTAAAGATAACGATAAAAGCAACAATCGCTAGAGATGATGTTAAAAGTATAAAACTAAGTTTTAAAGATAGCAAAGATTACAAAATCTTTAATCCAAATAAAGAGTGGCAAAAAGTAGATGAAAACAGATATATAAAGTCAATATATATAAAATATTTAAGTCTTATTTCTGCAACTCCAAAAATAAATGTAGTTGTTGAATTTGAAAAAGGATTTAAAAATAAAGCAAGTATAACTTTACCACCTATAAAAATAGTAAAACTAGCTTCAAAGGAACTTTTTAGTGGTGTTATAGCAGACAATTTAGAGATTATAAACCACTCCGAAAAGGTTTATGATGATAAGTCAAACATAGTTTTACTAGAGTTAAATGCAACTAACTCTAACTTAGATGATTTCAAAATCCCTTATGCTAAAAAGAGTGGTATAGATGAGTTTAAAGATAGTGGTGAGAGTCAAAAAATATTTGGATTTGCACTTATACCAAATAGTTTAGAGACTTTTAAGTTTAACTATTTTAATCCAAAATCAAACAGATATGAGTTAAAATCTTTTAACATAAATCTAAAAGATCAATCAGTAAGTACTCAAACAGATCTGAATCCTACTAAAAACAAGTTTGCATTTTATAAAAGTATGGTGTTACTTGGGCTTGGAGTTTTGTTTTTACTTCTATTTTTAAAATCAAAAAGTTTACTAAGTCTATTTTTTGCGATACTTTTACTAGGCTACACAGCTTACTTAAATATCCCTATGAAAACTGTTTTACTGAAAAAAGGTACAGGCTTAAAAATACTACCTACATTTAACTCTACAATCTTTTATATAGTACCAAAAGATACAAAAGCAAATGTTGCTTATGAGAGGGAAGGTTACTATAAAGTTATCTTAGAAAATCAAAAGATAGGATGGGTTAAAAAGTAGTGAAGAGATTAAAAGCTTTATATATCGTTGTTGAATTTGCCTTGACAGTTTTAGTTATTATAGTGCTTATGAAGCTTTTTAATAAGCAAAACAGAGCTATAAGAAGAGCTTGGGCAAAGATGCAAAAACACTTAATAGGATATAGTATAAAAACTGAAGGCTCACCAGATAGTGAAGTAAAAATGCTTCTTATAAATCATCAAAGTATCTTAGATATAGTAGTTTTAGAAGAACTTCATCCAGCAAATCTAGCATGGGTCGCTAAAAAAGAGATTGCCCAGATTCCAATATGGGGGAATATCCTCTCAATCCCAAAAATGATTACAATAGATAGGGAGAGTAAAAGTTCACTTATAAAGCTTTTTAAAGATGTAAAGGATAGGTTAGCTCATAATAGAGTGATAGCTATCTTTCCAGAAGGAACAAGAGGAAGAGGAGATAAGATTTTAAAGTTTAAAGATGGAACTAGAGTTTTGGCTGAAAAACTAAAACTAAAAGTTCAACCAGTTGTTATAGTAGGAAGTAGAAAGGTTTTTGATTCTCAAAATCTTACTAGCCAAAGTGGAGAGATAAAAGTGATATATTTAGATCCTATTAATCCAAATGAAAATAAAGATTGGTACAATAAAGTTCAAGAAGATATGAAAGAAACTTTAGCAAAACACACTCAACTTACTTGACTTTTTAACTTTAATTTGCTAAAATCTCCAAAAAACAATATGGAGGAAATATTATGAGCAAATATGAATATCAAACAGAGGTTAGTGAACTTTTAAATCTCATGATTCACTCACTCTACTCAAATAAAGAGATTTTTTTAAGAGAGCTTATCTCAAACTCATCTGATGCACTTGATAAGCTAAAGTACTTAACTTTAACAGATGAAAAGTTTAAAGATTATGATTATAATCCAAAGATTTTGATAAAAGCAAACAAAGATGAAAAAACTCTTACAATCATAGACAACGGTATAGGTATGGATGAAGAGGATTTGAAAAACTCTTTAGGAACTATCGCTAAAAGTGGTACAAAAAGCTTTATAGAGTCCATAAAAGAGGATAAAGAGAAACAAAGTGATCTTATCGGACAGTTTGGAGTTGGTTTTTACTCAGCTTTTATGGTTGCTGATAAGATAACGGTACTAACAAAAAAAGCTGGAAGTAATAAAGCATACAAGTGGGAAAGTGAAGCTGGAAGTAGCTATGAGATAAGCCAGATAGAAAAAGAGAGTGTTGGTACAGAGATAATCCTACACTTAAGAGATGATGCAGATGAGTATTTGCAAGATTATAGATTAGAATCTATCATATCAAAATATTCAAATCATATCCCATTTCCTATTTTCATAGAAAAAGAGGAAGAAAAAGATGGTAAAAAAGAGATAAAAGAGGAGCAGATAAACAAAGCTTCAGCTCTTTGGAGAGTTAGTAAAAGTGAACTAAAAGATGATGATTATAACAACTTTTATAAACAAACTTTTCATGACTCAGATGATTCACTTTTACATATCCATACAAGAGCAGAGGGTACTTTAGAATACACAACTTTGTTTTATATACCCAAAAAAGCACCATTTGACCTATATAGAGTTGATTATCAAAGTGGAGTTAAACTATATGTTAAAAGGGTATTTATCAGTGATGACGATAAAGAGTTGTTGCCTACATATCTAAGATTTGTTAGAGGTATATTTGATATAGAAGATTTACCACTAAATGTAAGTCGTGAGATTTTACAAGAAAATATCATCTTAACTAAAGTTAAAAAAGCCTCTGTTAAAAAGATTTTAAGCGAGCTTAAAAAGCTGAAAAATAAAGATTTTGATAAGTATAAAGAGTTTTATGCTGAGTTTGGAAAGGTACTAAAAGAGGGTATCATGAGTGAGTTTGATAACCGTGATACACTTCTTGAACTTCTACTTTTCAAAACAAACAAATCTGAAGAGTTAGTTGACTTAGAAACTTATGTGAAAAATATGAGTGAAGATCAAAAAGAGATATATTACTTAGTGGGAGAGGATTACTCAACACTCAAAAACTCTCCTCATCTTGAAGAGTTTAACGAAAAAGGCATAGAAGTCCTTTTGATGGATGATGAAGTAGATAGTATTATCATACCTCAAATCCATACCTTCAAAGAAAAATCTTTAAAATCAGTAACAGAAGTTGAGAGTGATGATAAGGATATAGAAGAGATAGCTAAAGAGTTTACATCTGTAACAGTGAAAATAAAAGAAGAGCTTAAAGATGAAGTAAAAGATGTAAAAGTTACAAATAGACTTAAAAAATCTCCAGCTTGTTTAGTATATGATAAAAATGACCCAGATTTCAGTATGCAACAAATGCTAAAACAGATGGGACAAACAGATTTACCTGAAGTTAAACCAATCTTAGAGATAAATCCTTCTCATGAGATATTTAAAAAACTTAAAGATAGTGATGATTTAGCAAAGATAAAAGAGGTTTCAACACTGCTTTTAGATATAGCTAAACTAAATGAGGGCATGAAGTTAAAAGATTTAAGTGATTTTACTCAAAAAGTCAGCTCTCTACTTGCATCTTCACTATGAAAAGATTGACTTTTACTCTTCTTACAGTTGTGCCACTTTTGGCACAAACTGTAAAAATAGATAACTTTCAAACAGATATCTTTTCCAAAAACTCACAAAATCTTAAAAAGATAAAGTTAGATTTAGTATTTGACATAAACTCAACCCTTCCAACTCCAGAGTATAAGCTAAAAGATGGATTAAATATTGTGATAAGTAGTTTTTATATAGAGAGTCTTTTTACTTCACAAACAAAAGAGAATTTTAAAAAACTTTTAAAAAACTATCTTTTAAAAAAGCATAATATAAATGTTTCAAATATATATATAGATGATATGCAAATAGTAAATCAAATAGATTTAGAAAAATTAGTTGAAAAACTAAAAAGTAAAAAAATCATAAAAAATGAAATAACAAAAGAGAAATAATGTTTAATATAGTCTTAGTAAACCCACAAATCCCCCAAAATACTGGAACAATAGGCAGACTTTGTGTAAATACAAACTCTACACTTCATATCATAAAACCCATAGGATTTGATTTGAGTGAGAAAGCAGTTAGACGAGCAGGGCTTGATTACTGGAAAGATTTAGATTTAAGAGTTTATGAAAGTTTAGATGAGTTTTTGCAAACTCATAAAAGTAGTCTGCAAAGATTTTTCTTTTCCACCACAAAAGCTAAAAAACTCTATCATGATGCTAAGTTTGAAGATGGTGATTTTCTAATCTTTGGAAGTGAAACAAGTGGAATGCCACAAGAATTTATGCAAAAAAATGAAAACAACATGATAACTATCCCTATGGGAGAAAAAGGAAGAAGTTTAAACTTAGCTATAAGTGTAGGTATAGTTTTATATGATGCCATAAGACAATCTAAAGTTAAATTTTAATTTTTTTCAAAAAAAATATAAAACTTTTAATTATATTGCCGATATTACCCCTAGAAAGTAAAAGAGGTAGTTTAATATGTTTAGTTTTATAAAGTGGATAGCTTCACTATTTGAAAAATTTAAGAAAAATAAAGGGTTATGGTTTACTACTTTGACAGTAATTTCACTGATGGGTATATTTGCATCACTTTATTTTGTAAACTTTTTGGTGGGTGATGTTGCTAAAAAAACTTATGAAAATCAAAAAATTCACTATCTTTTACATATCAAAAACCAAATCTCTATACAAAAAGAGTTAGTTTTAGCAACTACTTCAACTATTACTACAAATGGTTTAGCAATAGATCTTTTTAAAAGTAATGATGAAAATAAAACTCAAAAATTAAAACAATTATCAAATGCCATAACTACAAAGATAAACTCTTCCACTGCAACAAATGATTATAAAGTTGACTTTATTATTCAAGATAAACTTTCAAACTTCAAAGCAAAAAGTGGACTTAATGTCTATGAAGATGGATTGTACTTTACTTCACTTATGCCACTAGCTGAGACAAATACTTCAAGAATGATAGTAGAACTTAAAAAAGATGCAAAAAGTATGATTACTCTTTACAATAAAGAAAATCTAGAGTGGGCTTACTTTTTAAATGATGCAAGTATAAATAAAATATCTTTGATAAACAAAAAGAAACACTTTTCCAAGTTCTATGAAAAATTTTATATCAATAACTCTGCTTTTGATAACTCTTTTATAGCACATATAAAAGCACTTAACATGAAAGATTTTTTAAAAAATGGATATGCCAAAGATAGTGATTTCTTTTTTGTAACTAAACCTATATATGACTATGAAGGAAATGATATAGGTATAGTTGTCATAGGTGAGCATACAAGTGAAAAAAACAGCTTTGTAAACCTGATAAAAAACTTAGTTAATAGTGTTACTTTGGTAGCTCTTGGACTTATAGTCTCTATGATTTTGTTTCTGTTTTAAAGGTAAAAAATGAAAAGAATAAAAATTTTTAAAGCTTATTTTATTTTATGGCTTTTTGTTTATTTTATAGCTGTTGCAAATTGGGATACATTTGTAATATACTTTACCTCTACACTTACATTTAACATAGCTATAGTTTCTCTTTTAGCGATAGGAACTTTTATGCTTTTAAGAGCTGCAAAAGAGATTGTCATGATGGCTGGAACTTTTGGTGTTTTGATGTATAAAAAAAATAACATCTCTTTTTATCTAAAAGGTATAGAAAAAGTACTTCCTACAAATTTTGCAGATAAGATTTTAAAAAGAGTGGAAGGCGGAAATTTAATGTTTACTCAACAAGAAAAAGAAGACCTTTTAGCTTGGATGAGTGATACATTTGCTAATCAAAACAAATATAATAACTTTTTTATAGGTACAGTTTTGATGATAGGACTACTAGGAACATTTGCTGGACTTTTGGGAGCTATCGGAAGTATGGGTGGGATTGTAAAATCTCTTGCAGGAAGTAATGTTGACATAGGTAAAATTATGGCAGGATTTGCTGGACCTCTTGGAAGTATGGCTGTTGGTTTTGGTTCATCACTGTTTGGGGTAATATCTGCTATTTTGATGAGTATAAAGGGGTATCTTTTAAACAAAGCTCAAGCAAATCTAAGTGAAGGAGTTGAAAACTGGTTAAATAAAATAACTTTAGAAACCTCTCCTGATGAAAGTGGAGCAGTAGCCTTAACTCCTGCTAACTCCTTAGAAGCTCATCAACAAAGTTTTGTGGATATATTTTTAGATAAGATTTCTCATTTAACAAAAGAGATAAATCAAGTTTCATATTCAAATAAAAAAGTAGAACAAAAAATTTCATCAGTTGTTGAAGTCATGATAGCACAGATGCAAGAGGATAAAAAGATTAGTAAAGAGTTAACTCATAGCTTAAATACTCTTTTAAAACAAAGCAATGATATAAATTCATATATAGATAAAAACAACAAGTATGCGAAAGCTAGTGTTATTTTGCAAAAAGATTCATTAGCTGAGCTTAAAAATTTTAAAAATTCTTATGAAGAGATTAAGCAAACTCAAAAATCTTTTCTTAAAAAACAAGAACAAAACTCACTCGATATATATCAACTTGTAGAAGTAGTAGCAGGGCAAAAGAGTGAATATAATAAGTTAAAAGATTTAATCAATAGTGAAAATAAAGTCTATCATGACAGTAAGCAAAAAATTGACTTTATGCAAAATCATTTTGAAAATTCACTAAAAGAAGAAGAGTATTATGGCTAGAGCAAAACAATGCGAAGAAGAGTTTAATCCATGGCCACCATTTGTTGATGTTTTCTCATCAGTGATTTTGGTACTTTTGCTTTTTGTTATGGTTATGATTGTAAATGTTGCATATTATATGCAGTTTAACTCAAAAAGTAACTCTCAGGCAACAGTAAAATCAACAACTGCCTCTCTTCAAGCAGGAGTTGATTCAACTAACATGATTTCTTTACCAAAAATCAAAAAGCCAAAAATGGCAACAGCAGGACGAGACTCACTGTTTGAAGGTGGAAAAAGTGATGGAAATGCAATAACTGTTACATCTGATAAATCCAAAAAAATAAATCAAGAAACTTTTATAAAAGGTGGAGTATTTATCATATCTTATGATACAAAAGAGCTTTTTCTAAAATCAAGTATAAAATCAAAACTAAAATCTTTTGTAAAAAAATATAAAGATAAAAAAGTTTTGATTACTTTAGGATTAGCTACAAATATGGCTTCCAAAACCTATGCTAAACAGATAGCACTCTCTCGTGCAATCTCTGTTAGAAATACTGTTTCAAAATACTCTTCAAATGTTGTCATGAAAATCTCTAAAAATATGGATAAAAAATACCCAAATGGATTTGTAAAGATTACGATTATAAAGTAGATTTATCTCTAATATAAATAGTTTATAGACTCATCTTGAGTCATCTTTGATGAGTCTATGAAGTCATTGATATGTAATTCATCAAGTAATATCCCACTAACTTTTAAAAGATTGAAGTAGTTAGAAGTATATTTTTGTTTCTCTTTTATTAAGTCTAATTCCGAACGATTTAATGCTCTTTGTGCAAGCATTAGAGCTTGTATATCTTGAGAACCATACTTAAAAGCATTCCAGTAAGAATCTATCACTTTTTTGTTTGCATCAACCTCTTTTTTTGTATGAAGCATACTATCTTGACTAGATATTGTAGTTTCATATATTTGTTTTAAGTTAAACTTCATGCTATCTTCCAAATCAACAAGCTTGTATTTTAACTCTAAGATTTTACTTTTTGAACCAAGTATTTTAGATTTGTCTTTATCACCATTATATATATTATAATTTAGTGTTAAAATCCCAGTTGTCCTTTTTTCAGATGGTTCTACATCAGAGTTTGTAAACTTTCCTCTATCTCTGATAGTAAAGTCAACTGTAGGTTTAAATTTTGACTTTAATGAAGATAAATTATATTTTTCAGTTTCAATTTTTGCTTTAGCTACTTCTATTTTAGAGTTGTTATTATTTAAGATATTTAAAAGATTTTTTTTATCAAATTTCTTATACTCTATTTTCTCCTCAATAGGTAGTAAAGAACTATCTTTGCCTACAAAATACTCATACATTGAAAGTGAATTTTGATACAGAGATTTTTGTTTTATAAGTTCACTTGAGGCATTTTCAATTTGGGATTTTATATAGTTTAAATCACCCTTTGTAGCTGCACCATTTTGCTCTTTGATTTTTACTATATTTAGTATTTTTTCTAAAAGCTTCATATTCTTTTTAGTAATATTTATACTTTTAGTTTGGTATATAAGTGCATAGTATGCATCTATAATCTTTGTTGTTTCCTCTTCTACTTTTTGTTTAAACTTTGACTCAGCAACTTTAAGGTTAGCTTTTTCTCTTTTTAACTCACCTATATTTTTCCCACCAGCATAAATATTTTGTTTAAGTGATAGAGTATAATCATTTTTACTATATACAGTTCTTTCTTCATCTTTTGGTTTAACTCTTATTCTATTGCTATTTGCCATAAAGTCAACTTTCGGCTTAAAAGCACCATATTTTTCATCTAAAACTCTTTTTGCTTGTACTACTTTTTCTCTTGCTGCCATTATTTTATTTGATTTTTTTAAAGCTATAAGTATAGCTTCATGTAAAGTTATGCCACTATGACTATCATGAATATTTACTTTTTTATCTTTTACAACCTTTTTTACAATAGGCTTTATCTTTTTATTTATATCTATAACTTCTTCTTTTGGAGTTTCTTTTATCTTAAAAATTCTTTTTTTTGAAACTATATTTTTTTGTTTTTTTATTGTTTTATTCTCAGGATTTATTAAAACTTTATAAATAGGTACTCCATGGCTATTTTCAATCATGATAATTTGGCTATTGGGATATTTTTTTACTATTTTTTTTGCGATACTATAACTTTTAAACTCTCCTAAGCTTATACTATTACTAGCATGTAAAGATATAGCAAATATAGCACTGAGTGCAACTGCTGAATATAAAAATTTATCCATAAAATTCCTTGACTTTAATCTATTATCTATTTATATCGACAAATTCAAATAATTTTTTAATTAAATTATCTAAATTTAGTAATTTTTATGCAAAAAGAAAATAATTCAAATTTTTTATAGTATTTAATTAAAGTATTTAAAAAATTGCCGATATTGAGCATAGAGAAAAGTTTCAAAGGATACTAATGTCAGTAAGCAAAAGTCCATATATAAATTATGAAGACAAAAATATAAATATTGTAAATGAGCCCAAAAGTGGTGATAGTATAAGTGTATTTACTCGCCCTGGTGATAAAGTTCATTTTAATATAGATATATCTCATGCTAAGTTCAATGTAGTGGGAGGAGATATAGTTGTAAAACTACCTGATGGTGGTGAATTTATATTTGTCTCTATGGGAGTTATGGCTTTTGAAGAGAATCCACCCCAAATAGTACTTCCATCAGGACAAGTACTTAAACTCTCATCCATACTTTCACAAATCGATGAAGTAAAAGAATCACCGATAGATTCACTTGCTACTGACCAAGCAGTATCTACTAAAGATTCAGTTGAAAATTTAGAAAAAGAACTTGAAACAAAAGAGAAACAATTTAAAAAAATAAATACAGAACTCTCTGCAAAAGAGAAAGTTATAGAACAACAAGAACATATCATGGAGGGTATGACATCTAATAAAACTGATGATGCTCCTAAGGTAAAACTTTTAAAAGCTGAAGAAGAGGTAGATCCAGTTAGAGTTCAAGAGAGTGATTTTACTACTGATTATACCTCTTTTGAAGATAGTAGTGCTTCAAAAACAAAAGATAATGTAAATGTCTCTGATGTAACTGCTCTTTTAAAATTTGATGTTGACTTTTTTCAAACTCAAAAAACTATCTCTACTAGAGGTGGTGTAACAGTTGTGGATGGAGGAGGAGGTAGCATAAGGGCAAGACATGATGATAGTGGTGAAGCTCAAATGGAAAAAGAAACTATTGATTTTTCTAGCTCTCATGATAACATGAAAATTGTAGCTGATAACCCTGATTGGTTTGAAGGGGATTATTTATCTAAACTTATATCTATAAATCCTACTCAACCAGAGGGTTTTGCAGTTGAACAAATAGTTTTAAAAGATTTGCCAAATGGTTTTTCAGTAGTAAATGGAACTCAAAGTGGTAGTGATTGGATTATAAATAAAGAAGATGTAGAAAACTCAGTTAATGGATTTAAAGTAACTGACAATGGATTAGAAGTTGTTTTAAAATACAATGGTAAAACTGTTCATGATGATTTTTCTATAGATATGGAATTAACTTCAAAGTTTAACAGAGATAATATTGTTCAAGATCCTGAAAATCCAAAAAAAATTGATGAACCTGATATTAAGGAGCTTACAGCTTCTAAAACAGTTGGTATTCAAGTAAAAGATATTCATGATGCAAATGATTATAAATATAATGGAGATGAAGATTTAGGTTTTGTACTTTCACGAGAACCAAATGAAAATATCATAATATCATCTCATGGAGATTCTACTATAGTGGGTGGAGCTACAGATGACACTATAACTGAACTAGAAGGAAATGATACTATAACTGCTCAAAATGGAGATGATACTATCTTTGCTGGAAATGGAGATGATACCATTGATGGTGGAGATGGCATAGATGTTATAGATTTTGTAAACTCTACAACAAGCATAGATATAGACCTTTTAAATCAAAGCTCAACTGGAGTTGGAAATGATGTAATTAAAAATATAGAAAATGTATTAGGAAGTAGTAGTAGTGATATTATTGTTGGTGATGATAAAGTAAATATCCTTGATGGTAGAGATGGAGATGATACTATCAGTGGAAATGCTGGCGATGATACAATTCGTGGAGGAGTCGGAAGTGATACACTAAGAGGTGGAGTAGGAGATGATCTTCTTAATGGTGGTGTTGGAAGTGATTTTGCTGATTACTCTCAGTCAAATAGTGGGGTTACTCTCTACTTAGATGATCCAAATACAAATGATGGAAGTGGAAAAGCCTTAGGAGAGGGAACAGATAAACTTGTAAATATCGAAAATGCGATAGGTTCATCAAGTGATGACTCCTTGATAGGAAATGATATATCAAACACACTTATAGGAAATAGTGGAAATGACTACTTCAAAACAGGCAGTGGAAATGATTCCGTAGATGGTGGAGATGGTATAGATACTGTTGATTATTCATATTTAGATACAGGTATAGAGGC
This sequence comes from Campylobacterales bacterium, assembly GCA_027023305.1. Taxonomy (GTDB): domain Bacteria; phylum Campylobacterota; class Campylobacteria; order Campylobacterales; family QNZT01; genus SZUA-1377. Next base: position 40,019 of record JALVVR010000041.1, on the reverse strand, counting down.
TGATCTTCAATCTCATTCAATCCTAGGAGACGGAAGTGACACTGTAACAAATGTAGAAAAAATTATAGCTACTGATACAAAGGATACAATAAAAGGTGACCAAAACAATAATATTTTTTTTGCAGGAAAGGGAGATGATTATCTTGAAGGAAGAGATGGAAATGATACTTTAAGAGGTGAAGATGGAAATGACACTATAAGTGGAGGAGCTGGAGATGATATCATAGATGGTGGATTAAACAGTGATATGGTTGATTACTCAAATTCTACAAATGGAGTAACTGTTGACTTAAAAAACTCTGTAGCTTCAGGAGAGGGAAGTGATACACTCATAAATATAGAAAATATAAAAGGCTCTCAAGAATCCGATATTCTTATAGGAGATGATAGCAACAATACCATTTTAGCTCAAAATGGAGATGATACTATAAGTGGAGGAGCTGGAGATGATTATCTTGATGGTGGACTTGGAAATGATACAGTAAACTTTCACTCTCTTACAAACTCAGTTGAGGTAAATTTAAAAGATAGCATAGCAACTGGAGAGGGAAGTGATACTCTAAAAAATATAGAAAATGTAATAGGTTCTCAAGCAAATGATAGCATAACAGGAGATAGTGCTAAAAATATACTTGATGGAGATTTAGGAGATGATTATCTTTTAGGACTTGATGGGGATGATACTCTTCTTGGTAATAAGGGAAAAGATCTCTTAGATGGTGGACTTGGAAATGATATTATAGATGGTGGAGAAGGAGAAGATACAGCTGATTATAGTTCTGCATCATTAAGAGTTGAAGTTGATTTATCAAAAACTGACTATCAACATACAGTAGGAGCAGGAAGTGATAAATTAGTAGATATAGAAAACTTAAAAGGCTCAAACTTAAATGACACTCTAAGTGGGGATGCAAACTCAAACAAGCTTTTTGGAAACAAAGGAAATGACATTCTATATGGAAATGGTGGAGACGATTCTCTTTATGGAGATATAGGAAATGATAGCCTAAGAGGAGGAAGTGGAGATGACTATCTTGATGGTGGAGTTGGTAGAGATACAGTTGATTTCTCAAACTTAAACACTTCAGTAGATGTTGATTTATCTAAAAATCAAGCTTTAGGAGATGGAACTGATACTCTAGTAAATATAGAAAATATCTCTGGAAGTACAACTTCAGACTCTTTGATAGGAGATGATAACAATAACTCTATTTTTGGAAATGATGGTGCAGATACACTAGTAGGAAATGGTGGAGATGACTATCTTGATGGAGGAGCTGGTATAGATACAGCTGACTTTTCAAAATCACAAAATATCATAACAGCAAATTTAAAAGATGGTGTTGCAACAGGAGATGGTAGTGATAAGTTAGAAAATATTGAAAATTTAAAAGGTTCAAATCAAAATGATAACTTAACAGGTAGTGATATTACAAATACTATCTGGGGAGGTCAAGGAGATGACACTATCAGTGGAAATGCTGGAATTGATACCCTGTATGGAGAGGTAGGTAAAGACTTTTTAAAAGGAGATGATGGAGTAGATATACTCTATGGAGGAGTTGGAAACGACAGACTTCAAGGAGGAGCAGGAGATGATTTCCTTCATGGTGGAGATGGTTTAGATATAGCTGATTATTCAAATGCAAATTCAGCTATAACAGTTGAGCTTAGTGGAGATGCTTCAGTTGATATAGGAGCTGGACAAGGAAGTGATACATTTGATAGTATAGAAGGAGTTGCAGGATCAAAGTATTATGATACTCTAAGAGGAGATGATGGTGATAACATCTTAGAAGGTGGAAAAGGAGATGACTACTTAGAGGGAAAACTTGGAGATGATACTCTTGATGGAGGTGAAGGAAGTGATACAGTTGATTATACAAATGCTACTGGAGATACAGAAATTGACTTAGCACTCACAGATAAACAAGATACAAAATCAGAAGGTATGGATACATTTATAAATGTAGAAAATGTTTTAGGAAGCTCTCATGATGACACGATAAAAGGAAATGATGCAGATAATATCTTGGATGGTGGTGCAGGTAATGATACTCTTTATGGTAGATATGGAGATGATACTCTAAGAGGTGGAGCTGATAATGATACAGTAAACTATGAAGGAGCAACAGGTAAAGTAGTAGTAGATTTATCGCAAAACAAAGCTATAAAAGATGGCTTTGGAACTAAGGATACAATTGAGGGTATAGAAAATATTATAGGATACAACGGGGATGATACTATCACAGGAGATAGTGAGACAAATATAATCCAAGGTTGGAAAGGAAATGATCTTCTTGATGGAGGAGCAGGTACAGATACCATAGATGGTGGATTTGGAAATGACACTCTTTTAGCAACAGGAGGAGATGACACTCTTGATGGTGGAGAAGGAGAAGACACCGTAGATTTTAGCTCTTCAGATGATATTATAAATGTTGATTTATCAAATCAAACTGGAAGTTATAAAATAGGAAGTGATTCTTTTACTGCAGCACTTCAAAATATAGAAAATATAGTTGGTAGCTCTCATGATGATTCTATAAAGGGAGATGACTCAGCAAATAAACTTTATGGAAGAGCTGGAGCAGACAAAATAGATGGTGGAAAAGGTGATGACTCAATCTTTGCTGGTGTTGGAGATGATATTTTACAAGGTGGTTTAGGAAATGACTATATAAGTGGAGGAAATGGAGTTGATACCGTTGATTATAGTGATGTAAATACTGCAATGGATATAAATCTTTTCCAAGGAACTGCAACTGGTGAGGGAAGTGATACTTTAAGTGAAATAGAAAATATAATAGCTACAAATAGTAATGATATAGCTATAGGAAACAATGAAGCAAATTATATCCAAGGTTTAGATGGAAATGACTTTTTAGAGGGTAAAGATGGAAATGATACCTTAGAGGGTGGAAAGAACAATGATACTCTAAAAGGTGGAGCAGGAGATGACTCTCTACTTGGTGGAGATGGCGAAGATACTGCTGATTTTAGTGATGCCTCATCTGGTATTACTATAGATATATCCCAAGATGCTACTACCCAAAATACAGGTGGAAGTGGAAATGACTATATCTCATCTATTGAAAATCTAGTAGGTTCTGATTATGGTGATGTCCTAAGTGGAAATGATGGGGCAAATACAATCTTAGCAGGAAGTGGAAATGATGAGGTAAAAGGTGGAGCAGGTAGAGACTATATAGAAGGAAATAGTGGAGATGATAAGCTTCTTGGAGAGGATGGAGTAGATTCTCTTATAGGTGGAAGTGGAGATGATACTCTTGTTGGTGGATTAGAAAGTGATTATATAGATGGAGGAAGTGGAGTTGATTTTACAAGTTATGAAAATGCAACTGATAGTGTAACAGTTGATTTAAGAGGTGAGACTTCAAGTGGAGCAGATGGAAATGATAAACTAATATCAATAGAAAATGCACTTGGTTCTACTCATGATGATACTATTATGGGAAGTTCAGAAGATAATGTTTTAGATGGGAATGACGGAAATGATACTGTTTCATATAAGGATGTGTCTAGTAGTGTAAAAGTAGATCTATCTATATCAACACAGCAAGATACAGTAGGAGATGGTAAAGATACTCTTAAAAACTTTGAAAACTTAGAAGGTAGTAATCATGATGATACCTTAAAAGGTGATAGTAGTGCAAATATTATCTCTGGTTTAAAAGGAGATGATACACTATATGGAAGAGGTGGAGATGATACTATAAAAGGTAGTAGTAACTCAAATGATACAGCTGCTTATGATGATAGAGATACAGCAATAAGTGCAGACTTAAGTGTTAATAAAGTTGCAGTAGGAACTAGTGAAACTGATACACTTGAAGATATAAATAATATTATAGGATCATCTCAAGATGATACTATAATTGGAGATGATAGTGCAAATACTCTAATAGCAAAAGATGGAGATGATAAACTTATAGGTGGAGTTGGTGATGATTTTATTGATGGTGGTGCTGGTATAGACACTATTGATTTTACTTCAAGAACTCAAGCAATCAATGCAAACTTACAATCTCAAAATATAAAAGTTGATACCGATGGTGTAAATGGCTTTGGTACTAATGATGAGAGTAATATAGTATTAAATATTGAAAATATAGTAGGAAGTAAAAAAGATGATATTATCAAAGGTGATAATAAAAATAATATTTTAGAGGGTGGAGATAGTCTAGATAGCTCAAATCTAGGAGATGATATATTTTATGCTTCTACTGGTGATGATATTATTTATGGTGGTCTTAAGACAAGTGACTATGGAAATGATACAGTTGATTATAGTAGTATAAGTACTGCTTCAAATAGTAAAAAATTATATGTAAATCTTTCAGACTCAACTGTTCAAGCCAAAGTAGTAGATAATTCAGCTAGTGACTTTTCAAATCCTGATTTTACAGATACACTTTATGGTATAGAAAATATCATAGGAACACATGAAGGTAGTGATACTATAAAAGGGGATAATAGCTCAAATATATTAGTAGGTCTAGGGGGAGATAATATTATAGATGGTAATGATGGAGATGATTATATCTATGGAGGTAGTCAAGATTTATCAGGAACTCAAGATGGAACAAATACTTTATATGGTGCTAAAGGAGAAGATAAGATACATGGAGGTAACTCTGTAGATAATATTTTTGGTGGAGATGATAGTGATACAATCTATGGAGAAGATGGAAATGATATCATAGATGGTGAATCAGGAGTAGATTCTATATTTGGCGGTAGTGGAAATGACACAATTATGCTTAAAGGAGATGGAGATATTGTTGATGGTGGAGCTGGTAGTCATGATAGAGTTGATTATAGCTCTTTATCAAATAAGATAGAGCTAACACTAGAAGGCTCATCTCAAAAAGATGTTAAAGTAGATGGGATTACAACTGATAAAGTTAAGAATATTGAAGATGTTATAACAGGTAGTGGAGATGATACTATTACGGGAGATACCTTAAAAAATTATATAGAAACAGGTAATGGAGATGACAAGTTAGATGGTGGTGCAAATAGTGATACTTTAAAAGCTGGAGCTGGAGATGATATCTTAAAAGGTGGAGCTGGTGAAGATATACTTTTGGGTGGAGCTGGAAGTGATATTTTAGATGGTGGAGATGGTATAGATATTATAGATGGTGGAGAGAGTATTGATGACCATGATAGTATCAACTTCTCAAGTTCTACAGATTTTGTAGAGTTAAATTTAAATAACATAGATACAGAAGGATTTTCAACTGCATATATAGGTGGACAAGCTGATGATAAGATAAAAAATATAGAAGATATCAAAGGAAGTACTCATGATGATAAAATAGTTGCTGATAGTGATAATAACAGCATAGATGGCAATGTTGGAAATGATACTATTATAGCAGAAAGAGGAGATGATACTGTTAGTGGAGGTAGTGGAAATGATATTTTTATAGCTGGTATAGATAGTGATGGAGATGCCTTTGATACAGATGGAGAGATAGAAGATGGTGATGATGGAAGTGATGTATATGATGGAGGAAGTGATAATGATACTGTTGATTACTCTCATATCTCAAAATCTATTGATGTAACTCTAAATGGTGCAAATGATGCAACTGTAACGATAAATACTTATGCAAATGATACAGTTAAAAATATTGAAAATATCATAGGTTCTTCAGTAAGTGATACTCTTAAAGGTGATGCTGAAGATAATACTTTAGATGGATATAAAGGTGATGATTATCTATTTGGTGGAGCTGGTAATGATGAGTTAAGAGGTGGAGAAGGACAAGATACAGCTGATTATAGTAGTGCAGATGATAGGATAGTTGTTGACTTAACTGATGAAAACAATGATAATTATCAAGTAGATTTTGATGGAGCTGGAGGAAAAGATAAGTTAGTAGATATAGAGAAAATACTAGGTTCATCTCATGATGACACTATAAAAGGTGGTAGTTTAGCAGATACTCTATATGGTAATGGAGGTAAAGATACTTTAGTTGGAAAAGGTGGTGAAGATTATCTTTATGGAGATGATGGAGATACGACTAACGATAGTGATATTGATGAGGTTAGATATGATTATATTTCAGATTCATCATACAAAGTAGCTGTAGATTTAAGTGGAACAAATATAGAAGGACACAATGCAGTAGTTTATGATGGAAGTAATAATGTTACAAATGATAAAGACTTTTTATTTGATATAGAAAACATTATAGGAAGTATTGGAGATGATACTCTAACAGGTAGCAGTGATAATAACAATATCAAAGCTGGTAATGGGAAAGATATCCTTGATGGTAAAGAAGGCTCTGATAATCTTTTAGGAGAAGCTGGAGATGATACATTTATAGCTCATGACAATGATGGTCGTGATGTGATAGATGGTGGAAGTGGTATAGATAGTGTTGATTATTCTGCCGTTACAAAAAAAGTAGAGATTAATCTAGCAGATGATGATGGAGTTTCTACTGTTAAAGTAGATAATACTGATGAAGATAGTTTAAAAAATATAGAAAATATCATTGGTGGAGTTAATAATGATAATCTTAGTGGAAATAATCAAAAAAATAAAATTGAAGGTGGAGCAGGTAAAGATATCATAAAAGGTGGAGAGGGAGATGATACTCTTTATGGTAATGATGGAGATGACGAGTTAAATGGTGATGAAGGAAATGATACTCTTTATGGTCAAAAAGGTAGTGACACTTTTATAAGTAGTGCAGGAAATGATATATATGATGGAAGTGGAGATGATAGTGGTGATATAGATACAGTTGATTTTAAAGATGCAACTGGACCAATAACTATAGATATGCAAGAAACAGGTTCTCAGATAGTAGGTGGTGGACAAGGAAGTGATACTTTTATAGATATAGAAAAAATCAAAGGAAGTGGATATAACGATACTTTTAAATCAGCATACGATCAAGATAATATCTTTGATGGAGCTGGTGGTAATCAAGATACAGTAAGCTATCTTGATAATTTAGCTGTAGATGATACAACCCAAGATAGAGTTGAAGTGGATTTGGCAAATAATAAATCTGATATATATATTGATGGAACAAAAACAGCAACAGATACTCTAACAAACATAGAAAATACAGATGGAAGTAAAGGAGATGATAGATTCAAAGGAGACTCTGGGGCAAATGCATTTGATGGAAAAGATGGAGTAGATACACTAAGTTATGAAGATTATACAACTTCTTTAGATGTAGACTTTGAAACTTCTCATGCAAAGATATCAGATAGTGATGATGATACATTTACATCGATAGAAAAAGTTATCGGAAGTCAAAGTGATGATACTTTTAAAATGTATGGTGGAAACAGAGATGTAGATGGACATAGTGGAAGTGATACTGTGGATTATAGTAAATACACTACAGGAGTGGAGGTCAATTTTGCTACAAATACAAGTAGTGAAAGTGATAAGTTTGCAAATATAGAAAATGCAATAGGTGGAAGTGGAAATGATATTTTTAAAACAGATACAGGTGTTGAAAACAGATTTGATGGAAACACAGGAACAGATACAGCAGATTACTCTCATATAACTAATAGTATAACTGTAACTCTTGATGGATCAAATGATGCCACAGTTACAGTAGCAGACTCCCAAAATGATGTGATAAAAAATATAGAAAATATTAAAGGTAGTACAGTAAATGATGATATAACAGGAGACTCTGGGGCAAATGAATTATCAGGAAATGCTGGAGATGATATCATAAAAGGAGAAGCTGGAAAAGATACTATTCATGGAGATGATGGAGTTGATATACTATATGGTGGAGATGATGATGATACTATTTATGGAGATAAAGGAGATGATACACTTATAGGAAACAAAGGTAGTGATACCCTTGATGGTGGAGAGGGAAGCGATTTAGCTAACTATACTTTAGCATCAAACAAAATAAATGCCGATTTAAATGATAGTGATGGAAATGGTTTTCAAGTAGATAATGATGGAGATGGTTCAAGTGATAGACTTTCAAATATAGAGGGAATCATAGGAAGTAAATATGATGATACTCTAAAAGGATCAAATAGTAATGATACTCTTTATGGATATAAAGGACAAGATTATTTGGTAGGAAATGATGGAGAAGATCTTATTTATGGGGGATCTACTGATGGTAGTGATACAAGTGTAGATACTATTAGTTATGATTATATAACAGATGGAAGCTATAAGGCAGTAGTAGATTTAACTGGAACAAATATAGATGGACACAATGCAGTTATCTATGATGGAAGTGCTGTAGAAACAAATGATAAAGATTTCATAAGTGGAGTAGAAAATGTTATCGGAAGTGCTGGAGATGATACTATTACTGCAAGTGATGTTGTAAATACCATAAAAGGTGGAGCAGGTAAAGATGTTATAGATGGTAAAAATGAAACTGATAACTTATATGGTGAAGCAGGAGATGATATTTTTATCGCTCATATAGGAGATGGAAATGATATAGTTGATGGAGGAGATGGAAGTGATACAGTTGATTATAGTGATTTAGATAACACTCATAATATAAGTATAACTTTAGCAGATGATGATAATACTTCAACTATAAAAGTAGATGGTAGTGACGAAGATACAATCTCACATATTGAAAATGTAGTAGCAACTGCTGGAAATGACTATATAAAAGGAAATAAAGCAGACAATATGCTAGATGGACAAGCTGGAGATGATGAGTTTATAAGTACAGCAGGAAATGATTTCTATAAAGGAGGAGATGGAGTAGATACTGTAGATTTCTCAACTTCTACAGCAGGTATATCAATAGATGCAGCAGAAACTGATTATCAAAATGTAGGTGGAGGAGCAGATAGTGATAAGTTTGAATCTATAGAAAAATATATAGGTGGTAGCTACTCAGATACTTTTAAATCAGCTGAAAATCAAAACAATATTTTTGATGGTGGTGCAGATGAGTCAAATGAAACTCAAAATGGTGGAAAGGGAGATACTGTTAGTTATGAAAAAATAAATGTTAATGATGTAACAAAAGATTATGTAAATGTAGATTTAACTGATGAAAAATCAGATATTTTTAAAAATGGTTCAAAAGAAGCTGAAGATACTCTTTTAAAAATAGAAAATATATTAGGAAGTGATGGTAATGATATTTTTAAAGGAGATGCAAATGCAAACTCTTTTGATGGTAAAGATGGTACTGATACACTTGTATATAACTATGTAACAAACAGTGATATATTAACAGCAGATTTTAAAAATCTTACTGCACAGATAGGAAATGGTAGCGATAGTGATACCTTTAGCTCAATAGAAAAGATAGTTGGAACAAAAAATGATGATATTTTCAAAATATATGGTGGAAATAAAGCCATAGATGGTGGAAGTAGTGGAGAGGATACAGTTGATTATAGCTACTATAACAGTAGTGTAAAGGTAGACTTTTCAAAAAACTCTAGTAGTGAAGGAGATAGCTTTACTTCGATAGAAAAAGCTATAGGTGGAGATGGAGATGATACATTTATAACTAATACATCAGTAGCAAACAACTTCAACGGAAACTTAGGAAGTGATACAGTTGATTATAGTGGTATAGATAAGGCTATTACCGTTACTCTAAATGGAAGTGGAGAGGCTACTGTAACAGTTGCTGACTTACAAAATGATACAGTCTCAAATATTGAAAATATAACAGGCTCAACTGTAAGTGATAGTATCGCTGGAGATGACAATGTAAACATACTAGATGGAAACAGCGGAGATGATAACATAGATGGAAAAGCTGGAAATGATACTCTTATCGGTGGAGATGGAGAAGATATAATCCACGGTGGAAGTGATCATGATAGAATCTATGGAGATGAAAAGCTAACAGATGAGAGTGGAACACTTTCAAATAATGACACTATCTATGGAGAGAGTGGAAATGACACTATCTATGGAGGTGGTGGAGATGATTTCCTAGATGGTGGTATAGGAAACAACTCACTATATGGACAAAAGGGAGATGACATCCTAAAAGGTGGTAGTAATAACGACCTAATAGATGGTGGAAGTGGAACTGATACTGTTGATTATAGTGATGCAAGTAGTGGTATAAGAGTCTCTTTAGGAACTGAAGAAGAGCAAAATGTTGGTGGAGGTCAAGGAAGTGATACTCTAAAATCTATCGAAAATGCGATAGGCTCTTCATACAATGATACCTTTACAACAAATCATGAACAATCAAACAAGATTGATGCAAAAGGAGAAGAGTCAAGCGGTGGAGATACTATCGATTATAGTGATATGACAGATAGCAATGATGTTATATCACTAGATTTAAGTCAAACTGATGGTAAAGGCTATACAGAGGTTAGTGTAACTAAAGGTGGAGAATCTAAACCAAAAGATTATATAAAAGATATAGAAAATGTCATAGGAAGTAGTGGAAAAGACCAAATAAAAGCTGACAATAAAGACAATACCATCCAAGCTGGAGATGGAGATGACCTACTTGTTGGAAATGGTGGTGATGATAATCTTCAAGGTGGAGCTGGAAGTGATACATCAAGTTATGAGTATGTTACAAATGGTTCAGTAAGTGTAGATATAGCAAACAGCAAAGTAGTTGTAGACTCAACTGATAGTGACACTATAAACAGTATCGAAAACTTTATAGGAAGTAGTGGAGATGACTACTTTAAAACAGCAACAGGTAACATAGCAAACTCCTTTGATGGAAAGGATGGAAGCGATACTATTGATTACTCAAATTATAGTGATGATTTGACTATAAAACTCGGAAAAAGCTCAGCTCAAACGATAAAAAGTGGAGATGAAGATACCATAACAAATATAGAAAACCTAACAACTGGAAGTGGAGATGACTCCCTTTTTGGAGATGAAAACAACAACTCTCTTCTAGGTGGAGCTGGAAATGATACCTTCTACATGGGAGGATATGATGATAGCAGTGATACTTTAGTTGATACAAATGATGGAGTTGACTTTGTAGATGGAGAAGATGGTACAAATGATACTATCAACTACTCAGTTATCTCAAAAAATATAGATGTAACTCTAAACACAACAGCTCAAACAGATGTAGTGATAAATGGATATGACAATGATAAGATAGTAAACATAGAAAACTTTATCGGTGGTAGTGGAGATGATAACATAGTAGGAGATACTGCTATCAACACTTTAAAAGGTGGAGCTGGAAGTGATATATTAGATGGAGCAGAAGGAAATGACCACTTAGAGGGTGGAAGTGGAGATGACATCATCAAAGGTGGAGCTGGAAATGACTACTTTGATGGTGGAGATGGAGAGGATATCGTTGATTATTCACTATCTTCTGCACCAGTTACAGTTGATTTAGGAAGAACCACTTCTCAACATATAAACAGTGAACAGGGAGATGATACCTTAATAAATATCGAAAATGTAAAAGGTTCATCTCATGATGATAAGTTTTACACAGATATTACATCTAACAACAAGTTTGATGGAAATGATGGAAGTGATACAATAGATTATAGTGATAAGCTAACAGAGGCAGATGACTCTATAAGTGTAGATTTAACCTCTTTAACAGATGGATATGCAGATGTAACAGTTCATGATAACGATGGAAGTAATACAACAGATAAACTAAAAAATATAGAAAATGTAGTAGGAACAGCAGGAAATGACATCATAAAAGGAGATGATAGCGATAACACGATAAAAGGTGGAAGTGGAGATGACAGACTATTTGCTAGAGGAGGAAATGACTACCTAGATGGTGGAGATGGAGATAAAGATTGGGCTGATTATAGTGCAAATAGTGAAAACAACATAGTTATAGACTTAACAAAAGAGACAGCTACCTATGGAGCATACACTGATACTTTAAGAAATATAGAGCTAATCGCAGGTTCTAATCAAACAGATACCATTATAGGAAAAGATTCTACAAACAATACTCTTGTTGGAAATGGTGGAAATGATACCATAGAGGCAAAAACAGGGACAAACTATATCTATGGAGATAGTTTAGATGGAAGTGGTAGTGGTAGTGATACAGTAAGCTATGAAAATATAGATGAAGCTATGATAGTAAATCTATCATCAGGAAGTGGGAAAAATATAAATGGAGATGGAAATCATGTAAATGATACCCTTTCATCTATCGAAAATGTTATAGGAACATCTCATGATGATATTTTCTTCTCCACTGATGGAGTTGATAACACTATAAAAGCTGGAGAGGGATCTGACCTTATCCACTACTCATCTGGAGAAAACAATCTTTTTGATGGAGAAGCTGGAGTAGATACGATAGACTTTTCACTAAAAGCTGATGGTTCTACAAACAGCGATAAAGTAGAGCTTACACTAAACACTGTAAACTCAGCAACTATCAAAGTAGCAGGCAGTGATAGTGGAGATGTAAAAAATGTAGAAAATGTCATAGGTGGAAGTGGAGATGACACAATCACAGGAGATACAGCTAACAACACCCTAAAAGGTGGAGCTGGAAATGACATCCTAGATGGTGCTAGTGGAAAAGATGAGATATATGGAGAGAGTGGAGTTGACATCTTAAAGGGTGGAAATGATGATGATAAACTCTATGGAGGAGATGATAATGATACTCTCTATGGAGGAGCAGATAATGATGAACTTCACGGTGGAAGTGGAGATGATAGCTTAAAAGGGGATGATGGGGATGATTTGCTTTATGCAGATGCTGGAAGTGATACCCTATATGCTGATAGAGGAGATGACACCCTTGATGGTGGAGATGACATAGATGAGGTTAACTTCTCATCATCACTATCAAAAGTTGTGGTAGATTTAAAAGATAGAGATAATGATGATTACGGAACTGCAAGTAGTTCAGATACAGGAAGTGATAAGTTAAAAAATATAGAAAATGTAGTTGGCTCAAACCTAAATGATACTATCACAGGAGATAGCTTATCAAACACTCTAAAGGGTGCAGAGGGAGATGATACATTCTTGATAAAAGATTTAGAGAGTACTACCGATACTCTTTATGGAGATGGTGGTAGTGATATGGTTGATTATCATCTTTTAACTTCAGGTCATGTAGAGGTAGAGTTAGCTAATAGTGGAGTTACAACCTCATCTATAAAAGATGGTTCAAATAGTTATGATGACAAACTATATGATATAGAAAATATCACAGGAACTAGCAACAAAGATATTATCACAGGAAATAGCTTAGTAAATATCCTTGCTGGAGGAGATGAAGCAGATACCCTAAAAGGAAAAGCTGGAGATGACACCCTAGAGGGAGGAAGCGGAGATGACACCCTAGAGGGAGGAAGCGGAGCTGACAAGATAGTTGGTGGAGCTGGAGTTGACTTAGTTAGTTATGATAGTGATACCACAGGAGTTATAGTAAACTTAAAAACAGGAACTAACAGTGCAGGAGATGCACAAGGAGATGTTATAAGTGGAGTTGAAAATATCCTAGGTGGTAGTGGAAATGATAAGCTAACAGGAAATGATATAGCAAACACTATCATGGGTGGAGCAGGTCAAGATACACTCTATGGTGGACTAGGAAATGATATTCTTATAGCAACAAAAGAGACTGGTCAAGCTGGAGATGGAGACTTTGCAGGATATACAGGTCAAAATAAAATCAAAGTAGATCTATTAGACGATCCAAACAGTGTCATAGTTGATAACGATAACAATGGTTGGGATGACAGTGATGAAAAAGATACTCTCTATGGTATATCAAACATCATAGGAAGTGATTATGCAGATGAGATAAAAGGAAGTGATGACTCAAATACCCTAAGAGGTGGAGCAGGAGCTGATGTCATAGAGGGTGGAAAAGGAAGTGATACTCTTGAAGGAGATGAGGGTGGAGACCTTTTTAAACAAGATAAATCAAACTTAGATAACTTAGCAGACAACATAGATGGTGGAGCTGATGTTGATACTATCGATTATAGCTCTTTTGGAGACTCTTCTAATAGCACAAAAGGTGGTATAAGAGGAGAGTTAAAGGGTGGAACTGCTAGTGATTTGGTACTAGACTATGATAGTGATGGAGATTTTACTGATAGTAGTGATAACAAAACTGACTCAGTTAAAAACATAGAAAACCTCATCCTAACTCAAAGTGATGATAGTATAGTAGGATCAGCTACCTCAAACTTTATCCAAGCAAATAGTGGAGATGATACTATAAGTGCAGGAGAGGGAAATGACACCCTATATGGAGGAGATGGAAAAGATTACTTAGCTGGAGATGCAGGAGATGATAGCTTAAGAGGAGATGGTGGAAGTGATACTATCTTTGGTGGAACAGGAAAAGATATCATCTACGGTGGAGACAATACCGATAACAGTGATTTAAATGATATAGAGATACTAGAGGGTGGATTTGGAGATGATACTATCTATGGAGAAGGTGGTCAAGACAACATTAAAGGTGGAGATGGTGCAGATACACTTGATGGAGGAAGTGGAAATGACATCCTTGAAGGTGGAGCTGGAAATGATGAAATAGATGGTGGAGATGGAGTTGATACTGCATCATTTTTAAGCTCTCTAACTGATGTTCAAGTTGATTTAAATGGTGGACTTACAGATCAAGATGGAAATGGAGATTATAATGCAGCTTCAACTCATCATGGATATGACCACTTAACAAATATAGAAAATATAATAGGATCAAATATAGGAAATGACATCTTAAAAGGAAGTAGTGGAGCTAACTCTATCTACGGAGCTGGTGGAAATGATACTATAGATGGAAGAGATGGAGATGATACTTTAAGTGGTGGTTATGGAAATGATACCTTTATAGTTAAAGAGGGTGATGGAACTGACACTATAGATGGTGGAAATGAAGTTGATGGAACAAGTGGAAGTGATACAGTTGATTACTCAGCTGTAACAAAAACTGTTGAACTTGATTTAGCAAATGCTGATGCAAGTGCAACTGCAAAAATAGATGGAAATAATGAAGATACAATAACACATATAGAAAATATCATAGGTGGAACTGCTAAAGATACCCTAACAGGAAATATTGATACAAATATCATAAATGGAGGAGATGAAGCAGATACTATTTATGGAGAAGATGGAGTAGATACTTTAAGTGGAGATAGTGGAGATGACAGTATAGATGGAGGAGATGGAAATGATACTATCATCGGAGATAGTGGAGATGATACCCTAAGTGGTGGTATAGGAGCTGATAAAATCTTTGGTGGAGATGAAAATGGTGTTGATGATAGTTTAAATGATACAGTATCTTATAGCTATGTAACTAATAATGCAAATCATGCAGTGATAAATCTAAAAAGCAAAGAGGGAAAAGTTGTTGATGGTAGTGGTGCAGTAGTAGCTGGAGATAGTGATGAGTTAAGAGATATAGAAAATGCTCTTGGAAGTAGTGGCGATGATACTATAATCGGAAGTGATACTACAAATATATTAGAAGGTGGAGCAGGAATTGATACATTAGAAGGATTAAAAGGAGCTGATACTCTTATCGGTGGTAGTGGAACTGATACAAACAATTATGCTGATTATAGAAGTGAAAACAAAATCCAAGTAACACTAAACACAGCAACTTCTACTTCAACTGTAAAAGTGGATGCTGATGATACTGATGGAAATGAGTGGAATGGTGCAAATGATGAAGCTGATACTATCTCATATATCAACAACATCTTAGGAAGTGATGGTGGAAGTGATGAGATAACAGGAAATGATGATAAAAATATCTTCTATGGATATGCTGGAGATGATAAGTTAGATGCAAAAGGTGGAGCAGATACTATCTATGCTGGTGTTGGAGATGATGAGATAACAGGTGGAAGTGGAGCTGACCTTATCTATGGACAAGATGGAGAGGACCTTATAAAAGCTAGTGCATCTGATGATGGAGTAGATAAGATAGATGGTGGAGATGGAAATGATACAGTTGATTATAGTGCTATCACTGATAGCTCTAACTACTTAACCATAAACTTAGGAGACTCTCCAGATGCTGATGGATTTATAACTGCAGATCTTCATAATGGGGATGATGATAAGATAAAAAATATAGAAAATGTAACAGCAACTGCTGGAAATGACAATATAACAGGAAATGCAAGCTCAAACACTCTAAAAGGTATGGATGGAGTAGACAGCATAGATGGAAAAAAAGGAGATGACCTTATCTATGGTGGAGCAAATGACTCACTAGAGAGCCTACTTGGTGGAGCTGGAAATGACACTATCTATGGAGAAGCTGGAGAGGATACCATAAGTGGTGGAGATGGAGATGACACCATAGATGGTGGAGATGCAAACGACATTATAAGTGGTGGAGCTGGAGATGATAAGATAAAAGGTGGAAGTGAAACTTATAGTAGTGGCGAAGGTGGAGACTGGGTATCATATGCAGGTGTAACAGACTCAGTTACTATAAATCTACAAGGAAAGTTTGCATCATCTTCAACTCAAGGAAATGACATCCTAGACTCTATCGAAAATGTCATAGGTGGAAAAGCTGGAGATGTCATAACTGACAGTGGAGATCAAGCAAGTGGAGATAAGGCAAACAACACCATAAAAGCTGGAGCTGGGAATGATACTATAACAGAGCAAGATGGAAATGATAAGATTTATGGTGAAGGGGATAACGATACTATCATAGCAGGAATTGGAGATGACTATCTTGATGGAGGAGTTGGAAATGATACAGTTGACTACTCACAGATAAAAGATTTTGTAGCTGATAGTGAAGATGATAGAGATGCAGATGGAAGTGGTGCAGATAAAGATTCAAGTGATGCTTATGATGGAATTGAAGTTGATTTGACTGTTTCAGGCTCTCAAAGAGTTCATGCACAAGCTGGAAATGATACTTTAGTTGGTATAGAAAATGTAATAGGAAGTGATTTAAAAGACTACATAAAAGGTAATAGTGAAGACAATATCCTAAAAGGTGGAGCAGACAATGATGTTTTAGTTGGAGATGATGGAAAAGACACCCTTTATGGAGAGAGTGATGATGATACTCTCTTTGGAGGAAAGGGAGATGACATCTTAGATGGAGGAGCTGGTAGTGATAGTGTTGATTATGGATATGTAGATAGTGCATATAGCGATGCCGATCATATAGAAGCAGACCTAAATGGAGATACATATATCAAAAAAGCTGATAACTCAAACTTAGAGCATGACACCATGACATCTATCGAAAACTATAAAGGTTTTGATGGGGTAGATATAGTAAAAGGTACTGCTGGTAAAAACATCATCTATGGTAGAGATGGGGATGACATCATAAGTTCAGGAACAAATGAGGACTACCTATATGGTGGAGATGGTAACGATACATTTATCCTAAGTGACAATGGTAAAAACACAGTCTATGGTGGAGAAGCTAGTGGAGATAGTGGAAAAGATACAGTATCTTACAAGGATTCTGGAACAGCAGTAACAGTAGAGTGGAACAATAATGAGAGTAAATATGAAGCAACAACAACTCAAGCTGATGAGTTAAATGGCATAGAGGTTGTAAAAGGAACAAACTTAGCAGATACTCTAAAAGGATATAAAGGAACCGATACAACCATATCTCATGAAGATAGTTTCTTTGGTGGTGCTGGAAATGACTACTTAAGTGGTGGTGCTGGAGAGGATTATCTTGATGGTGGAGCTGGAGTTGATATTATCTTGGATCACTTGGGAGTTGATACTCTAAAAGGTGGTGGAGATAGTGGAGATACTATCGACTTTTCACAGATGGATAGTTCATATCATATGAATATAGACTTGAGTGAAAATAGTGCGATTGAGGTTAAAAATGATGATGCTAACTCAACCTTTAGTAACACCATAGATGGCTTCAATGTCATAAAAGCAACAGAAGAAAATGATACCATAAAAGGTAGTGAGTCTCAAGATACTATCTTTGGAGGAGCTGGAGATGACCTTATCAAAGCTACAATAGGTGGAGATGTTATCCATGGTGGAGATAGTACTTTGGGAGATACACTAACATTTGCTGAAGTTAGTGATGCTGATAGTGATAACTCTGGAGTTATCGTTGATATGGGTGCAGGTACCGCTAGTGGAGATGCAGGAAATATAAGCTTTGATGGGATTGAACATATCATA
The DNA here is from genome assembly GCA_027023305.1 of Campylobacterales bacterium. Taxonomy (GTDB): domain Bacteria; phylum Campylobacterota; class Campylobacteria; order Campylobacterales; family QNZT01; genus SZUA-1377. The sequence continues at coordinate 21,874 of JALVVR010000041.1, read as the reverse complement.
GGAACAACAGTAAATGATAGTTTGACAGGTAACTCTCAAAACAACTCTATAAGTGGTCTTGATGGAGTTGATGTTATAGATGGTAAAGGTGGTGATGATACTCTGCTTGGTGGAAGTGGAGATGATACTATCTTTGGTGGAGATGGAAGTGATTACTTTGATGCTGGTGATGGAATCAATGACTATCTAAGCTATAAAGATATAGATGTTGGAGACAATAAGATAGTGGTTGATCTATCTTCTGAGAAGATTGTAAGTGATGGATTTGGATCTACTGATGAGGTAGCAAAAGGTTTTGAAAACCTTGTTGCAACTAAAAATGATGATACCCTAACAGGAAACAGCTCAGCAAATACAATCTTTGGAGAAAATGGAAATGACCTAATCCACGGAAATGAAGGAAGTGATGATCTTAGAGGAGGTCTTGGAGATGACAAAATCTATGGAGATAGTGGAAATGATCTAATAAGTGGAGAAGAGGGGAGTGATACCCTATATGGTGGAGATGGAGAGGATTTTATAAAAGGTGGAGATGGAAATGATTTTATCTATGGAAAAAGAAGTGATGACTCATCATCAGATACTCTAAAAGATACTCTATGGGGTGGAGCAGGTATAGATACTGTATATGCAAATGATGGAGATGTAGTAAATGTTTATGATGGTGGAGATGGAAGTAGCAACGGCGATAGAGAGGATGGAGATACTATCGACCTAAGCAGAATAGGTAGCAAATCTATCATCGACCTATCATCCAATACCCTAACCATAGATGGAAACTCTAACAGCTCTGAAGTTTATGACTTTAATATCGTAAATGGTTCATCAAACATAGATGTCATAAAAGGTAACTTGGCAAGTGATATAAAAGATACACTAAAAGGAAATAGTGGAAATGATACATTTTTAGCTAGTGATGGAAGTGATAGAATAGAGGGTGGAAGTGATGAGGATACTTATGATTTTTCAGGATTATCTTTAACATCTTCTGATGCTGGAGTAGAGGTTATCATGAAAGACAGTGGAGACTCTACTGCTAGTGGAAGTGGAGTTGGAAGCTCAACTTTTGTTGAGATAGAAGATATAGTTGGAAGCAATGCTAAAGATACCATAACAGGAAATAGCTCTATAAACACTATCCTTTCAGGAGATGGAGATGATACTATCTTTGGTAGTGATGGAAAAGATTATCTTGATGCAGGAAGTGGAAACAATGACTGGCTAAGCTATAAAAATGTTAATACAGGAAGTAAAAATATAGTAGTAGAGTTAAACAACAATCTTATAAAAGAGAATGGTTTTGATGATACAGATTTAACTGCAAAAGGATTTGAACATATCTGGGCTACTGATAACAATGATACCATCACAGGAAACTCTCTCTCAAACTCAATCCTAGGTAAAGATGGTATAGATACAATCTATGGAGATGGTGGAGATGACTATATTTATGGTGGTTTAAAAGGCGATACTATCTATGGAGATGATGGAGATGATAAACTTCATGGAGAGACAGGAGGAGATACTATCTATGGTGGAAAAGGAGTAGACACCATCTATGGAGGTGGTGGAAATGACTACCTATATGGTGGTGCAGAAGCTAACACAAGTGAGGATGGATATAGTGATACCCTGTATGGAAATACAGGAAGTGACAGACTCTTTGTAAGTGATAACAAAGATAACAAAACTGTATACAATGGTGGAGATGATGAGGACTTTTTAGATCTTAGTAGAGTTACAAAAGATAGCTATATTGATCTATCTCTAACTTCAAACAACCTTTCTATCGATAAACAAAGTGATACATCAAAGATGAGTGATGTTTTAAATATCGAAGATATCTATGGAAGCTCACATAATGACACTATAAAAGGTTCAGACAGTGATGAGAGCTTTTATGGAAATGGTGGGGATGACCTTTTTATCATGAGTGATGGAACTGACTATGTTGATGGTGGAAGTGGAAGCGACTGGGCTGATATATCCAATAAAAGTGATGGAGATATAAAGTTAAATAACCATAGTATCGGACAAACCAAAAGCTACAATGTAGAAAATATCATAGATGATGATGATGAAAATGAGGGATACCTAGATGATAACAACAATACAGTTGTTGCAAATGGTGGAAATGATACATGGTATGCAAAAGGTGGAGATGATGTTATAAACTTAGGAGATGGAAATGACTCAGTAAATGGTGGAGATGGTAGTGATATACTCTATGGTGGTAGTGGAAGTGACATCCTAGACTACTACTGGTGGATGGATCACGGTTTAAAACTTGATACTGCAAATGCAACCAAAGTATCAAAAACCTACTATACAGATGTAGGTGTTAGCACAACAGCAGATTTTTATGAGGTAGAGGATGATGGAAATGGTAACAAAGACTATATTTTAGGGTTTGAGTCTATAAGAGGTTCAGATTATAATGACACTATAAAAGTAGATAGCGATATAAACTACATTTCAACAAATGATGGAGATGACATCATAGAAGCTGGAGCTGGAGATGATATAGTTTATGCAGGAGCTGGACAAGATAATGTAAAAGGTGGAAGTGGAAATGACCACATTTATGCCGAAGGTGGAAATGATATAGTTGATGATGGAAGTGGAGATGACTATGTTGATCTAGGATATGGAAATGACTCATTGGTAGCAAATGCAGGAAAAGATGAACTTCATGGTGGAAGTGACTGGGATGTAATAGACTTTAAAAATGCATCAAGTGGTATAAATGTAGACCTATCTAACAATAAAATACTTTTTGATGGTTTTGATTCATCTAATGAAACCATAGATGGGTTTGAACATTTAAATGCAACTGATAATGCAGATACATACAAAGGTTTATCAGGAACAGATGTAGTCTATATGCAAGGTGGAGATGATACCATCATATATAGTGGTGGAGATGATAGTATATATGGTGGAGATGGAAGTGACTGGATGGATATAAGTAGTGCAGATGTAAATGTGGACACCTATCACTCTCATAAAGTTGGAGATGCAAATAGTGTCTATGGAGTAGAAAACTTTTATGATGGAGATGACTCAAATAGTGATGCAAGTAACATCTACCTAGGTTCAGAAGATAACATCATCATATCTGGTGGTGGAAATGATACTATGTATGCATCTGGTGGAACAAATATCATAAATGCAGGCTCTGGTGATGATAACATAGGGTTGTGGTATGGTAGTGATATAGTAGATGGAGGAGATGGTATAGATACAGCTAACAACTACTATGATAGCTATGTAGAGGTTGACTTTAGTGATGAAAGTCATACCAAAACTGTATATACAGATATGGATAAAACCCAAAAGAGTGATAGTGACTATGTAGAGATAAAGGTTGGTGGAACTGCGACTGATTATGTTAGAGATATAGAAAAGTATGAAGGAAGCAATGACTCTACTGGGGATACTATCACTATGGGACATGATTTATACTATGTACGAGGATATGCAGGAGATGATAAGATCTATGGACGAGATGGTGGAGATGATGAAATCCATGGTGATGGAGATAATGACACTATCTATGGATATGCAGGAAAAGATACTATCTATGGTGACAATGCAAATGATAAGCTTTATGGAGGAGCAGGAGATGATAAGCTTTATGGAGGAGCAGGAGATGATAAGCTTTATGGAGGAGCAGGAGATGATTTACTAGATGCTGGAACTGGTTCTGATGTCGTTAATGGTGATGGAGGAAATGATACATTTGTAGTGGATTTTAGTAATCTAGCAAATATCTCTCTTGATGGAGGAGCAGATAGTGATAGTGTAAATATAAATGGAAATACAGGTACAGATATAACATCAGATACAGCTTTTGGATTTAACTCAAATCTAAATAATATTGAAACTTTAGATTTTACAAACTTAACTCTAAATGTAGGAGATGATACAAGCAATGGAGGAAGTAAAGCTGAGTACACAATAGATGGTGAGTGGATTCATGATTTGACTGATAGCAATAATGATTTAACTATAAACTTAGATAGTGATGATGCTAGTAAGTTAGAGTTTACTGATAAGAACAATGTAAAATACGGTGGTGATGATAACGGTACAACAGCCATTACAAATGGAGATTATACACTTCATGATAGTACAAATGATGTAGATGTAACTCTTCATGTAGCAGGATTATAGGAACAATATTTGCTACCTTTACAAAAAACTCTAGGAGGAGATTTTGTCAAAAGTAGTAAATATCGAAGAAGAACTCTTTAAAAAAGGGGCTTTTTATTATAACAAAAGAGAGTATGAAAAGGCGATAAAATACTTTTCTCATCTCTTTTTGAACTATAAAAACTTAGAGTATAAACTAGCTCTTGCAAATACCCTAAGAAATCTAAAAAGATATAAAGATGCTTTTATCATCTATAAAAAAGCTTTTGAGCAAGATAGATCCAATGCAACTATCTTTTATCATGTAGGTATAACCTATGAGAGGATTGGAAGACTAAATGAAGCTATCTTAGCCTATAAAGATACCATAAAAAGAGATAAAAACTATGTGAGTGCTTATAACAATCTAGGTGGAATCTTTTATAAACTAAAAAGATATGAAGAGGCGATAGAGGTTTTTAAAGAAGTTTTAAAACTAAAACCAGACTATCATGAGATAAATTCAAACATAGGCTCATGTTATTCAAAACTAAAAGATTATGACAAAGCTGAAAAATATCACAAAATCTCCATAAAAAAATCTCCAAAATCTGCAGGGGCATATACAAATCTTGGAAATGTCTATAACAACCTTTACAGATACAAAGAAGCAGAGAAACTTCACAAAAAATCGTTAGAACTAGACCCTAATGGCTCAAACTCTCATGCAAACTTAGCAAACTCTCAAAAACACTTAGCAAAGTTTAAAAATGCTATTGATAGTTATAAAAAAGCGATAGAACTCAATCCGAACTTTGTAAATGCTCACTTTGACTTGGCTACTACATATTTGATGATAAGTGATTTTAAAAATGGCTTTAAAGAGTATGAGTGGAGATTTAAAAAAGATGAGATGAAAGGGCATATACTTAGATATAAAGATATATTTTCTGCTCCTAAAGTTACAAAAGAGATGGATTTAAAGGATAAAAAAATTCTTATTCATGTTGAGCAAGGTTTTGGAGATAGTATCCAGTTTGCCAGATTTGTAGAAAGCTTCAAGGATAGGTTTGGCTCACAAGTAATACTTCAATGCAGAGATGAGTTAAAAACTCTTTTTGAAAACTCACTAAAAAATGTAGATAGTTTTTATGCTAGAGAGAGTGAGAAAACCCCAGAGTTTGACTATCAAATCTCTATGTTATCTCTGCCTTATCTATATGAAGTAGCTACCCTAGAAGATATACCATACAAAACAAAGCCATATCTCTTTGCAAAAGAGGATGAAGAGTTTAAGATAAAAAAAGAAAAAGACAAAGTTTATATAGGGATTTGTTGGGGTGCTAGTAATACTGGAGAAAGTTATGATGGAAAAGTATTTAACTTAAACTATTTTAAGCCGATAATACTTAATGACAAGTTTGTTTTATATTCTCTACAAGTTGGAGAGGACTCAAAACAGATAAAAGAGCTTGGTTTTGAAGATAAAGTCATAGATAAGACTTCTAAGTTAAGTGACTTCTCAAAAACTGCATCTTTGATAAATGAGTTAGATTTAGTTATCAGTAGTGATACATCAGTAGCTCATCTAAGTGGAGCTTTAGGAAAAGAGACTTGGGTACCTTTGCAAAAGATGCCAGATTGGAGATATAGATATAAAGATAGTTTATCTTATCTATACCCTAACATGAAACTCTTTCGTCAAAAGAGTTTTCAAAAATGGGACAATGTTTTTGACTCTATTATAGACAAACTAAGTTTTAATTATAAAGTAAGGATTGATAAGCATCATGACAAAAACTAAAGAGCAACAAAAAACTCCAAATGCCTTAAAAAGACTAAAAACAAATCCACTTTTGGAAAGTTTTCAAGTAGTCTTAGAGTTTTTTTATGGAAAAGTAGAGCTAGCTGTTTTAGAAAAGTTTTCTCTAAAAGGGCTTGATAAGTTTGATGTAGAAGAGATTAAAGAGACAAGCAAAAGATTATCTTTAAAAACTTCTCTTCATGATATATCTGCTAAAGAGTTATCTCTTCATCATTTTCCTTGTATAGCAATGGATTCAAACAACAAAGCTATAGTTATCTTTTCAAGAAATGGTGATATTTTTGAGATACAAAATGGCTACCATAACAAAAAACAAAAAGCATCACTAAAAGCTCTGAAAAGATTTGATAAAATCATCACCTTTGATAAAAACAAAGTGATAGATAAAAGACTAAAAAGCAAAAATAAAAATGACAAAAGTTGGTTTTATAACATAGTCTTTAAAGAGTGGAAAGCCTTTAGCGAAGTAGCACTTATAAGTGTTTTTATAAACCTTTTTGCTCTTGCTTTTCCACTTTATTCGAGGATAGTTTATAACTCAATAGTCCCTAACTTTGCGATTGATTCACTATATGTACTTACTTTTGGTATGATTATGGTTTTAGTTTTTGATACTATTTTAAAAACTGCAAGAGTAAACATGATGGAAAAAATCTCAACCAAAATCTCTCACTCACTAGAGAGTGAACTTTTTAGAAAAATCCTAACAGTACATAAAGAGTATGATAGATATATGGTAGGAACAAAGGTAAATCTCTTTCGAGAACTATCAAGTGTAAAAGATTTTTTTGCAAACAAAATTCCTCAGATCTTAGATGTTCCGTTTTTCTTTATGGCTGTATCAGTAATATTTATGATAAATCCTGTTATGGCTATAATCCCAGCTGTTGGAGCTACTTTTTCACTTTTGTTCAACTTTCTTATGCAGTATCCCCTTGCAAAACTTCACAAAAAAAGTTTTGAAGAGACTCAGTCAAGACAGGGTTACTTAGTAGAGCAAATCCAAGGAGATGAAGCGATAAGGTTGGCAAATGCTCTTCCAAAAAAGCTACATAAATGGAACAGAGTTTTAAAGCACTATCATGATATACAAAAAGACATGGCTTTTTTAAATGGAATTAGTACTTTTATATCTCAAAACCTAATCCAAGCTATCTCAATGTCAACTATCATAGCAGGTATTTTTTGTATTCATGATGGAACACTTAGTGTTGGTGGGCTTATAGCTATAACCATACTTTCAGGTCGAGCGATGGTTCCAGTGATGATGTTTTCAAACACTATTTTAAAATATAGACAGATAAAAGACTCCCTTGAATCTCTAAGTAAGTACTGGAATCTTCCAACAGAAGAGGATAAACATATAGAGGTAGGAGTAGGAAAAGCAAAAGGAAAGATAGAGTTTGAAAATGTCTCTTTTTCTTATCCAAACAAAAAAGGAAAGTCTATAAACAATATCTCTTTTACTATAAATGAAGGTGAAAGAGTAGGTATCATAGGACAAACAGGAGCTGGAAAAACAACTATCCAAAAACTTTTAACAGGTATCTATCATCCAAGCGAGGGACAAGTATATCTTGATAACCAAGACATATCTCATCTTCACCCAGTAGAGTTAAGAAATAACATCTCTTTAATGCCACAAGAACCATACCTTTTTAGTGGTTCTTTAAAAGAAAACTTAGAGCTTTCTCATTCCATATCAAAACAAGAGATGACAAAACTTTTAGAGCAAACGGGGCTTTTAGATTTAGTGAAAAAAAGTTCAGACTCTCACTCACTAGATGTTGGAGAGAGAGGAGAAAATCTCTCAGTTGGACAAAGGCATTTGGTAGGATTAGCAAGAGCACTTTTAAGTGATGCTCCTATTCTTATACTAGATGAACCAACAACAGGACTTGATATAGGGCTGGAAAGAAAGCTAGTATCACATCTAAACAGTAGCTTAAAAGATAAAACACTTTTAGTAATAAGTCATAGATTTGCAGCACTTGAGCTTGTAGATAGAGTTATTTTAGTTGATAACGGAAGAGTAGTAGCAGATGGGAAAAAAGAGGATGTTTTAAAACTTCTTTTATCTAAAGGAGAGTCATGAGAAAGAGTGTTTATCTTATCATGCTCATAGTAACTTTGTTTTTAACTTGGGCATATTTTGCAAAAATAGATGAAGTAGTTAGAGGAAGTGGAAAAGTTATCCCCTCATCTCAAACAAAGATTATACAACATTTAGAAGGTGGGATAATAGATAAGATATATGTAAAAGAGGGAGAAAAAGTAAAAAAAGGCACACCTATATATAGACTAAAAAATGCCTTTTCACAATCAGATTTGAAAGTAAAAGAGATAGATTTGTTCTCTTTTAAAATCACTAAGCAAAGACTTGAAGCACAGTTAGCATTTAAAAAAGAGTTAGTTTTTTCTAAAGAGATTTTAAAGCATAAGTTAGTTTTAGATGAGATAAATATCTTTAACAATGAGATGAAACACTTCTTTGAACAAAACTCACTTTTAGAAAATAAACTATTTCAAGCAAGACTAGAAAAAAGAAAAACAGAGCAAAAACTAGCCAATCTAAAAATAGAGTTAAAAATAGCTGAGGAAAATCTAAGAATTATAAGTAATCTTAGAAGAAAAGGAGCAGCTTCTAAACAACAATACTTAAGCGAACTAGCAAAAAAACAAAATCTTTTTACCCAAGTTTCAGAGCTTAAATCTTCCATAGGTATCACAAAACAAAAGATAGTAGAAGCGAGTACAAATATATATAAAAGTAAAAGTGAAGCAAAGTCAAAATGGCTAAAAGAGTTAAGCGAAGTAAACTTAAAAATCCAAAAGTTAGAACAAAAAAGTGAAGCGGATGAGGATAGAGAAAAAAGAAAAGTAGTAGTCTCTCCTGTTGATGGTATAGTAAAAAAACTCTACTTTCATACGATGGGTGGTATCATAAAAGCTGGTGATAGATTAGCTGAGATAACTCCGATAGATGACTCACTTATCATAGAAGCAAAGATAAAGACAAAAGATATAGCAAAAGTATGGGTAAATCAACCTGTATCTATAGCAATAACAGCATACAACTACTCAAAATATGGCATGATAAAAGGAAAAGTCATCTCAGTAAGCCCGGATAGTTTTACCGAAAAAAACAACTCCATGTACTATCTTGTAAGGGTAAAAGCAGACCACTATGAGTTTGCACCAGATAAACTGATAGTCCCTGGAATGATAGCAAATATCAACATCCTAACTGGAAAAAGAACAATCATGGAGTACCTGCTTCAGCCATTTATCGAAGTTTCTAAGCATGCTTTTACTGAAAAATAATATAATCTTTAGTAAAAGAATATAGGAGATATAAGTATGACTTATACAAAAGAAGAGTTAGAAGCTATGCTAGAAAATGAAGAGATATCATCTGAAGTTTTACAAACTCTGCTTGAAGCTAGAAAGAGTGGAGATGTGGACTTTGTTTTGATGGATATAAGAGAAGTTTATGAGTACAACGACTCCTCTATCGTAGAAACTGATTTTCTTATCCCAACCTCAGTTATAGGAAATCATGTAGAAAAATTTGAAGAGTTAAAGGATAAAAGAGTTGTTCTTTATTGTAGAACAGGAAACAGAACAGGACAAGTTATGTATGCACTAAATAATATGGGCTATACAAATATCTCTCATCTATCAAATGGAATACTATCTTATTTTGGACAAAAAGTATCAAATGCTCCAATTCCAAATCAATTGTAAATAAAATATTTGATAAAATAGAGCTTCTTATATGTGAGGAGTTCTACTATGAATGAAGATGATATTAAAAACAACCCCATAAGCTACGAAAAACTAACTGATATTGGAGTTGAGCTTGTAAGTGAGCTTGGCTCTATCTCTATGACCGTAAAAGACTTCATGAAACTTAAAAAAGGTTCAGTCATAAACCTAGAAAAACCAGCTGGAGAGAGTATAGAGCTTTATATAAACAAAAAAATAGTTGGAAAAGGTGAAGTTATAGTTTTTGAAGAAAATCTAGCTGTTAGGATAAATGAAATCCTAGACTCAGATACACTTATCCAATACTTCAAAAAAGAAGAGTTATGGTAGAGGTAGATTACTCTTTGGCTTATCTAAAGATGCTTGCAGCTCTTGGAGCAATAGTTGCTTTTTTGCTTTGGATAAAAAAGTATATTTTAAGCAAAAACTTTAGTGATATACAAAAGAGTGATGATATAAAAATCATAACCCAAAAACCCCTAGATACAAAAAATAAAATTACACTGATATCATTTAAAAATAAAGAGTATCTTCTACTTGTTGGTGATAGTAGTGGATATAAGATAGATGAGTTTGAAAAGGAAAAAAAGAGTTGAAAACATTAACAATCATAGATACATTTGGATTTTTTTTTAGGCAGTATTATGCTCTGCCTTACTTAAAAAGTAAAGATGGATTTCCAACAGGACTTTTGACTGGATTTATAAACTTTATAGCTTCAATCAACAAAGAACACGGAACAGATTATATACTCTTTGCACTAGACTCTAAAGAGAAAACAAAAAGAAAAGAGCTTGACCCAAACTATAAAGCAAATAGATCTTCTCCACCTGAAGACTTGCTAACTCAACTTCCAATCGCGATAGAGTGGATAAAAAAGATGGGATTTAAGGCGATAGAAGTAGGAGGATATGAAGCTGATGATATTATCGCAACTGTAGCTCAAGATGCGAAAGAAAAGGGAATAAAAGTCCAAGTTGTTTCAAGTGATAAAGATTTATATCAACTTATAGATGATGATAAAGTTTTGATCTATGATCCTATGAAAAAGATAAAAGTCAACGAAGAAGAGTGTGTTAAAAAGTTTGGTGTAAAACCATCTCAAATAGTTGACTACTTAGCCATAGTAGGAGACAGTGCTGACAATATCCCTGGAGTAAAAGGGGTAGGGGACAAGGGAGCAAAAAAACTTTTAAATGAATTTGGAAGTTTAGAGGAGATTTATAAAAACTTAGACAAAGTATCAAATCCTAGAACTAAAAAACTTCTTGAAGCTTCAAAAGAAAATGCTTATCTTAGTTACACTCTTGCATCTCTACACTATGACATACTTGAAAACATAAACTATGATGAGTATAACTTTCCATCAAAAAATCCTATAACTTGTATAGCTGATGAGTTGAAAAAGTATGACATGAAAACTCTTCTAGCAAGGGCAAGTAAAACTTATGAGTTAGAAGAAGAGCAAAAAGTAAAACCTACTTTCAATCCTATCCTTTTAGATACAAAAGATAAACTATTTGAAGTGATAAACTCTATTCCAAAAAATTCAATAGTGGCATTTGATACTGAAACAACTTCAGTAAATTCTAGGTTAGCAAAGATAGTTGGATTTTCTTTTTGCTTTGATGAAAAAAGTGCTTACTATGTACCGATAAACCACTTTTACTTGGGAGTTGGAGATCAAGTTGAAAGTGAGATAGCAAAAGAAGCGATAATAAAACTTTTCTCTCATAAGATAGTAGGACAAAATCTAAAGTATGACTTAAACATTCTCTATCAAAACTTCTCTATAAGTGAGTATGAACCTTGTAATGATACTATGCTTCAAGCATGGCTACTTGATAGTTCAAAATCAGTCGGATTAGATAACTTAGCAAAAAGATTTTTTGATCATGATATGGTTAAGTTTAAAGATGTGGTCAAAAAAGGAGAAGATTTTAGCTCTGTGGAGTTAGAAGCTGCATCATTGTATGCTAGTGAAGATGCTTGGATGACTTATAAGCTTTACTTTGTACTTAGTGATAAGTTAAATGAGAAGTTAAAAAAAGAGTGCAAAGAGGTTGAGATACCATTTATAAATACTCTCATATCTATGGAAAACAGAGGTATCATGATAGATACTACTTTTTTAGAAACTTTACTACAAAAAGCAAACAAAACTATAGAAGAGTTAACACAAAATATCTACTATTTAACTAATAGTGAGTTTAACATAAACTCTACTAAACAACTAGGAGAAGTACTTTTTGAAAAGCTAGGACTAAAAAAAGGTAAAAAAACAAAGAGTGGTTACTCAACTGATGAAAAAGTTTTAAACTCTCTTATAGATGAACATCCTGTTATCGAGTCAATCTTAGAGTATCGTGAAAACTACAAACTACGATCAACTTATATAGAACCACTTTTAAAATTGGCTAAGATGGATAAACAAAATCGTATCTATACTTCATTTTTACAAACAGGAACAGCGACAGGAAGACTAAGTAGTAAAAATCCTAACTTACAAAACATACCAGTTAGAACAAAACTTGGAAGAGAGATAAGAGATGCTTTTGTGGCAAAAGATGGTTATAAACTTTTGAGTCTTGATTACTCTCAGATTGAGCTTAGACTATTAGCTCACTTTAGTCAAGACCCAGCCCTTTTGGAAGCTTTTATAGAAAATAAAGATATACATCTTGAAACTGCTATAAAAATCTTTGGTGAAGATGAGGCAAAAGCTAAAAGAGCAGTTGCAAAAAGCATAAATTTTGGACTTTTATATGGTATGGGAAGCAGAAAGTTAGCTGATACGATAGGAGTTAGTACAAAAGAAGCTAAAGAGTATATAGAGAATTATTTTGCATCATTTCCTACTGTAAAGAATTTTTTAGAAAGTATTGTAAAGTTTAGTAAAGAAAATGGATATGTTCAAACTCTGCTAGAAAGAAGAAGGTATTTTGATTATGAGAGTGCTAACTCATTTTTAAAAGCTTCCTTTGAGCGAGAAGCAGTAAACACTATATTTCAAGGAAGTGCAGCTGATTTGATAAAGTTAGCCATGAATAAGTTTCATAAACTCTTAAAAAACAGCCATAATTCTATGCTTTTGCAAATCCATGATGAACTTATCTTTGAGGTAAAAGTGGATGAAGTAGAAGAGTTTGCAAAAGAAGCAAAAAGTATTATGGAAAGCATATATAAACTTGATGTACCACTCTCTTGTAGTCAATCCATAGGTAGAAGTTGGGGTGAGTTAAAGTAATCATGAAAAGTCTGCTTGTTTTAGTTTTTATATCTCTATCATTGATAGCAAAAGAGCCTTTAAAAAAAGTTATTTTTGATGGCAATAAAGAGTTAAAAACAGAGTTTTTAGAAGAAAACTTGAACATAGTAGTGGAAAAATCATGGTATGAATTTTATAAAGATGTCACACCAAAGATAGATAAAAAAGTTGTAAAACCACTAACATCATCTTTGATAAATCTATATAAAAGCCAAGGATTTTATAAAGTAAGAGTAGATACAACACAAAGTGCTAAAAATATAACTTTTTTGATACAAGAAAACAGACCACTTGTTGTCAATGATATAAATATCTCTCTTGATAAGAGTTATAAAAAGTTAATCAGCTTTAAAGTTGGAGATAGATTTATAGTTGATAAATTTTTAAAAATAAGAAAAGATTTGCGAAAAAAATTATCAAATGATGGCTATTGTAATGCAGATACAACAACTAAAGCATATATAGATTTAAAAAAGTATACTTGCAACTTAGTTTATAAAGTAGTGAAAAACAAGAAGTGCAAGTTTGGTACAGTAGAGATAGAGACGAGTGAAGATATACCTAAAAAAGTTATCCTATCAAGGCTTTACTATAAAAATGGAGATAATTATAGTTCTAAAAAAGTTTTGAAAAGTTATGAGACTATCCTAGGACTTGATGTCTTTGATACTATCAACATAAAGCAAAAAAATTTTGGTGATAGGATAAATACTAAGATAAAAACTACTAAAAAAGAGACTTTAATAAAAAGACTAGTAGGTTTAGGATATGATACTAAATATGGTCCAAAGATTATATTTGGTTGGGAGCAAAGAAACTTTAAAGGTGGAGCTAGAAAGCTATCTTTTAAAACAAAATACTCAAAAAATGAACAATACTTTAAAAACACATTTTTCTTTCCAGCTTTTGTTAAAGAGCCTATTTGGGGTAGGTATATTGATCTTAAAAATGACTTTATGATTTCTAAAACATCTTATGATGATTTTGATGAAAAAAAACTTAGTGATAGGCTACACTTTTTAAAAGATATAGATTTTGTATCTATAGATGCAGGGATTAGTTTTGAAAAAATCAGGATTAAGAAAAAAGATGAAAGTGTTAAAAACATAAATGATGGTTTCTACTCACTTCTTTCCCCTTATGTAAAAGCTATCATTGATAGTAGAGATTCAAAGATAGATCCTAAAAATGGTATATATTTATCAGGATATTTTGAGAGTGGACTGACTTACTTAGCTTCATCCTCATCTTACTCTAAGCTTATTTTAGAGGGTAGGGCTATAAAGACTATTAGTGATTTTACCATAGCAGGGAAAGGAAAAGTGGGAATTATAAAAGAGTTTCAAAAATCTCTTCCAGAATCAAAACTGTTTTTTGCTGGTGGAGGCTTTAGTAACAGAGCTTATGGATATAACTCTTTAGGTGCTTTTGATGGTACATACACTGACCAAGGAGGAAAAACTTTAGTTGATAACTCTCTTGAAATCTCTCATCACTTATGGCAAAAACTCTCTTGGGCTCTTTTTTGGGATGCAACTATGCTTAGTGTACATGAGCAAGATTTTAACTTGGATTTTATAAACAGTTATGGTTTTGGACTAAGATATAACACTGCTATTGGACCTTTTAAACTAGACTATGGTGTAAACTCAAAAGATCATTCTATTTATGCTATTCATTTTCAAGTGGGACAATCATTTTGAAAAGAAAAACTGTCCATCTCTTTCACTTGATAGAGTTTGTTATCATATCTTTAGTTATATTGATATTTTTACTAGCAAATCCCAGAACTTTAAGCTTTTTAGCTGATAAACTCACAACTGCCACAAACTTAAAGTATAGTGATATTTCAGGAAATGTTTTGACAAATATACATATAAAAAATCTAAGCTACAAAGATAAAGTCATAGCTAAAAATGCAGATATAGACTTCACTATATACAAGCTTCTTTTTGGAAAACTAGAAGTAGATAACTTAAATCTGCATAAAGTAGATATAAAAAATATCATATATTATATAAATACACTAGATAAAAACTCCTCCTCTAGCGAAAATAATATATCTTTAAATCTTGATTTACACAAGGCTAAACTAGATTTCAACCCTTACAAAAAAGGAAAATACAAAATAGATAAAATAGTTTTAAATCTTCATGATATATCACTAAATGATACTAAAATAAATGCAAAAGATTTAATCTTGGATATATCTACAAATATGTGGAAACTTCATGCAAAAGGATATGTTAAAAACAGTGTATATCACTCTAAGGCAAAAGTAGTTTTAAACAATAAATATTTTAAAAAGTTTATAAAAGATTTAAACTTCAAATCCTTAAACCCAGTAAATGTAGATTTGACAATAGACAAAGATAAACTAGAAGGAGATATAAAAACTACTTCCAAAAAACTTTTTGATAAAGATTTTAAATTTTTAAACCTTAAAATAAAAGAGCTTACCACTCATGCAAAATTTGAATTTAAAGGCTTAAAACTACATTTTCACTCCAATATAAAAGCAACTTCAAAATATGCAAAAGATATAAAAATAGCTGGAGATTTTTACTACAAAAAGGGAGAAAACTTTTACTATCAAGGAACAGCCTCACTAGATAAGTTTAAAAACTTAGATAAAAACATAACTAAACTCTTAAAAAACACTGCTATAAAATATAAGGGAGATATAAAAGGGATTTTTGCCACTTTAAAAAGTGATGATTTATTTGCTATATATGACTCAAATAACTCATATATAAAACCAACTATTTCACTAAGCTCACAAAAACTTTTTTTAAAAGATTTTATGAAAATTAGTAATGATGGATTTAAAGATAGTGAGTTTAAAGTAAATGCAAAAACTACTCTAAACTATCATGATATAAAAAATAGTATCATATCCTATAAGATATTATCAAATTTAGTAGATTTTGATGGAAAATACTCACTATCAAAAAAAATCTCTAAAGCAAAAGCAACGATTTCAAAATCCTCTCTTCTTACAACTTTAGATAAAAACTTAAAAGTAGAAAAACTATTTCCTATCGATATAGTTATAAATAACAAAGAAAAACTACTTGATATAGATGCAAAAAATAGTGATTTTAAAATCAAATCTTTTATAAACAAAACTTCACAAGAGTTTAACTCTACCATAAATTCAACCTTTGCAAAAGCCAATATTTATGGTAAAATATCTAACTATAACTATGATATATCTATAAATACCATAAAAGAGTTTGAAAATGTTTTGCAAAACTATTACACCATAAAAACTACAAATTTAGATGGAGAACTAAATATAACAGGAGAGTATAAAGATAAAAAGTATAACTTTCAAACCACTTCTAAATGGTTACTTTATGAGTATGCAAGATATAAATACTTCTACTTAGAAAACTTAATCCTAGATGCTAACATGAAAGATAACTTCCTTACCATAGAAGAATATGATGCAAATGCTTTTATCCTAGATAGGTATAGAAGGATTTTTTCTAAAAACAGTTCTACGATAGATTTTAGTGATGAAGAGATAACAAAGCTAAACTTCTTTGTAAATGGTATAAAAATATATGGTGATATAGCAAAAGATACAAATCTTAATATATTTGCCAAAAATTACTACTTTAACTATTCAGAAGCAAAACTTCACTTAAACTTAAATATAAACTATCTCTCACATAACTCTCACTCTTCAATAAAAGGAAAAGTAAAGATAATAGACGGAGAGATATACTATAAAGTTAAAAAAACTCATACCATAGACGATAAAGATATAATCTTTGTAAACAAACAAAAACTAAAAGCAAAAAAGCAAAAAAATTCTACTACTTCTGTATTTATAAATATCGAATCAAATAAAATAAAATACAAACAAGCAAAAAATAATATAAACCTGAAAGCCGATATAACTCTTCAAAAAGAGCCTTACAAAGATATGAAAACAGTAGGAGTTGTAACGATAATAGATGGAGTATATGTAAGTGAAAACAAAAAGTTTGAGCTAGGACATGGTGAGATTATGTTTGATGGTGAAGCTGTAAATCCATACCTAAACTTAAAAGCTTACTATAAAAAAGACCCATATGATATAACTATACTTGTAGGAGGAAAGATGGATGCACCATCTCTAAACTTCACATCAACCCCTTACCTAACACAAAACGATATACTCTCAATCCTACTTTTCAACACAAAAGCATCATCTCTGACAAACAGTGCCTCAAACCAAAATCCAGCTCTTAGTATCTTTGGAAGTAGCCTTGCTAAAGGAGTAGCTGATAGTGTAGGTATAAAACTAGATAGAGTTGATTTAACTACTACAAAAGAGGGAACAGTTGGAGTAGAGTTAGAAAAAAGAGTAAATAAAAAAACAACTATCATCTATCAAAATGACATCATCCAAACTGTCAAAATAAGATACAAAAACACAAAAAACATAGAAACAGACTTTACCTTTTCACCTGAGTCTAGTGGTATAGATATCATTTATAAAAATGAAAAGTAAAGATATTTAAATAATTTTTAAATTAATTTAATAATTTAATTTTATATTAAGGTTAGGGGGGGTAAAATCTCCCTTATGAAAAAATCATATATATTTTACACAATCTTAGCGATACTACTGTTAGGCACTATTTTTGCCTTCTATAACTTTTTATCTATCAAAAATAAAAAAGTAGATACTAGTAAAGAAAAATACATCCCCATAGAACTAGAACAAGACTCTGTTACAAAAGAGATAAAAGTAAAAAATTTTAAACATGATGCATTACCAACTCCAGATACAAATAAAACTAAAACATATAAAGAGGTTTTTAAAGAACCAAAAGATATGCCACTTGATGAAAAACTAGAAACTAAAAATGAGCTTTCAAAACTAGATGAAGAATCAAAACAAATCATCCAAAAAACAGAAAAGCTTATAAAAGAAAACAACTTAGAACTCCCAAAACAAGTACTTTCACAACAAGATGAAGAGAAATTAAAAAAACAAGACAATGATATAGAAAAACTAAAAAAACAACTAGAGGAGTTAAGTGATGAGTAAAATTTTATCGATACTGTTGGTTTTTGTACTTAGTCTTAGTGCATCAACAGTTGCAAACCTAAAAGGAGAGCTATCAGTAAACAGTGGAGTACTAAACTACTCTATACCTCTAAACTTACCAGTAGGAACAGCCGGAGTACAACCGAAACTCTCCCTAGAGTATAGCTCAAGTGGTACAAATGCTTACTATGGTGTAGGTTGGAGCTTATCAAATGGTGCTAGTGCTATCACTAGATGTGGCTCAAACATAGCTCTTGATGGAAAAGTCAGAGGTGTAAAGTATGATGACCAAGATAACCTTTGCATGGATGGACAAAGATTAGTACTAGAATCTGGAAGTCCTTTTTCAACTGGAGCAATATATAAAACAAAGATAGATAGCTACTCAAAAATCACTTATAATGATGACTTGATAGAAGTTAGAACAAAAAGTGGAGATATAAAAGAGTTTACAAAGTTTGAAGGTAGTGATGTATGGTTACTAACCAAGATAAGTGATAGATTTTCAAACGATATAAACTATAACTATGAAGGAAACAATGAAGAGAGATATCTAAAAAGCATCACTTACTCAGATAACAAGATAGTACTAAACTATGAAGATAAAAAAGATAAGTTTTCAGGCTACTCTCACGGACATAGGATAAAACTAACTAAAAGAGTAAAATCTATAGACATAATAAGTGGTAGTAAAACTTTGAGAACCTATAAGCTAAGTTATAAAGTACAAAACTCAGCAGTTGAAAAGTCATCTTTACAGAGTTTTACTGAGTGTAGTGGTGGGGAGTGTTTGGAGCCTTTGAAGTTTAAATGGAATGATAATGGACATGGATTTGATAGTGTAAAGTATTGGTTATCAGATAGTAATCGTAACTTAGAGGTATGGAATCTTTATGCACAAGACATGAATGGAGATGGATTACCAGATTTAGTACAAACATATAAAGGTAATAGTGGCCATAGATTTAGAGTTGCATTAAATAATGGACATGGATTTGATAGTGTAAAGTATTGGTTATCAGATAGTAATCGTAACTTAGAGGTATGGAATCTTTATGCACAAGACATGAATGGAGATGGATTACCAGATTTAGTACAAACATATAA
>JALVVR010000041.1:0-2625 GCA_027023305.1 Campylobacterales bacterium | reverse complement strand
AGGTAATAGTGGCCATAGATTTAGAGTTGCATTAAATAAAAATAAACCTCAAAAACTTATATCTATAACTGATTCATTTAAAAATAAAACAATCATAAACTACAAACCTCTTACAGATAAAACTATATACAAAAGATACACTGATAGCTCCTATCCAACTAGAGATGTAACATCAGCTATGCAAGTAGTTAGCTCAGTTACTACAAAAACTCCAACAGGAAATATAACTACAAACTACACCTACGAAGGTTTAAAATACAACATAAAAGGCTTAGGAAACCTAGGCTTTAAAAAAGTAACAGTTACAAACCCACTTGATAACTCAAAAACCGTTACAACATACCGTCAAGACTACCCTTATGTTGGCATGATAGATAGTATAAAAAGCTATCTTGGAGATGAACTCTTAAGTGAAAGTAAAAATGAGTATTCAAAAAAACAAAACAACTCAATACTACAAATCTTTAATACAAAAACAACAACTAAAACCTATCAAGATAGAGAACTTTTACTAACAAAAGTTGAAAGCAAAAATAATTTTGACAACTTTGGAAATCCAAAGAGAGTTGAAACTGTTCTTACAGATGAGACAACAGGGGAAGTTTCCAAAAAAACTCTTCAAAACCAGTATCAAAACTACCCAGATGAGTGGATACTAGCTCGTCTTACTAAATCAACTCTAACAAGCGAGGCTTATGGGGATATAAAATCAAGGACATCAACCTTTACTTATGATAACTATACAGGGATACTTACAAGTGAAAGTATAGAAGGAAAACTTACAAAAAGTTATAAGTATAACTCAAAAGGTAACAAGATAAAAGAGACTATAACAGCAGATGATATAGAAGATAGAGTTACTACTTTTGGATATGATGAACTTGGTAAGTTTGTAACCAAGATAACAAATCCACTAAATCAAACTATAACCAAAAAGTATGATAAAGATGGAAACCTTTTAAGCATAACAGATCCAAATGGACTAACGACAACTATAAAATATGACAATTTTGGTAAAAAGTTAGAAGAGACAAGAGCAGATGGAGTAAAAACAAGATATAGTTATAACTTTGACAACACCCAAAATGGTTCATACTACTCCATAACAGTCCAAACAGATGGATTTAAACCTCTTACAACATACTACAACTCACTTGATCAAAAAGTAGCTATAAAAACAAAAGATTTTAAATCAAATGATATTTATCAAGAGTTCTACTATGATAAGTTTGCAAATCTTATAAAAACATCAACTCCACACAAAGAGGATGAAACTCCATCATATAAAAAATACATCTATGACAAGTACCAAAGAGTTGTAAATATAACTCAACCTTCCCCAAAAGGAGGAGAACAAACAAGCACTATATCGTATGATGGATATAAAACAATCTATACAGATGCAAAAGGCTTAACAAAAACTATCATCAAAAATGCTCTTGGTAAAAAAGTAGAAGTAGATGATGAGATGGGAGCAGTAGAGAAGTATAGATATGATGCTTTTGGAAATCTTATAAAAACCATAGATAGTGATGGAAACACTATAACTTTAAACTACGACATCTTTGGAAGAAAGATTTACCAAAATGACCCAGATATGGGAGTATGGAGATATAAGTATAACTCTTTAGGAGAGCTACTAAAACAAACAGATGCAAAAGGACAAGTTACATCATACAAATACGATAAACTAGGTAGAAAAACAAAAGAGATAAGAAGTGATGCTACTATAAACTATCTATATGATACAAAAGTAAAGGGAAAACTATCAAAAGAGTACCAAGATGGCTACTCTAAAGAGTACTTTTATGACAGATTAGGCAGAGTTACTAAAACCACAGTAACCATAGGTAAAAAATCTTTATCTACAACATATAGTTATGATAGATACTCAAGACTAACCCAAAAAACCCTACCAAAGAATTTTAAACAAATATACACATACAACAATTACGGAGAACTACTTTCTATAAAAAGCCCAAAAGAGCAGATAAAAGACTTTGACCCTGAACACTTTGCACACTTGGTTGATAAGATGTTAAACTCATCTATGAACTATCATAAAAAAGCTTTAGAACAAGAGGATAAAGCAAAAAGACTTTTTTCTAAAGCTGCTTACTATACTTACCTAGCAAAAATCTATAAAAATTATCAAGGAAGACTTTTAAGATATGCTAAAAGATTAAGATATATAGCAAGTAGATATAGATATTACTCTGGTGTATATAGATATTATTCAAACTATTATAGGTCAGTTGGAAACAGATATTTGAGATATGCAAACATCTATAGTCATTGGTGGGGAGGCTGGGTATCAAGATGGCTAAGATACATAGCAAATAGATACTTCTGGTATAGTAGAGTATATTCTTACTGGTCAAACTACTATATGAGAAGATCACAAATGTACCTAAGATATGCCTACTGGTATGAAAGATATGCAAATAACCGTATAGAGAATATATACAAATACTATACAAACTTAGCGAGAAAGACTATAAAAGAGGCAAAAAAAGCTCAACAATTAGCAACATACTATAATAAGAAAGCTCAAGCACAAAATGGCTCTAAAGCAGTAACTCAAGCATACCAAGAGATAGCACAAGATAGTAAATACAACTACTT
>JALVVR010000040.1 GCA_027023305.1 Campylobacterales bacterium | reverse complement strand
GTTATACCCTCTACCTTTCCTACAAAAAGAGTCTTGGTTCCATCTGCTATCTCGTCAAGTTCACTAGAAAGTGTATAGGTGAGCTTGTTTATCTCTTCTCTAAAGCTATCAAGTGGATGTCCTGATACATAAAATCCTAGAGTTTCTTTTTCTAGTTCTAGGATAACTTTATCATCAAACTCATCTAAGTTATCTATCTTAACTTCTATAGTAGTAAGTTCACTGTCATCTCCAAATAGTGAGTTTTCAGCCATCTTTTTAGCTCTGTTTACCTCAGCACCAGCTGTTACTATAGTTTCTATTTGGTCTATTAGAGCTCTTCTTGAGTATCCAAAACTATCCATAGCTCCACTTTTTATAAGAGCTTCTAAGACTCTTTTGTTTACTTTAGAGGTGTCTATTCTAGATATAAAATCACTCAAATCTTCAAATGCTCTTTCATCTCTAGCTTCCAAAATAGACTCTATAGCTTTACTTCCAACTCCTTTGATAGCTCCAAGTCCAAAAAGAATAGCATCTTCATTTTTATCATGAGATGGTGAAAAAGAGACTATAGAGTGAGTAATAGAAGGAGGAAGAAGTTCTATACCTAAGCTTTTTACTTCATCTACATATTTTACTATCTTATCAGTGTTGTCGGCTTCACTTGTTAGAAGTGCTGACATAAACTCAGCTGGATAGTAGCACTTTAGATAGGAGGTTTGAAAAGTAACCATAGCATATGCTGCTGAGTGAGATTTGTTAAATCCATAACCAGCAAACTTAACAATCAAATCAAAAAGTTCCTCAGCTTTTGTTCTATCAAAGCCTTTTTTCTGTGCTCCATCTGCAAACTCACTTTTTAGTCTATCCATCTCCTCTTTTATCTTTTTACCCATAGCTCGTCTTACAACATCAGCTCCACCCAAAGAAAAGCCACCTATTGTTTGAACTATTTGCATAACTTGCTCTTGATATACTATAACTCCATAAGTTGGTTTCAAGATTGGTTCAAGCTCAGGGAATTCATAAGTTATCTCTGCTCTACCATGCTTTCTTTCTATAAAGTCATCAAGCATCCCACTCTCCATAGGACCTGGACGGTAAAGTGCAAGTACGGCTATAATATCTTCAAAATTTGTTGGTTTTAATCTTTCATTTAGAGATTGCATACCATCAGATTCTATTTGAAATAAGCCTGTAGTTTTACCACTTTGGATAAGCTCATAAACTTTTGGATCATCTACATCAACTCTGTCAAAATCAACTTTATTGTTCGTTCCTGATTCTATAAGTTTTATAGCATCATCTATAACTGTGAGAGTTTTTAGTCCCAAAAAGTCAAACTTTATCAAGTCAACATCTTCTAAGTATTTTAGAGAGTATTGGGTTACATATTGTGCATCTGCACCTGTTGGTTTATATAGTGGTGCTTTGTGCCATAACTCTTCGTTGCTTAAAACTACTCCAGCTGCATGCATACCTGAGTTTCTGTTCAATCCCTCTAGGGCAAGGGATAGTTCCCAAACTCTTTTTGCAAGAGCATTACTCTCTATGAGTTCTTTTATCTTTGGTTCTTTCTCATATGAGTCTTTTAGATTAATACCAAGTTCATCAGGGATAAGTTTTGCCATCTTATCAGCTTCGGAGTAGGGCATACCCATAACACGAGCTACATCTCTTATAACTCCTTTTGCTAAAAGTTTACCAAATGTTATAACTTGTGCGACATTGTTTCTTCCGTATTTGTTAACAACATAGTCTATCGCTTCACCTCTTCTTTTTTGGCAAAAGTCGATATCAATATCGGGCATACTTACTCTCTCAGGGTTTAGAAATCTCTCAAAAAGTAGGTCATATTTTAGTGGATCTAAGTTAGTAATCTCTAAAGCATATGCAACCAAACTTCCAGCTGCACTTCCTCTTCCTGGCCCTACTGGGATATTTTGTTTTTTTGAGTAGTTTATGAAGTCCCAAACTATCAGCATATATCCTGGGAAGTTCATGGTATTTATGATATTC
>JALVVR010000039.1 GCA_027023305.1 Campylobacterales bacterium | reverse complement strand
AATGAGTGAAAATAGTACAAGAAGAGACTTTTTAAAACACATCTCAGGGCTTGGAGTCTTAGCTATTGCTGCAGGGGCAGGGATATATTATGCACCAAAATTAAAATCAAGTAAACTTATTTTAAGACCACCAGCAGCAGTAAAAGAGGATGAGTTTTTAAAACTATGTATAAAATGTGGTCAATGCTTACAAGTATGCCCTTATGATTCTATCAAGTTAGAAGGCATTGAGGGTGGAGCGAGTCTTGGTATGGCTTATATTGATCCTACTAAAAGAGGTTGTTATCTTTGTGAAGCTTTTCCTTGTGTACTTGCATGTCCTACTGGAGCTTTGGAGCATGAACATGACAGCATAAAGTTTGTTCATATGGGTATGGCAGTAGTTATAAATGAAGATGCATGTATTGCAAAACATAACAAAAAAGTTAGTGATGGTATGGTTGATAGAATATATGACCATACAAAAGTTTTAAGTAGTAGTGAAAAACAAGATCATAAAGTAGAGATAACTTCAAGTGATAGTGAAAAAAGTAAACTTCAAAAACAACTTTTACAAAAGCTTGATAAATTTAGAGGAAAAGATTGTTCAATCTGTGCTGATTTATGTCCTTTTCCTGATAGCCCTCAAAATGCAATAGGCATGATAAAAAAAGATGGTGGATTAATACCCGAGATAAGACAGGCTTGTGTTGGTTGTGGAGCTTGTGTAGAACTTTGTCCAACAAATGTTTTAAAAATAGTTCCAAGAGCAAGTTTCAATGATATATATAAAGGAAAAAGAGATGTTTAAGATTATTATTTTATCACTATTAGTTTTAATAGTGGGTTGTTCGGATAGCAAAAAAGAGAAAAAAAACACTCAAGAGATAACTCCAAAATCTTCAATAAAAGTAACAACAAATGCAGTTGATACTAAAGTGAAAAGTAAGGAAGTAAAAAATAAAGATGGTGGACAGTTTTACTATGCTCTTGATAAAAAGAAAAAAGAAAAAGATTATAACTCAGAGGATAGCAAAACAAGAACTACTATCGATGCTTATCTTCATATAAAAAGCCCTTATGAAAGAGTGAGAATAACTATGATGATAAAAAGGCTAAGTCGTGATTATGTCATAAAGTGCTCTCCTTGTCATGATGACTATGCAAATGGAGTTATAGGACCATCTCTTTTAGATAAAGATGGAGAGTTTATATATCAAAGGATTATGGATTTTAAAAGTGGTAAAAAGAAAAATATTTTGATGAAAGAGTTAGTTGAGCAGATAGATGATGAAAAGTTAAAGTCAATAGCAGAAGAGATAGCAACTTTTAACAAACAAATACAAAAGATGAGGGGAAAATAATGATTAAACATATTATAGCAGGTATTGCAACAGCTTTAGCGATTTGGGCTTGTGTTCACTTGGTTAGCTTAGATAAAGAAGTACACAAGCTAGATAAGATAACAGCACTGATAAAAAGTACAGCTATGGAAGATACAAAACTTGGTGGTGCAAAGGTAGAAAAATCTAAAGCGGTAGTTATACAAAAAACAACAAATACTTCAAGCTCACAAAACAAAAAAGCAGAAGAAAAACTAGCAGCACTAAAAAGAAAAGCTGGAAATATAGCTGCTTTTGAAGTTAGCCCTTTATATAAAAAGAGATGTTCTTCTTGTCATGGAAACATAGGACAAGGGATAATAGGACCAAAGTTGATGGGTAGAGATAAAGAGTATGTATTGAGTGCTTTGCATGAGTTTAAAAGTGGTAAAAGAAGAAACTATGTTATGTATGGACTTTTAGGAAGTATGACAGATGAGCAGTTAGAATTTCTAGCAGATGAGATTTCTACTTTTCAAAAAAAGTATGATGAGAGTCAAAAATAATATAAAAGGAGGGGATTATGGATAGATATAATGCAAGTATAAAAGAGATAGTAAACTCCTCTTTTTTATCTACCTTTACCTATAAAAACCGTGATGGCAAAAAAAGACTCACTATAAGAGCTTGGAGATGGATAAGTATCATTTTGATAAATCTTGCTCT
>JALVVR010000038.1:1245-2042 GCA_027023305.1 Campylobacterales bacterium | reverse complement strand
AGGGTGAAGAGGCAACACTCAAAACTACAGAATTTATTTTTGATAAAGAGTTGCACTCATATACCATCACAAATGCTATTGATGATGGGAATGTTTTAAGATTTCATATAGACTATTTCAAGCCAGACAAGAAACCAAAAAATGGCATAATCCCTAAAAAAGCAGTTGTTGAAGCGATACTTGCTAAACATCACCAAGCAACTAATGAGAGAAAATTTAATGCTATTTTTGCCACAGGTTCAATCAATGATGCCATAGAGTTTTATGAACTATTCAAAAAAGAGAAACACTCTTTAAATGTAGCTTGTCTATTCTCACCCCCAGCAAATGGAGATAAAGATATAAAACAACTCCAAGAAGATCTGCAGCAAGAGAGATTTGATAACAAAACAGAACCAAATATAAAAAAAGAAGAACTTATAAAAATAATAGATGACTATAATAAAAAGTTTAAGACAAATCACTCTATAAATAAGTTCGATAGCTATTATCAAGATGTTCAAACAAGGATAAAATCTCAAAAGTTTTCAAACAGTGATTTAGCCCAAGATGAGAAACTAGACATCGTTATAGTTGTAGATATGCTTTTAACTGGATTTGACTCGTCATATTTAAACACTCTTTATGTAGATAAAAATCTTAAATATCATGGACTTATACAAGCTTTTAGTAGAACAAACAGAGTTTTAAATAACTCTAAACCTTATGGTAATATTTTAGATTTTCGCTCACAGCAAAAAGAGGTTGATGTTGCCATAGCACTCTTTAGTGGCACAAGTACTAAAACACCAAAAGAG
>JALVVR010000038.1:0-1235 GCA_027023305.1 Campylobacterales bacterium | reverse complement strand
GGAGTTTTTAGATTTAGCCAAAATCGATCCAAAAGAGTTAGAGGAGTTTATGCACTCTCAAGGTTTAGAGTTTAATCCATCTGATGTGGTAAATCTAAAAGGAGATAGTGCCAAAGTAGAGTTTATAAAAAAATTCAAAGAGGTACAAAAGTTAAAAACAAATCTTGAACAATACACTGATTTAAGTGATGAACAAAAGCAAATCATAGAAAATATTATACCAACAGACACAACAAGAGCATATAAAGGTGCATATCTTGATATCGCCTCAAAACTAAAAGAGCAACAAGGCAAGAATAATAACAGTGTCGAAGAATTAGAACAGCTTGATTTTGAGTTTGTTTTATTTGCTAGTACTATTATTGATTATGATTATATTATGAATCTGATTTCACAATACTCATCTGCTAAACCACAAAAAGAGAAAATCACAAAAGAACAACTTATAAATATACTCAAATCAAACTCAAATCTATTAGATGAAAAAGATGATATGATAGAGTATATAAACTCTTTAGATGTAGGAGTAGCCCTTGATGAGAGTGATATAAAAGATGGGTATGAAGAGTTTAAAAAAGCAAAAAATGATAATGAGCTTATACAAATAGCCAATAAGCATAATATAGAGCTAGAAAGCCTAAAAGAGTTTGTAGAGCTTATCATAAGTAGAAAGATATTTGATGGTGAGCTTTTAACCGACCTTTTAGCTCCTTTAAATCTTGGTTGGAAACAAAGAAGAGTTAAAGAGTTAGCACTTATGGAGGATTTAATCCCACTACTTAAAAAGATGGCAAATGGTAGAGATATATCAGGTTTAGAGGCTTATGATGAGCAGTAAATTAGTGCCAAAGCTTAGATTTAAAGAGTTTAGTGGGGAGTGGGAAGAGAAAAAGTTAAAAGATGTTACAACTGCTATTTTTGACGGTACTCATCAAACACCAAAATATACAGATAAAGGTGTACCTTTTTTTAGTGTAGAGAATTTAATAAGTGGTAAAGCTAATAAATTTATTTCTTATGATGATTATTTAATAGCAACAAATAAAAATAAACCAGAAATAAATGATATTTTATTAACTCGAATAGGAAATATTGGTTTTTCAAAAGTTGTTGATTGGGATTATCCATTTAGTATCTATGTAACTCTTGCAGTAATTAAGCAAGATAAACGATTTAATTCTTATTTTTTAAACTATTACTTTCAATCAACTCGTTATCAAAAAGAGATATTAAGC
>JALVVR010000037.1 GCA_027023305.1 Campylobacterales bacterium | reverse complement strand
CCAAGTTCAACTGTTATCTTAAAAATCTCTTCGATAGCTTGATGTCCTATCTCCACTTGTTTAGGATCACTGCCATCAACCATGACATTTGTATGTACATTTCCATCTCCAGTGTGTCCAAAGCAAGGAACTTGAACACCATACTTTTTGGAAACTTTGTCTATCTCTCTTAAAAGCTTTGGAAGAATACTTCTAGGAACTGTTATATCTTCGTTTAGTTTTTTACTTCCATAGATTGTGATAGATTGGGAGGCATTTTTTCTAGCGAACCAAAGCTCACTAGCCTCTTTATCATCTTTTGCTAGTTTAAAGTCACTACATCCATTTTCTTTAAAGACTCGCTGGATTGTTTCTAGTTGAGTTTCAAGTTCTACTTCTAAATCTCCATCAACATCAGTGATAAGTATCGCACCAGCTTCAACTGGAAGTCCTTTTGAAAACTTCTCTTCAACTGCTCTGATGCTTAGATTATCTAAAAATTCCATAGCAACTGGAGTTACACCACTTGCCATAGTCTTAAAGACTGCATTCATCGCATCTTCAACAGTTGGGAAAACTCCCATAGCAGTTTTGCTTAGTTTTGGTTTAGATAGAAGTTTTAAAGTTATCTCTGTGATAACTGCCAAAGTTCCCTCACTTCCTACCAAAATCCCCGGTATGTTATATCCTGCAACATCTTTGATAGTTCTCTTTCCAGCTTTGATAATCTCTCCACTAGGAAGCACAGCTCTCAAAGCCATAACAAAATCTTTAGTGATTCCGTACTTTGCTGCTCTCATACCACCAGCATTTTCACTTACATTTCCACCTATTGTAGAGTAATGTTCACTTGCTGGGTCTGGTGGATAAAAGAGTCCCACCTCTTCTACTGCATTTTGAAGGTGCATATTTACAACTCCAGGTTGAACTACTGCTACCATGTTTTCCATATCTATCTCTAAGATTTTGTTCATATGCTTTTCAAAACCTAAAACTATACCACCATTTGCTGGTAGTGCTCCACCAGTAAAGCCACTTCCTGCTCCTCTTGGAACTATAACGATTTTGTGTTTGTTGCAGTATTTTAAAATCTCACTAACATCATCTTCATCTTTTGGAAAGATAACAGCATCTGGCTCATATTTTGTTCTTGTAGCATCATAAGAGTATGCTATAAGGTGAGCTTTATCACTAAAGATATTTTCTTCACCAACTATTTTAGCTAGGTTTTTAAAATGCTTTTTTGAAAACACTATTTTAGTCCTAAAAGTTTTTTATAGTAATCATCAAACTTTTTCACTTCATCACTTCCAAGTCCGAAAAACTTTGATTTTATGTTTTTTACTCTTGTATAAAAAGGAGCTTGTTTTTTACCCTCTGTTACAAAAGGCATCTTTGCTATCACTTTAAAAGATGTACAATCTACAAAATATCCATTGTCATTTACCGCAAAAAACAGAAGTCCAAAGTCATCTGCATTACACTCTGTTCTAAAATCACTAAGTTTTGGAGCAGGTGTGTTTTCTTTTGCTAACTCATAAGCAAAAAGGTCAGGATGAACTACATCTAAGTTTGGAAATCTCTGTTTAAAAGAGTTAAAACTACTTTCATTTGGAACTATAGGAAGAACTCTTTTGTAAAGGTAGTTAAATATAACTGTATCTCCTACTTTTGGAACTATTTTATATGATGGAAGTGCATCCATATTTAAGTCTTTGTAGTAGTAAAGTTTTAGATACATATTGCCCGCATCTTTTTTTGTTACAACTGCTTTTGCTATGATTGTTCTATGCTCACTATCGTAGTTGTGTATGATGATTCCGCTTGAGCCTATCTGTACTGTTGGAGAGTCAGTAACTACTGCTTGATTTCCTACAATACTTGTTATCTGTGTCTGATATGGCTCTAAAGAAAATGAGTATAGAGCTGAAGTTATCATGAATATAGAAAATAAAATCTTCTTTATCATAAAGTACCACCTTTTATTAAATTTTAGACTTATTTTGATACAAAAATATGTCATAAACTTTACACATTTGTTCATAATCAAAGCAATACGACGATGGACTAGCCATAGCTAATTCAAGGAGTATTAATGATGAGTATGGACAAATGTGTAAAGCCCAAAGGGTAGGTCTAAAAGGAATAATCTTGTACAAAATTTTTCATCACCATAGCTTTGGC
>JALVVR010000036.1:1586-2194 GCA_027023305.1 Campylobacterales bacterium | reverse complement strand
ATCAGCAAGTGCAAATCCATGTTTATCACTCAAAGTAGTAGCGATAATAACATCATCTACAAAATAATCACTCCCCCTCATATCAAAAACTTGTATATTTTCAGCTTTTTTTTCATCTAACAGATTTACTATCTTTTCTACTCTCATGTCTCTCCTTAGTTTTGTCGAACTTATATCAACTTTTATATCTAGTGTTTTATAATTTTCTGGTACTTTTATGCCATCTCTTTTAGCTACTACAAACTCTACTAATTTTTCTAGTTCGTTATAGTTATGCCATTTTTTTAGAGATTTTAGATTATCTGCACCTATTATAAAGTAAATCTTATCTAAATCATACTTGATTTTTAGGTAACTTATAGTTTCATAGGTAGTAACTTGTCTTTTTTGACTTATCTCAAAATCCAAAACTTCTACTTTTTCAAAACCAGCTAAAGCCTCTTTAACTTTTTGAAACCTTACTGTGTCGCTTAAAAAAAAACTACTTTTAAAAGGATTTAAATAGGTTGGGATTACAAATAGTTTATCTAAATCTAAAGTTTTTATCGTCTCTTTTACCACTTGAAAATGCCCTTTATGAAAGGGGTCAAAACTACCACCAAATACAG
>JALVVR010000036.1:0-1576 GCA_027023305.1 Campylobacterales bacterium | reverse complement strand
ATTTGGTAGGATAGGTAGATGTGCTGCAAGATTGATAGCTGATATGGATGATGTTGAGTTAGTAGCTGTAAATGACACAACCGATAGAGAGATGACAAAGTATCTTTTGAAGTACGACAGTGTTCATGGAACTTTTGACAAAGATGTAGAGATACTTGAAGATGACTTCATGAAAATAGGAGATATGAAAGTCAAGTTTTTAAATGACAGAGATCCAAAAAATCTTGATTTTGCAAAATACGGTGCAGATGTTTTACTAGAGTGTACAGGTGTATTTTATACTCAGGAAAAATCACAAGTTTATCTTGATAAGGGTATCAAAAAAGTTATATTTTCAGCACCTGCAAAAGATAAAGAGACTGCAACTTTTGTGATGGGTGTAAATGAAGAAAGTTACAAAGGTGAGGAGATAATCTCAAATGCTAGTTGTACTACAAACTGTTTAGCTCCAGTTGTAAAGGTTTTAGATGATGCTTTTGGGATAGAGCAAGGACTTGTAACAACTATCCACTCATATACAAATGATCAAAACATCCTAGATGTAAAACACTCTAAAGATCCCCGTAGAGCTAGAGCAGCTGCAGTAAATATGATACCTACAACAACTGGTGCTGCTAAAGCTATCGGACTTGTTATGCCTCACCTTCAAGGGAAACTAAACGGTCAAGCAGTAAGAGTTCCTACTCCAAATGTCTCTATGGTTGATCTAAATGTGATAGTAAAAAAAGAGACAACTAAAGAAGCTGTAAATGAAGCTTTTAAAAAGGCTCAAACAGCAATGCCAGATATAATCTTGGTTGATGAAGACAAAAGAGTTTCTAGTGATTTTGTAGGGTGTGAGATAAGCTCTATAGTTGCAAGTGATCTAACTCAAGTTCTTGATGGAAAACTAGTAAAAGTTATGGCTTGGTATGATAATGAGTGGGGATACTCAAAAAGACTTATAGACTTAGCAAAATATGCAGTAAACTTTAAAGGATAAAAATGGGACTTCTTTCAGTAAAAGATCTTGATATACAAAAAGGTGATAGAGTTTTTATAAGATGTGATTTTAATGTACCTATAGATGAAGATGGTGTTATCACTGATGATAGAAGGATAAGAGCTGCTCTTGCTAGTATTAGGTATTGTCTTGGTAAAAATGCAAGAGTTATCCTTGCTAGTCACTTTGAAAGACCAACTGCTGGGGAGTTTGAAGAGAAGTTTTCTTTGAAAGTTATCACTAAAAGACTAGGTGATCTTTTGAAAAAAGAGATAGTTATGCCAAAAAATTTCATGCTTGATGATGAAGCTATAGAACTTTCAAAAAACTTAAGCCATGACCAGGTTATGCTTTTGGAAAATCTTAGATTTAACGAAGGTGAAACTAAAAACGATCCAGAGTTTGCAAAAAAACTATCAGAACTTTCTGAGTTTTATATCAATGATGCTTTTGGTGCAAGTCATAGAAAACATGCTTCTATACATGCCATAACAACTTTTTTTAGCAACGACCATAGAGCAGCTGGATTTTTACTAAAAAAAGAGGTTACATTTTTTGATAAAATGGTAAAAACTCCTACTCGTCCTTTTGTTG
>JALVVR010000035.1:20068-35946 GCA_027023305.1 Campylobacterales bacterium | reverse complement strand
GGGAAACGCCTTGTTCCATATCGAACCAAGAAGCTAAGACCCTCATCGCCGATAATACTGCTCCTTACTGGAGTGGGAATGTAGGTCGCTGCCGCTCCCCTTTTTTTATCTTCCTAATTTATTTAATTCCATTATTTTTAATCTGTTTTTGTTAATATTAATTTTCTAATTTGCGCCCATAGCTCAGCTGGATAGAGCATTTGATTGCGGTTCAAAAGGCCAGAGGTTCGAATCCTCTTGGGCGCGCCATTAACTACTAGATTAGTAAACTAAATCCTCTTTTAAAAGTTCTTTTTTTAGATTATTGATTTGATTATGCTTACATCTGCACCATGAAGGGGCTAGTAGGGAGTTGTCGTTTATACCAGCAGTTATTCTTTGTATCATGATATTTGGATTTAGCATTTTTATAGCTTTTACAACTACTTTTGAGTACTCTTTTTCAGTTATAGGTATAAACTTATTGTTTTTATACTCTTGTGCCAAAGCTGTGTTTTTTGTAACATACATAGGGTGTATTTTTACTGAATTAATTTTTAGATTATTTACAAAATCTACACTCTCTAGCATCATATTTTCATCTTCATTTGGAAGTCCAAAGATTAGGTGACCACAAATCTGTAAGTTATGCTTTTTAGTTTTTTCTATCCACTCTCTCATGTTATCTACATCATGTCCACGATTAATAGTTTCTAGTGTTTTATCATATACTGATTGGATACCATACTCTACCCATATCTCATAATCTTTACTTAAAGAGGATAAATACCCTAATACCTCTTCATTAATACTATCAGTTCTAGTCCCTATACTAAGTCCTATTGCTCCATCAAGTTTTAGTGCATTTGAGTATAGAGTCTTTAGTGTTGAAAGTGGTGCATATGTATTTGTAAATGATTGAAAATATACTAAAAACTTTTTTGCACCAAACTTTTTTTCTAGTTTTACTTTTGTTTTGTTGTACTGAGCTTTTAACTCAAGTAGTTGTTGTTCTAGTAGGGGATTTGTTATAGAGCTAGGATTTAGATAAAACTTTCTTTTTGTTTTTGTAGTTAGGTTAGGACTAAAAGATTCATTTTCACAAAAACTACATCCTCCTTTAGCTACTTTCCCGTCTATATTTGGACAAGTAAATCCAGATAGTGAGACAGGTACTTTATAAACTTTTTCACCAAACTTATCTTTAAAGTATCTACCAGCAGTTAATATTTCTCTCATAAGTTACTTTATAAAGTATTTTCCATCAAAGCTTACTAATGAGTATTTTGTATCATTACCTAAGCTATTTATCAATCCATCAAGAGATAAAAATGATAAACTATCAGCTCCAATTTTTTCTCTTATCTCTTCATCACTTAAGTTTGCACTTATAAGCTCTTCATAGCTTGGAGTATCTATACCATATTTACAAGGATGCTTTATTTGAGGAGATGCAAGTTTAAAGTGTACTTCTTTTGCTCCAGCATCTTTTAACATTTTTACTATTTGTTTTGAAGTTGTACCTCTAACCAAACTATCATCTATGATAACTACTCTTTTACCTTCTATGATTGATTTTATGGGAGATAGTTTTAATCTTACTTTTAAATCTCTCATCTCTTGAATTGGCTCTATAAAAGTTCTTCCTACATAGTGATTTCTTACTATTGCATTTTCAAAAGGTATTCCACTCTCTTTTGCATATCCTAAAGCTGCAGCTATTCCACTATCTGGAACAGGTAAAACTATATCAGCATCAACTGGATTTTCTTTTGCTAACTCCATCCCCATTTTTATTCTAGTTTCATATACATTTTTACCACTTATAACACTATCTGGTCTAGCAAAGTATATATATTCAAAAGCACAAGGACGAGGGTTGCTTTCATATATTTGGATACTCTCAGGCTCCTCCCCTTTTTTAAAGATAAGCATCTCTCCAGGATTTATATCTCTAACATATTTTGCTCCTACTAAATCTAAAGCACAAGTTTCACTGGCAACTATATATCCACCATTTTCAAATTCACCCAAACAAAAAGGTCTAACACCATATTTATCTCTTATAACAAACATTTTAGTTCTACTTTGGATGATGAGACAATAAGCACCCTTTATATAAGAAAGAGCTTCTTTAATTCTCTCTTCTAAAGTGTTAGCTTGACTTCTAGCTATAAGGTGAATTATATTTTCACTATCCATATCGGATTGAAATATCGCTCCCTCTTTAATAAGCATTTTTCTTATCTCATCCTTATTTGTTAAGTTTCCATTATGAACTATAGAGATCTCTCCTAGGAGGTATTTAGCATCTATTGGTTGGGCATCTTCTAATGAGCTACTTCCGGCAGTGGAGTATCTGTTATGTCCGATAGCTTTAGAACCATTTAGAAACTCAAAACTACTTTCATCGGCAAATACATCATTTACTAAACCTTTCGATTTTTTTGTATATAACCTTTTACCATCACTTGAAGTTATTCCAGTAGCTTCTTGTCCACGATGTTGCATTGCAAAAAGAGCATAATAAGCTACCTTTGAAGCATTTCTAACATTAAATACACCTACTACTGCACACATATTATATCCCTAAACAATCAGTTATTTTATATAAGCCATTTGGCTGATTTGTAAGCCATGAAGCTGCTCTTATAGCACCTTTTGCGAAGGTATCTCTACTTGTTGCAGTATGGTTTAACTCTATAAACTCTCCATCATTGTAAAAACCAGCTGTATGTCTTCCAACTATATCTCCACCACGAAGACTCATAACAGCTATCTCATCTTTAGTTCTTTCGCCTATATTTCCATCTCTTCCACTCACTCTAACATTGTTTAAATCAAGTCCTCTAGCTTCTGCTACATGTTCAGCTAGAGTAAGTGCAGTTCCACTTGGAGCATCTTTTTTGTATCTATGGTGCATCTCAACTATCTCAGCATCAAAATCTCTTAAAAGTTCACTTGCAAGAGAAGCTAACTTGTTTAAAACAGCAACTCCCAAGGACATGTTTGTAGCATATAGTATAGGCATATGGTTACTAGCTTCTAAAAGTAAGTTTTGTTGATGTCGGTTTAATCCAGTAGTTCCTATCACAAGTGCCGTTGGGTTTTTTATAGCTTCTTCTAGTAAAGCTTCTGTTCCATTAGGGAGTGAAAAATCTATCACAACATCACTGTTTTTTAAAAGAGTATCTATATCATTTGTAACAGTTTGATTTTCATCTATAGTAAAATCAAATTTTTTTGATGCATAAAGAGTATCTAACTCTAAACTCTCATGCCTTTTTAGATTTTTTATCAAAAGTTCTCCAACTCTACCAGTTGAACCCAAAATCCCTACTTTTTTCATCTTTTCCCCTTAGTGTGAACTATTTATAACTTCTATAGATGCTGTTGCTCCATCACCTGCTGCACAAATAACTTGTCTTGAAGCATCTTCTCTTATATCCCCACAGGCATACAAGCCTTTAAGTGAAGTTTTCATCTTTAAATCAACTTTTACTTCGCCTTTTTTATTAACTTCACATATAAATGAACCATTATCATTTTTTAAAATATCATGATTTACACTCATACCTACAAATACAAATATACCTGGGACATTTAAAGTAGAGATATTATCATTTTTATCTTTATATTTTATGCCATTTACTCCACTTTGGTCACCAAAAATCTCTTCAATAGTAACAGATAAAATAAGTTCAATTTTTTTATTGTTTTTTACTTTCTCTACGGTTGATGGAGCAGCCCTAAAGTCATCTCTTCTATGGATAAGATATACTTTTGAAGCTATATTTGTTAGGTAAAGTGCTTCTTCTAAGGCGGTATCTCCTCCACCTATAACAGCTACTTCTTTATCTTTGTAAAAAAAACCATCACAAGTGGCACAGTTACTAACTCCTCTACCATAAAACTTATCCTCTCCTTTTATTCCAGCTCTTTTGGGTATACTACCAGTGCAGACTATGACATTTTTTGCTTCTATCTCTTTATTATAAGTTTTTAAAACAAAACTATCATCCTTTTTTGAAACATTTAAAATCTCTTCCATCTGGTGAGTGAGACCAAACCTAAAACATTGTCTATTCCAAGTGTCCATAAATTCCATTCCACTCTTTACCTCTTCAACTCCGGGGTAGTTTTCTATCTCACTACTACTAGCTATCGCTCCACCTGGGAGTCCTTTTTCAAATAAAACTACATTTTTTATACCACCTCTTGTGGCATAAAGCCCTGCACTTAGACCTGCTGGACCTCCACCTATTATTGCTAAATCTATCATGATAATTCCTTATATTCCCATTATTTTAGAGTCTTGTTTGTATTGAACTTTGTTAAATTTTTTAATATCAAAAACAACAGGTACATTGTAAATATTAAATTGTTGGATTAGTTTTAAAATCGTGTTCATTCCACTTGTTAAAAAGATAGTGTTATCTTTTGTAACAAATCTTTGCTGATACAAATCTATTGCTAAAATCTTTTTATTTGTTTTTATCTTTTTTATCAACTTCTTAGCATCATTCATATTTGAACTATATATTAAAACTGTATATTTCTCATCTTTTGGAACAAAAATATCTCTTTTTTGATAAAAAATATTATCTTTAAAATTGAAAAATTTAAATTGTGAAAATTTGTAGTTATAGTAGCCAAAAGCTCCGGCTATCATCAAAGCTCCAAAAAAAGAAGCAAAAAGGTAGTTGAGGGAGAAAACCTTTCCCCCTTTTTTTCTCTTCATAAAATGCTTATAGAAGAGAGTCTATTTTGTCTGCGATAACATTTTTACCAGCAGCACCTATCATTTGATCTACAACTTTTCCATCTTTAAAGAAAAGGATAGTAGGAATACTTCTGATACCAAACTTGATAGCTATATCTTGTTCTTCATCAGTATTTACTTTAGCGATAGTAGCTTTACCATCAAAATCCTCTGCTAACTCCTCTATGATTGGAGCTATCATTCTACACGGACCACACCATGGAGCCCAAAAGTCAACTAGTGTAAGACCTTCATTTATAGTAGATTCAAAGTTTGAATTGTTTAGTTCAACATATTTACCCATAATTATTCTCCTAATACTTGATTTAAGTCTTAATTGTACAACATTAATCTTAGTTTAATGTGAAAAATTAACTAAAAAATATAATCTTAAAAAGATAGAATATATTGTATTTTTATTAGAATAACAAAAAGTTAAGGAGAAAAAATGAGTTTTTTATTTTCACTGATACCTCTAAATGCTATACCCATAGCTATCATATTTTTAAAAGTTGAAGGAATCATACCTCCAAATGCTATGAATGGTTATAATTTTGCAATAATCTTGTCAGGAATCTTGATGTTTACACTCTCTATAGAGATAGGAAAATCATCATTTTTTGCACCTAAAGGTGGAGAGGCTTGGATAGACTTTATCATGTCTTTTTTGTTTTTTATAGCTATCATCGCATATATTCTTTATATTATTTTTAAATTAAACAAAACACCACATCCACTCTACTTTTTATCACTAGAAGCACAGTTTTTGGATGTCATGATAGGTTTTTATATAGCTATTTCAAATGCAAGAAGAGATTTTAATACAACTGGTCACTAGAGTTTGAGAAAATATGCTACTAAAAAAGAGATAGAAGCCATAAAAGAGGCTTTTGTTTCAAGATACAAAGATGCAAAAACTGAGCTAAAGTATGAAAACCTATATGAACTTTTAGTCTCAGTCATGCTCTCAGCTCAATGCACAGATAAAAGAGTAAATATTATAACTCCTGCACTTTTTCAAAAATATCCAACTACAAAAGATTTATCAAGTGCAAATCTTGAAGATGTGAAATATTATATAAAAACTTGTTCTTTTTTCAACAACAAGGCAAAAAATCTTATAAAGATGGCACAAAGTGTTGAAGAGGATTTTGATGGAAAAATACCTTTAGATGAAAAAGAGCTTGTAAAACTAGCTGGAGTAGGGCAAAAGACTGCAAATGTTGTCATGATAGAGTATCTACAAAAAAATCTCATGGCAGTTGATACTCATGTTTTTAGAGTTGCTCATAGACTAGGACTAAGCTATGAAAATACCCCTGAAAAAGTAGAAAAAGAACTTGAAAATAAGTTTAAAACAGATCTTTATATCTTGCATCAAGGATTTGTTTTATTTGGTAGATATATCTGCACTGCAAAAAATCCAAAATGTGATGATGAGTGTTTTGTAAAGGAGTTTTGTAGATATAAAGATTAATTAAAAGGAATTTTTATGAAATATTTTGAACTGAAATGCACGGCATATTTAAAAAGAGATATACCCTTTAAAGAGGGGTTTGAAAATATCTCAAAATATATAAGTTACTCTATGGCTCAAACAGATGAGCTAAAACTCTTACATGAAAAGAGAGGCTTTAAACTATATAACTTTGGAAATTTTTTTCCTATCGAGAGTTCTCAAACATATAAAAAAGGTACAAGTTATAGTTTTACTCTTCGCTCTTTAAATGAAAATTTTATAGATACTTTGACTTTAAGTTTAAGGCAAAATATAAATAATCCAAACTTTTTAGTTGTAGAAACTCAAAAAAAGTTGGTTAAAAAGTTTTTTATTTCTGAACTATACTCTGCCACTCCAGTGATAGTAACCTCTGAAAAAAATCTCTTTTGGACGATGCAAAAAGATGGGGATATCTTAAAGCTTCAAAGACAGCTTCATGATAATCTTGAAAAAAAGTATAAAATATTTTATGATAAAAAAATTGATGCTGAACAAAACTTTATCCAATTATTGGAGATTAAAAATAAATCCCCTCAAAATATAGAGTTTGACAAAGATGGTAAAAAGATAAGATTTTTTGGAAATAAATTTAGGATAATTCCTCATGAAGATGAGATTAGTCAGAAGTTGGCTTTTATAGCTTTGGCTTGTGGACTTGGGGAGAAAAATAGTTTTGGAGGTGGATTTTGCTTATGGAATTAACATATAAATCTAAAGATATGCTTTTTAATAATGGTATTGTAAATCTATATCGATTTTTAAGAACAAAGAGTATAGAGTTAGATTTGAGTAGTAGCTCTTTAATGTTAAAGATAGAAAAAGATAAATCTGAAGAGGTCTATTCAAAAATTTTACAAGATTTTTTCAAAGAGTATAAGATTGTTCATCAGACTAAAAATGATAGATGGTTTTATGATGAAAAAAAAGAGGATTTTATTTTAGATAAACGATTTGATGTTATTGGAAAATCCAGCGGTAATGATATTTTAAGTGGAGTTTATAGTTATAAGATAGTTGATAAGTCAGAAAAAGAGAATATACAGAAAAAATATATTCATTTTTGTAAAAAAAACAATCAACAACCTGACCTAAAAAAGATAAAAGTAACAGATATAGAAAAAAGATTAAATCTAAATAAAAAATTAGATAAGAATATTAGATTGCACCATATATTAAACTATTTAGATAATAATTTAGATTTGCTAAATGTTCCAAATGGTAATAATCAAGTAGTAGTTGCAATCACTTTAGATAGAGGAGTAGAAAAGTTTACAAACTATTTTGTAAAAGATAATATTTTAAAATTAGACTCTAAAATTCACTCTTTTGAAGATGGTCAAGGTTCTTTTCATGATATGGTAAAACAGCCTAAAAATTATAAAATAGATAAATGGGATGCTTTGATTTATTGGTTTGGTGGAAGAGTGCAAAGATTTTATAACTATTCCTATTTTATCTATCCAAATAGTTCTGATTTAAAGGCATTAGAGAAATTTAAAGAGTTTTTAGATATTGACGATGAAAATATAAAAATTAGAGATAAAAAAGATAATTTAAAAACTATTGGCACAAATATAGATTTTTATAAAAGATTATCCACAGATGGCATACACAATCAAAACTTTTATATCTCAAACTCTGAAGAGGAGTTTGAAGTTAAGTTCTTTATGTATCTTTTTTCAATTATTTACCATATAGAAGAGCAGTATAAAAAGGCAAATAGACGAAGAAAAGTTACAAAAAAAGAGATTTATAATGCTCTGAAAAAGATTTCATTTGTAGTCTATACAGATGACGGAGTATTTAAAACCTCTTTTTCTGAATATACAAAAGCTTATAGAATTATAAAGTTTTTTGAGGTTGTAAAAGAGCATAAACTATTTGACTATTTGGCTGATATTTTAGTGACTTTTTCTATGTCACAAGGAAGTAATGAGGTTAATCTAAATCTACAAAAATGGTGTCAAAATCTACTCTCTTTTTCAAGTTTGAGAAAAGAGTACTATTTGACAAGTTTTAATATTTTAAAAAATGAAAAGAAAATGAAGGTTAAGCCCTTTATCGGTGAAAAGCTTTTTGAGTTTGAAAAACTCTATTTAAAAAAATTATTAGGAGAAAAAAATATGAACATTCATGAACAATCAAAAAAATTAGGCTATGGCATAGGGCATTATTGTGCAGAGTTAGGAGATAAAGATTTACTTTTTAAACTTAGAAATGTAAAAAATTATAAACAGTTAATAGGATATTTTAAAGATTTAAAATTTTCTATTTTAAAAAATGATGATAAGGCTAAGTTTTCAAAAGGATTTAATGAAGCATTGAGTGAGACTCTTGAAGAAATTGAACCAAATTGGGAGATAGTTCGCGATTATATTGCTATCTATGCAATAGATAAATTTAGAGCAGTAGTTTATGCAAAATCAAATAGAGGAGATAAATAATGTTTTTAAATATAGCATATATTACAAAAGTAAATGTGGCTTCACTAAATGGAGCAGAGGGAACAGGTGGAAATGTAACAGTTATGAAAAAAATCTCAAATGCAAATGGAGATGAATTTGCTTATGTATCTGGTCAAGCATTAAGAAGATATATGAAAGAGACACTTTTACAATTGGGTGCAAGGATTACAGAGGTTGACGAAAAAGGAGAACCTACTTTTAGAATAGATAAAAAAGGAAAAACTGTTGATTTAAACAATACAAAAAATTGGGAACAATATAGAGAGACAGCTTTTAAAAAATTTGTTGATCTAGATCTTTTTGGATATATGTTTCCAAAAGCAACAAGAAGATGGTCTCCTATAAAAGTTTCACCACTTATCTCTATTTTACCTTATAAAGGGGAGTATGACTATTTAACTAGAAAGCAAAAGCCAAAAAAAGATGGAGATAAGAGTGGAAATATTGTTCAAATAGAGATAGATACTATGAACTTTATGAGAGGTAATATTATGATAAATACAGCTCATATAGGTAATGAGGTAGATGAGTACTCTTATGAGGTTACGGAGATATTAAGTGAAAATGAGAGAGTAGAGAGGTTAAATATCTTTTTAGATGCAATCAAAAACTTTAATGGTGGAGCAAAACAGGCTAGAAATCTTGAAGATATATCTCCTAAGTTTATTGTTATTTCTAAACAGAAAACAGGAAATCCATTTTTATTAAATGCACTTGATGTTGATAGTGAGGGCAATATTAATATAGAAAATATTAAAGAGGCTATAGAGGACAATAGTGTAGAGAGTTTAACTATTGGAATATCAAAGGGGATTTTTAATAATGAAGAGGTGATAAAGTCGGCATTTGAGAATGTAACAACTGTAAATAAGGCATTAGAAAAGTATAAAGATATGTTAAAGAGTCAGTAATGAGAGTGATACGATTTAAGGTAGAGGGTTTAATAAACTCTTTTAGAATCTCTTTTTTTAGAACTTATCAGAAATCTTTTTTAGCACCACCAAAAACAACAGTTATTGGAATGCTTTGTAATATCTCACTAAAATCTCAAAAGGAGTTTTTTGAGATTTTAGATAAGGAGATGATAGAGGTTTCTGTTGTGATTAATAGTATAGAGGGTAGAGGAAAAGATTTATGGAGTTATAAAACTATAGATAAAAAAAATCGTGGTAAAAGTGTTATAAGAAGAGACAGACTCTATATACCCAAATATACAATTTATCTTAAGATAGAAGATAAAGAGTTATATAAGGAAATTTTAACCAATCTAAAAGCACCCAAAAATATACCCTCATTGGGTTTAGATGATGAGTTAATAACTATTTGCAATGTAAAAGAGATAGATTTAGAAAAGAGTAAGAGTAATAGAATTGACTCGCTTTTTTTAGATAAAGGCACAAGATATAAAGCCTTTATTAAAGATATAAGTTATGCTATTGAGTTGCCAATGTCAAATATTGTAGCTACAAAATTTATAGGGTTTGACAAAAAGGGGAAACGAATTTCACGAGAGATAACAGAGGAGTTTAGACAAGTTGAGTTTCTCAATTGTGAAATAGAGTTTCAAGATGAGGTTAAAAGTTTTTTAGATAATGAGTTAAACAATTGTTTGGTACTCTATTAATGGAGATAGTTGCTAAAAAAATAGAAAAAGATGGGGAACTTATAGCAACTCAAAATTTAGAACTTCATACAGCTTGGGTTATAGAGGAGGCATTAAAACTTATAGATAGCAACTCTTTAGATAAAGTCTCTAAAATTAGTGGTTGGGAAAAAGAGAAAATCAGAGATTTAATATTTTTTTCTGCCTACTTTCATGATATAGGAAAAGCTACAAATGAGTTTCAATCAACTATCCAAAATGGGGAGAAATCTTATCACTCTTTATATTCTGCTTCGGTGCTTGTTGGAATTGAAGATTTTGATTTTTTAGAGGGCGATAGATATGTAAATCTTCTTTTAGTTCTAGCATTAACTCACCACACACTTATGCCTTATAGAGTTAGAGATGTAGAGTTTAACTTTTTAGATAAAGCAGAGCAGTTTTTTAATAGATATAAAAAGAGCTATAAGAGTTATCTAAAAAGAGAGTGTAGTTATGATTTTGAGTTTGAAATTAAAAATGATATGAGAGTAGAATTAGAGGCTATTGAAGAGGATTTACAATATATTAAATCTAACCACAAGCTAAGAACTCTATATAGTTATATATCTGGAATATTAAACTTAGCAGATTGGTTAGCAAGTGCTAGATTTAGTGAAACAATTACACCTATTACTTTTCAAACTCAACCTACTAAACAGGAGTTTATGAAACATTTATCTTTTGATAAACTTAGAGAGTTTCAAGAAAATCTATCATTAAGCTCACAATCTGTTTTAGTAGAAATCCCTACCGGTGAAGGAAAAACAGAAGGCTCTCTGCTTTGGGCAATTAATAATTTGCAAAATAAACATTCTAAAATTATATATACATTGCCTACGCAAACAACATCTAATAAGCTTTATGAAAGAGTGCAAAACTTTTTTGATAAAAATGAGTGTGGACTTATCCACTCATCGGCAAAAATCTTTTTAGAAAAAGAGTATGAAAGAGAAAATGGAGAAGTAGATGATATTTTTAAAAGTGACTTTTTACTCAGTAAAAGTTTTAATAAACCTGTAACAGTTTCGACTATTGACTCTTTGCTAAAGTATTTTATCAATATTGGGCGATTTAATATTGCTACAAAAAACTTTTTAAATTCTGTGATTATAATTGATGAAGTTCATGCCTATGATTTCAAACTGATGGGCTTTTTAAAACGCTTTTTTGAACTTTGCAATGAGATGAATGTTCCAGTGTGTTTGATGAGTGCCTCTATACCAAACAAGATAAAAGAACTTTTAGGGGTAAGTAATTATCTAGTTATTACAGAAAAAACCTTATTTGAGAAAAAAGCAAATGAGATTTTTAAAATAGATAGTTTTTTAGATGATGATATAGATAATATAATAGCTAAATTTAAAGCTGGCAAGAATGTTTTAGTTATACGAAATACTGTTTATAAAGCAACTCAAATTTATAAAGCACTACAAGAGCTTGGTATTGATAAGAGAGATATTGTTTTGTATCATTCCACTTTTAAAAAAAGAGATAGAACTAAAAAAGAAAAACTTATTTTTTACAAGCTTAATCAAAAGAAACCTTTTATTTTAGTAGCCACACAAATTGTAGAAGTTTCGTTAGATATAGACTTTGATGTTATGTTTACAGATAATGCTCCTATTGATTCACTTATTCAAAGGTTTGGAAGAGTAAATCGTAAAAAATCTCTTGAGAAAAAAGGAGAGATTTATATTTATAAGGTAGAAAAAGCTCTGCCATATAGAGATTTTATATTGGATTTAACTTTTGATACCATCAAAGAAGGGTATTTTGAATTAAGAGAATATGTAAAATGGCTTAATATTGTTTATGATAGATTGTTCGAAGAAGATATAGCACTTAAAAATGATATTACAAGACTTTTTAATGAAGCTTATTTAAAATATGATGAAACACTTAAAAAACTTAACGGTATTCAAAAATCTGCTGATAATTATGATTTAAGAGATATAGAAGAATCAAAAAATGATTATTTGTTATATGATGATTATATAAATGATAGAATAGGCTATGAATATACAATAGCATTACCTTATTATTTAGAAAAAAAATATTTAAAAACGGTACCTCCAGAGAGAAAAGATATTTTTTATACTGTATTAGATTTAAAATATAGTTTTGAAGAGGGAGTAATATTTGCAGATAAATATAATGAAGAAAAAAGTTTTAGTTTTAGTTAAAGGAAGATTATGAGAGTAAACGGAACCCTAATAAACTACTACTTCTTTTGTAAAACAAAACTTTGGCTTCATGCAAATCGCATAAACTTAGAGGATAACTCTGAAGATGTCCG
The DNA here is from genome assembly GCA_027023305.1 of Campylobacterales bacterium. Taxonomy (GTDB): domain Bacteria; phylum Campylobacterota; class Campylobacteria; order Campylobacterales; family QNZT01; genus SZUA-1377. The sequence continues at coordinate 23,298 of JALVVR010000035.1, read as the reverse complement.
AATAGGTAAAGTGCTTCATGAAATAAATGAAGAAAAAAATAAAAAAACAGAGATAAGTATAGATAATATCAAGATAGATAAGATTACAAAAGAATATTTAGTTGAGATTAAAAAGAGTGATAGTGACCCTGAAGCAGTGAAATGGCAACTACTTTTGTATTTGTATAAGTTAAAGCAAAAAGGGGTAGTTAAAAAAGGAAAGATTGAGTTTATTGAAAAAAATAGGCAGAGTAAAAAAGTGCATTATGTGGAATTGGATGAGGTAAATGAAAGAGAGCTTTTAAAGGTTGTAGCTGATATTGAGGATTTAGTAAACTTACCTAAACCTCTCAAGCCGAAACTCGAAAAACATTGCAAGAAGTGTGCTTATTATGAGTACTGTTTTATTTAGGAGAAGTTATGGCAAAAGATCAGACAAGATATATTTTTAGTATGGGTGAGCTAAGGAGAAAAGATAACTCCATAGTGTTTAAAAATGAAAAAGGAAATGTCTATCTACCGATAGAGGATACCAAAGAGCTTTACTGTATGAATGAAGTAAGTTTAAATACAAAGTTTTTAGATTTTATGGCAAAAGCTGGTATTGTGGTGCATTTTTTTAACTATCATGCTGGTTATAGTGGAAGTTTTTATCCAAAAGAGAAATATATCAGTGGTAATTTAACTATAAAGCAAAGTTATGCATATATTGAAAACAGATTGATAATCGCAAAAGCCATAGTTGAGGGAATTGCTCAAAATATTAGAGAAGTGCTATACCACTACTATCGACATGGTAAAAAAGAGTTAAAAGAGCTTCTTGATTGGCTAAAAAAAGATGTACAAGAGTTTTTAAGTGGTGATTTAACTATCGAGCAAATTCTTTATATAGAGGGGCAGATTTGGAGTAGATTTTATGATAGTTTTAAGTATTTTTTGCCTGAAGACTTTATCATGAACAAAAGAGTAAAAAGACCACCTGACAATCCTATAAATGCACTTATAAGTTTTGGAAATACCTTACTTTATACCAAGACAATCTCTGCTATTTATAGAACTCACTTAAACCAGTCAATCAGTTTTTTACATAGCCCGAGGGAGGGAAGATTTAGCCTGAGTTTGGATTTGTGTGAAGTTTTTAAGCCGATAGTTGTGTATAAAACTATATTTGATTGTGTAAACAATAAAAAGTTGCAAGTGAGTAAACATTTTGACAAGAGCTTAAATTATGCTTTGCTTAATGAGAGTGGAAAAAAGATATTCATAGAAAACTTTGAAAATCGTATCAATGAAACCTTTGTGCATCCAAAATTAAAACGAAAAACTACTTATAAAAGTGCGATAAGGTATGATGCATATAAACTGATAAAATATTTACTAGAAGATAAACCTTTTGAGCCTTTTTCTTTAAAGGAAAAGTGTTGAGTAAAAAATATAACTACAACTATGCATTTGTATTTTACGATATAGCTGATAAAGATAGTGAAGTAGGAAAAAATAGAGTTGCAAAAGTTTTTAAAATCTGCAAAAAGTATTTTAAACATCATCAAAAAAGTATATTTAGAGGAAATATCACTCCTGCAAATTTGATAAAGTTTAAAAGTGAAATAGAAAAGACAATCGATAAAGAGATAGATTTTGTTTCTATCGTTAAATTTCAAAGCAAAGCTGTATTTGATGAAGAAACACTAGGAAATATAACTGAAAATGATAGTGAATCAATCTTTTTATAATTTTCCAACCTTATTTTGCTAAAAATCATCAAAAATATGCTAAAATAGAACCTCAACGGCTCTTTAACTTTTTACTGTTAATTTTTTTAATCAGTTGGAAAAAAAGTTTTTAAAGCCCATTATATAAGTATTTTAGAGAATAAAGTTTAATCAAAAGTCCCTAAAATGCTTGCTTGAACTGATACATGAGATGTATTGAAATTCTCAAGAGAGAGCTTCATCTTTTGCCTCCAAGTACTTGAACTGATACATGAGATGTATTGAAATAGAGAAGAGAGAGCTAGATATTTAGAAATGCAAAGACTTGAACTGATACATGAGATGTATTGAAATATGGTGATGGAACATTTAAAACAGTTGATAAACCAGCCTTGAACTGATACATGAGATGTATTGAAATTCTATTTCTACATCTGTTGTGTCATCAGCTGTGACTTGAACTGATACATGAGATGTATTGAAATTCTCAAGATACTACAAAGCTGGGATAGCAAAGTTGCTTGAACTGATACATGAGATGTATTGAAATCTAACAAGTTTTGAAGTATCTGCTTTCAAATCTACTTGAACTGATACATGAGATGTATTGAAATCTCTCACTAAGATACTTTGTAAGTTTGTTAATATCCTTGAACTGATACATGAGATGTATTGAAATTAAACAAGTAAAAGATGGACTCTTTCCAAGGCCAGTACTTGAACTGATACATGAGATGTATTGAAATGCTATAAAGTGGAGCTCTTAGCTCTTTTTCTCGTTCCCTTGAACTGATACATGAGATGTATTGAAATGTTAGTGGATATAATATATTTGCAATATCAGTTAATCTTCTTGAACTGATACATGAGATGTATTGAAATTTGGGTGAAACAACTTGAACCCTTTGACCGTTTGGCTTGAACTGATACATGAGATGTATTGAAATAAGGTTCATCGATAGAAGAGTAGTGCCCTTTAAGTCTTGAACTGATACATGAGATGTATTGAAATCTTCTTATAAGTGAGTTGCAGGGTTTTTAATAAGGCTTGAACTGATACATGAGATGTATTGAAATTACTTAAAACTAAAACTAAAAAAATCTTTCTCATACCTTGAACTGATACATGAGATGTATTGAAATTACAAACAATTAAGCTTTTTAAAATCATCTTCAATCACTTGAACTGATACATGAGATGTATTGAAATACAGTTCTGACATAGTGAAGTTTGTTTTCTACTCTACTTGAACTGATACATGAGATGTATTGAAATCAAGAGTAAATGATGGAAGATATTTTTACATGACCTTGAACTGATACATGAGATGTATTGAAATGTACTTAGCCCTGCCCTCTACACTCTCAGGTATAGGCTTGAACTGATACATGAGATGTATTGAAATGAGCTAAAAGACTACATAAAAATCGTAACAAATGGACTTGAACTGATACATGAGATGTATTGAAATTAAACTGCAAACTTTCCAAAGCTTTGAGCAGTTGAGCCTTGAACTGATACATGAGATGTATTGAAAT
>JALVVR010000035.1:0-19968 GCA_027023305.1 Campylobacterales bacterium | reverse complement strand
CTTGAACTGATACATGAGATGTATTGAAATGATTGTAATCTGCTAATACCTGGTATAAATCCTCCACTTGAACTGATACATGAGATGTATTGAAATATCATGAGCTGTACTAGTGGAAACATCCCAACTCTTCTTGAACTGATACATGAGATGTATTGAAATAGTGATCCTAACGAATTAGTAGAGACTCCAAAGACACTTGAACTGATACATGAGATGTATTGAAATATCCTTTACCCTCTGGATCAACTATCATCATGGTAACTTGAACTGATACATGAGATGTATTGAAATTTGTTAATAGGCTATCCCTATTTCTCTTTGCACTAGGCTTGAACTGATACATGAGATGTATTGAAATGAAAAAATCAAAAGCCAAGAGATCCACTCTGGAGTACTTGAACTGATACATGAGATGTATTGAAATAAAGTTTCACTAAATCCTCTTTGTCATGGAGAACTCCTTGAACTGATACATGAGATGTATTGAAATCCCTTGCTAAGCTTCTCCCTGATCCGGTCATTGATCCTTGAACTGATACATGAGATGTATTGAAATAAAATCCAAAAAGAAATAGATATTAGACCGTTTGTCCCTTGAACTGATACATGAGATGTATTGAAATAATAGTCCAGTTAAGACCTCTAAAACTACAGATTTACTTGAACTGATACATGAGATGTATTGAAATTAAAAACAATTATTCACCAGAGTGGTGGAATGTGATGCTTGAACTGATACATGAGATGTATTGAAATGAGCAGATAAAACTCTGGATGAAGATGAAGATAGCCTTGAACTGATACATGAGATGTATTGAAATTCAAGTCAGGAGATTTCTTAAATGTTCCATATCCAACCTTGAACTGATACATGAGATGTATTGAAATAGATATGAAAAATTTGCACTTTCTAATAATATCAGACTTGAACTGATACATGAGATGTATTGAAATCCAAATAGAAGTGATTTTTTACCTGCTGTAATCATTCTTGAACTGATACATGAGATGTATTGAAATTCGATCTTGAATCGTTTTATCCATCCAGTTGATACCTTGAACTGATACATGAGATGTATTGAAATCTTCCTTTTAAATTAGCTTCTAAGTAAAGCTTAACTTGAACTGATACATGAGATGTATTGAAATAGCATCTTAATCTCCTCATTTTTTTTAATACCTGAGCTTGAACTGATACATGAGATGTATTGAAATGTTTAAATCAGCCCCTAAATATGTGTATGACAAAGCTTGAACTGAAACATAAGATGTAATAACCTATAAAATAGTTTTAGTAAGGTATTTATAAGAATTTTAGTACAATTATTTATAAAGAAAAACAAGAGGATAGTATATGAATGAGATATTAGCATTTATAGCAGTTTTAACTCTTGTTGGAGTTGTTGTTATTGGTACTGTATCTATTGTTAAAGATACAGAGAATAGTAGAGTTTCTAAAAAATTATAAAGAGTTGAAATGTTATTTGAAGTATTATTTATAATAGCTTTTTTTGCTCTATATGTTTTACTGATAGCAGGAGGGGTTTATATCATGAAGGATAATAAAAAATACAAAACATCTACCTCCACAACAGATAAGCAACCAAACTAAGCACAACAACCCCTAACATATTTGCAAAAAATCCTACTTTTGCCATATTTTTTACTTTTATCACTCCACTACTCATAACTATTGCATTTGGAGGAGTAGCGATAGGCAGCTGAAAGCATAACTAGCAACTATGGTTGCTACCAACATAATAACTTCTCCATCACTTCCCATTTTCTTTGCAAACTCGTAAAATATAGGTAGGACGATAGAGGTTAGGGCAGTATTACTTGTAATCTCTGTGGTAAAACTAACAAAAAGTGCTATGAAAAATATCATCCAAAAAAGTGGCATATCTGAGATGAAGGAGAGTTTGTGAGCTATATCAGAAGCTAAGCCTGTTTTAGAAAATGCAGTAGCGATAGAAAATCCTGCACCAAATAAAAATACTATCTCATAGGGAATCTCTTTTGCATCTTCCCACTATAAAAAACCTATTTTGGGCATAAACATCAAAAGTCCAAGTCCTGTGTAGTATGGTTTTATAGGTGTATTTACTAAAAGTAAAAGTACTAAGCCACCAAGTATCCAAAGTAGTCTTTTTTGAGTATTATCTAAAGTAAGGTTCTCTTGTTTTAAACTCTCTATTTTTTCATTTTTTACGGAGAGTGATAGTAAAAATGGAACTATCAAAAGCATAAAAAATGCTACTGAAAAACTTTTATCATCCACTCTCCAAAGGTTGGTGCAGTTATGTGGACTGTGTCTAAAAAGCCTAAAAGTATCATGTTTGGTGGAGCTAGCATAGGGGTTATAATACCTCCTATGCTAGCTCCATAGGCAATAGCGAGTAAAAATCTTATCTTTAGTTTAGTGTTTGTAGTTAGAAACAGACCTATTGGCATGAGCATCAAAGTTATAGTTGTATTTGATAGTATTGAGCTAAGAAGTGCAGAAGTTGTTGAAAGAGAGTAGATGATACCTCTTGGTGTGTTTGGAAAAAAAGGAGAGGATTTTTTGACTAAAGTACTTGTGTAAATCTGTTTTAGAGATAGCGATAGCCATCATGAAACCACCTAAAAACAGAAATATGATACTTTTTGAGTAATTTGGTGTGATAGCTTTTAAATCAAGTATCCCAAATGAGGGGAAAAGTATCAAAGGTATTAGTGAGACAACACCAAGTGGCAAAGCACCATTTGTCCAAAGAGTTACTAAAAAAGTTATTACGCTAAAAGCATAGAGTGAGAAATACTAAACCAAAACGAACTAAACCTAAAATAACACCTTGAACTAACCCTTTCATGATATTTGCCTTTTGTTGTTCTTTTTTGATATTATAGCATAAATTTTACTAGATATTGCCGATATAGTGAGTAATAACTAATATAAAAGAGGTAGATATGAAATTATTTGGAACTGATGGAGTTAGAGGCAAAGCTGGAGAAAAGCTTACTGCCATGGTGGCTATGAGACTTGCTATGGCAGCTGGGATTTACTTTAGAAAAAATGCTATAACAAACAAGATTATAGTTGGAAAAGATACTAGAAGAAGTGGCTATATGATAGAAAATGCCATAGTATCTGGGCTTACTGCCGTTGGCTTTGATGTTAGACAAATAGGCCCTATGCCAACTCCTGCAACAGCTTTTTTAACTGAGGATTTAAGATGTGATGGTGGAATCATGATAACTGCATCACATAACTCTTTTGAGGATAATGGTATAAAATTTTTCGACAAAAGAGGTAACAAATTAAACAATGAGATTGAAAAAAATATTGAAGAGATATATTTTAATGAAAAACTACTTTTGGAAAATCAAGCAATAGATGTAGAGATAGGAAACTCTAAAAGAATAGATGATGTGATAGGAAGATATATAGTAAATATCAAAAATTCATTTCCAAAAAGCTTAACTCTTCATTGTATGAGAGTTGTGATAGATGTAGCAAATGGAGCATCTTATAAAGTAGCACCAACTGTTTTTAATGAACTTGGAGCAGAGACTTTTGTGCTAAATGATAAACCAAATGGCTCAAATATCAACAAAGATTGTGGGGCTCTGCATCCTGAAAATCTTGCTAGTGAAGTTTTAAGATTAAGAGCAGATATAGGGTTTGCATTTGATGGAGATGCTGATAGATTGGTTGTTGTAGATGAAAAAGGTAGTATAGTTGATGGAGATAAAATCATAGCTGCTTTAGCTCTACATCTAAAAGAAGAGGGTAGATTAGCTAACAATGGAGTAGTGGCTACAGTTATGAGTAATCAAGCCTTAGAGGATTTTTTAGCTAGTCAAAATATAGAGCTTTTTAGATGTGATGTTGGAGATAAAAATGTTCTTGATTTGATGCAAAAAGAGAGTCTTAACTTTGGTGGAGAGCAAAGTGGTCATATAATCCTAAGTGATTATGCAAAGACTGGAGATGGATTAGCAGCAGCCTTGCAAGTTATATCTTATATCCTTGCAAAAGGTAAAAAAGCCAGTAAAGCACTAAATCTTTTCGAGCCTTATCCACAAGTTTTAAAAAACTTAAAGATAAAAAATAAGAAACCATTAGATAAGATAGATGGATATAATAAAGTTGTTAACTCTTTAAAAAGTGAAGGATTAAGACCTCTTATAAGATACTCTGGAACTGAAAATCTTCTCAGAATTTTGATAGAGGGAAGAGATAACAAACTTGTAAACAAAAGGATAAAAGAGTTGGAAAAATTTTTTAGTGAAAAGTTAAATGGATAGAAAACTAAAGTTTTTACTACTTTTTTTAGTAGTTGTTTTTTTAGATCAAACTATAAAATTAGCTTTTGTAAAAGGCTTTGGAGTAGAGGGAAGTTGTATCTCCCTAGTCCTTGCCTACAACAAAGGTGTGGCTTTTTCTATGCTTTCTTTTTTAGGAGAGTATCTAAAATACTTCCAAGTAGTACTAATCCTAGGTGCTATCATATACCTTATGAACAAAAAAGAGCTTTTTAATGAGTACTACATATCTATAGCCCTAATCTTAGCTGGAGGCTTTAGCAACATAGCTGATAGATTTTTTAGAGAGGGTGTTGTGGACTATGTTTATTGGCATTGTGGATTTGATTTTGCGATATTTAACTTTGCCGATGTCATGATAGACTTAGGTGTTTTACTAATTCTTCTTAAAAGCTTTAAAAAATAATCCATTTTTGTCGATATAACTCTAGTAAGATTTTATTGGAGTTATATGAGGTTTGTTTTTACTATACTTTTTTTCATATCACTGTTATTTAGTACATCTCTTCATGATAACTTGCAAGAGGGAGTAAAATACTATAAATCAAAACAATATAAAAGAGCTTTAGAAATCTTTGATAGACTAGTTATAAAATACCCCAAAAATAAAAGAGTAAGACTAGAGTATGCAAGAGTTTTGTATAGACTTGGAATGTATGATGAGTCAAAAAGTGAGTTCCAAAAAGTTTTAGATACAAAACCACCTCTAGTTGTACAAAAAAATATAAAATACTTCATAAGACTTATAGAAAAGAAACAAAAGAAAGATTTTTTTAATGGAAGTATATCTATAGGTGCTACCAGGGATACAAATATAGAAAATAAATCAGATAATCCCATGTATGCAGGATTTGTGGATGAAAACAAAAACAAAAGAAAAGATAACTTTATAACAGCAGAGTTTTCACTTTTCTCTATGAAAAAATTACCAAATGCAAGATGGATGAACTCTTTATATATATATGATGAACAAAGTCATCAAAAAAGTTCAGATAGGGTGAGTTTTGTAAGTCTTAGCTCTACATATCAACTTCCTCTCTTTGGGTTGAGAGTATCCTTACCTCTAAGTTATAGTTTAACATACATAGATAGTCAAAGATATAGTAAATCTATAAGAGTTCAACCAAAAGCCGAAAAATTAAATAACACATCTATAACATCCATGCAACTTTTATATGATGACAATAAAAATTACAATGATGATAAAAGAAGTTATAAAAGTTATGGGATAAGAGGCAAATACTTTTGGATGTTAAACAGATTTAGAAATTTTGTAGGATTTACAATCAAACAGTATAAGGCAAAAAAAGATATTAGACTTGATGTCTCAAAAAAAAGAGTCAGCGTTGATATGTCAAGCTCTTATCCTATAACTGGGACAAACTTCTTGTCCCTATTTTTCAAAAACACTCATGACAAATACACAAAAGAAGACCCAACTATACAAGACAATAGAAAAGATACTACAAATAATCTATCTTTTTCTATAAATCAAGAAATATCTAAAAATAATTCATTTGAATTATCAGTTTCAAAAATAAAAAATAAATCAAATCTAGATTTTTATAGTTATGAAAAATCACTCTTTAGCATAAAACTTAGGAAAAGTTTTTAAACTTTCTTTACTTTTTGCCGATATACATGTAGAAAAGTAAAAAAGGATAAATCATGAAACATATTTTAGTTCTTCTTATGGTGGTAGGTTCACTATTTGCAAGTATAGGAGAGATTACAGCTATAAATGGTAAAGCTTATGCCTTAAGAGGTGGAAAAAGTGTCGCTTTAGTAAAGGGAAGTAAGTTAGAAAAAAGAGATACTATAAAAACTTTAGCAAATACAAGACTACAAATAGTATTTATAGACCACACAGTTATATCTTTGGGACAAAAGACAAACTTTAAAGTTGATAAGTATGATTTTAACAGAAAAAATAAAGAGGCTAGATTTTCTGTAAGTAGAGGTATATTTAAGTCTATAACGGGAAAGATAGGGCACTTAAATCACAGCAAATATACACTAAAAACAAGAAATGCAACTATCGGAGTAAGAGGTACTATCTATGTTGGTAGAGTAGAGGCTGATAAGGAGAGTATCGCTTGTACTTCAGGAGAGATAGTTGTTTATACAAAAAAAGGAAGTGTTGTTGTAAAAAAAGGTGAGATTACTACATTTGCTCCTCACTCTGCTCCGACTAAACCAAAAAGATATAGAGAAAAAAATCTAAATCTTTTTAAAGGTGTGATTACAAATAGTGACAAAGAGGTTTTAAAACATAGTATTCAAAAGGTAAAAAAAGAGACTAAGCAAGATACTTTTGGGGACTTTGAGAGTGAGCAAATAGAAAAAGTAGCTCAAGAAGATGAAAAAACAACTTCAAAAAGTGTTAAAAAAGCACCTCATGATAAACTACAAAGTGTAGAAGGGTCTAAAAGTAGTAAGTCAGATGAAGATAAGAAAAAGTCAGTAGAAAAAGAAAAGAGTAAAGAAGATATGACTACAAAAGAAACAACAAAAAAAGAGTCACAACCAAAAGAAGATACTAAAAATAAAGATAATGATAATCAAACTCAAAAATTAAAAAAAGATGAAACAAACACACAAGAGACAACTCAAGCAGTAAAAGAGACTAAGCAAGATACTTTTGGGGACTTTGAGAGTGAGCAAATAGAAAAAGTAGCTCAAGAAGATGAAAAAACAACTTCAAAAAGTGTTAAAAAAGCACCTCATGATAAACTACAAAGTGTAGAAGGGTCTAAAAGTAGTAAGTCAGATGAAGATAAGAAAAAGTCAGTAGAAAAAGAAAAGAGTAAAGAAGATATGACTACAAAAGAAACAACAAAAAAAGAGTCACAACCAAAAGAAGATACTAAAAATAAAGATAATGATAATCAAACTCAAAAATTAAAAAAAGATGAAACAAACACACAAGAGACAACTCAAGCAGTAAAAGAAACACAGACTCAAAAACAAAAAGAGGAGAAAAATACAAATAGTGCTACTAACGAAACAAAACAAGAAAATACAGACTCAGGTGATTTTGCTGAAAATATAGATGGTTCATTAAATCAAAATAATACAGCATCATCCAAAGAAGATACGGACAATACAACTGCAGATAACAACTATGGTGACTTTGGAAATGAACAAATGAATGAACAAGAACAAGAAGACAATAGTGCAAGTGAAACAACCAGTGATAAAAACAATGAGTTTGCTGACCTTATAGAAAGAGGTGGTAGTTCACATCTTCACTATCATGGAAAAGTTTCAGGAAGTGATGTATTGGATAACAATCATAATAGCATCAATTTAGATTTTGATTTAGGTAAAGCAACAGTTGATGGAAGAGTTAAGTTTGATAAACAAAATAGTATACCTATGGGGTCTTATACGACAGAATATGATACAAATATAGCTGGTTCAGTGAATCCAAATGGAAACTTTGATTTTCAAACAACTTCAAATCACTATTCAGGTGGAGGAAATGGAGAGTTAACAGGTGAACACTTAGAACAAGCAAGTGGGAATCTAAATATCAAAAAAACCTTTATGGGAGTTAGAACTGATACTACTAGTGCAACCTTTACAGCTACAAAACAGTAGGAACAATATTTGCTAATCTTTTAACATGAAAAAGATAGCACTAAACCTAATCACATCCATAATCATAGCAGGACTTTTCTCCCTCCTGCTATACCTAAACCCAACCTCTTTAACTAGATTTAACAACAACTTCATAGACTCTTTTTTTAGTTTTCGAGGAGAGGTAAAAGCTAGTCATGATATAGCTATCATTGATATAGATGAAAAATCCTTAAAAGCATTGGGACAATGGCCTTGGAGTAGGGATAAAGTAGCTAAAATAGTAAAAAATCTAACTGATGCAAAGATGGGAATACTTGGCTTTGATATGGTCTTTGCCGAAAAAGATAGAACATCTACTAACATAAATCATGATAAAATCCTAAGTGAAGTTCTAAAAACCTCACCTGCCATCTTAGGTTTTGTATTTAACTTCGAAAACAACTCTACAAACAATCTTCCCCCAGTCCAAAATGCTATATTTTCTCAGTCAGGATTAAATGAAAACAACAACTTCATGATAGAAGCAAAAGGCTATACGACAAATATCCAAACCTTACAACAATCTGCTTACTCAAGTGGTAGTTTTAACATGATTCCAGATAGTGATGGAGTGGTTAGGTATGTTCCACTTGTTTTTTCTTATGGTGGAAGTATCTATCCCTCTTTAACTTTAGAGATGCTTCGAGCTATGCTAGGAGTACAAATAGTAAATATAAATTATGACCAAAATGGTATAGAGAATATAAAAATAGGAGAGATAACTATTCCTACCGATAGATATGGAAGAGTGTTTGTAAACTATACAGGTTCAAAAAAGAGATACACATATATAAGTGCTTTGGATATATATAATAACACCTTTAAAAAAAGTGATATTGCAGGGAAAATACTACTGCTAGGAACAAGTGCATCAGGACTTTTGGATCTTAGATCTACTCCGTTTTCCTCCACTTTTCCAGGGGTCGAGATTCATGCAAATGTCTTAGACAATATCATTAATCAAAACTTTATATCTACTCCATCATACACTCTTGGTGAAAATATGATTTTGATTTTTATTATAACTTTGTTTTTAGTATTTGCACTTGACTATTTATCTGCTACTTGGGCGAGTATTTTTTCACTACTTTTTTTAGTAGCACTCTATTGTGGACTTTATTATGAAATGTTTGAAAAAGGGATACTTTTAAACTTTTTATATCTCTTTCTATCATCTATTTTTACTATTTTCTATATGTTTTACAAAAAACTTTTTGTTGAGTCAAAGCAAAAAGATTTGATAAAACAAAAGTTTGCCCAAAAGGTTTCTCCTGCTGTTGTGGATGAGCTTTTAAAAGATGATTTGGATTTAAGTGCAAAAGAGGGAGAAGTAACTATCTTTTTTAGTGATATAAGAAGTTTTACAACTATTAGTGAAAAGTTTGAAAGTGCTTCAAAACTTTTGGTCTATCTAAACTCTTATCTATCTTTCATGAGTGAGATAATCCTAAATCACAAAGGAACAATAGACAAATACATAGGCGATGCCATCATGGCATACTGGAATGCACCCATCAAACAAGACTCTCATGCAGACCTTTGTGTTAAAAGTGCTATAAAACAAATAGAAGCTCTAAAAGAGTTAAACAAAACTATCACTCCTCCTATCGCCATAGGTATAGGTATCCACACAGGAGTTGCAACCATAGGAGAGGTAGGAAGTCAAAACAGAAGTGATTATACAATCATAGGAGATTCCGTAAATCTAGCTTCAAGATTAGAAGGACTTACAAAAGCTTATAAAACCCAGATAATCATAAGTGAAGATACAAAGAAAAAACTAAAACATAGCTATAAAATAAGAGAACTTGACAGAGTTGCAGTAAAAGGAAAAGACAAAAGTGTAGTTATATATGAAGTCTTAGGAGTAGGTGAGTTTAATGAAAATGATAAAAATATTCAAAAAAAATATCAAACTGCTTTAACTTTTTATAAAAATGCCGATTTTAAAGAAGCAAAAGAGCTTTTTGAAAAGCTAAGTGAGCAAACAGGTGAGTTTCTCTACTCTATGTATCATGATAGATGTGAAAAACTTATAAGCAAAAATATAAAAGATTTTGATGGGGTAAATAGATTTGATACGAAGTGATATAAGATTTTTAGGTGTAAATGGCAGTAAAAGTGATAGTGGTGGAACTATAAGTGTTCAAGTCTCTTATGATGTTTTAATAGATGGGGGAAATATCATCTCCTCACTCAAAAAAGAGGCAAAGTTTGTTGAGCATATCTTTTTAACTCATGCACATCTTGACCATATAACTGATATACCTTATCTTTTTGACCTAAACTTTGAATTTTTAAAAAAACCTATTAAAATATATGCCCTCCCTGAGACTATTTCACATCTAAAAGAAAATATTTTCAATAACAAAATTTGGCCAGATTTTTCAAATATAAAGCTTTTAAACTCAGATAAATTTGCCTTAGAGTATGTAGAAATAGAGTTTGAGAAAGATTATGAGTTTAAAGATGTAACACTCACTCCAATAGAGGTAAACCATACAGTCCAAACTTGTGGTTATATCATACAAAAGAGTGATTTTACAACTCTATTTGTACCAGATAGTTGTGTATGTGAAAATATCATAAACAACATAGAGCAAAAAGAGATAGACTCTTTGATTGTTGATTGTTCATATCCAGTAAGAATGGAAAGACTAGCAAAACAGAGTGGACACTTTTCGACAAATCTTTTAAAAAGTGAGCTTGAAAAGGTAAAAAAAGATATAGATGTTTATCTAGTCCATCTAAAGTCAAACTACAAAGAAGAAATAGAAAAAGAGGTAGAGGAGTTAGAGCTTTTAAAAGGAGAGGGCAGGATAGTAGAAGAGGGAGAGTTTTTTCAAAATCCAGATATAAGAGCTTATGAAGAGGATACAATAGACTTTATAAAACTTGTCGCAAAAGAGAAGGACTTAGATACCATCCTAAAAACTATCCTTATAGAAGCTATGAAAATAACTAGAAGTGAGGCTGGAACTATATATATCAAAGAGAAAGATTCTCTAAAGTTTAAAACTATTGCAAATCAAAAGTTAAATATCTTCACAAGTGATATCACTTGGCCAAATGTTCCTCTTCATATAAATGGCAAAGAAAATCTTGCAAATGTCTCAGCAGTATGTGCTTTAAAAAATGAGATTATCAATATCTCTGATGTATATGAAGCAAGTGAATATAACTTTGAAGGGACAAAAGTTTTTGATAAAAACAACAACTATCGTTCAAAGTCGATGCTACTTATACCTCTTACTGATATAGATGAGCAGATTATAGGAGTGTTGCAACTTATAAATAAAAACAACTTTATAAATATAGAGAGTTACACTAAAAAAGATGAAAAAGAGATACAATCTTTAGCAATCTTTGCAGCAACTGCGATAAGTAAAAATACATTGATAGAAAATCTTGAAAATCTATTTTTGTCATTTATCCAAACTATATCTTTTGCGATAAATCAAAAATCAAAATATGGATACAGACATATAACAAATGTTGCAAAACTGATAAAATTGATGATATTTGCTATAAACAGAGATAATACTATTTTTAAAGATAAATACTACTCAAAAGAGGAGCAAAAAGAGTTGGAAATCTCAGCTTTAGTTCATGATATAGGAAAGATTGTAACACCAGATTATATACTTGATAAATCAACAAGATTAGAAGGACTTTATGACAAAATAAGTGAGATAAAAGAGAGATTTATAAATGCCATAAACTCTTTAAGAATAGAGGAGTTAAAGCTAGAGTTAGCCTTTTTAAAAGGGGAAGTTGATGTTGATTTAGAAGCTACAAAAGAGGCAAATAAGATAGAGATGAACTCTTTGGTAGATGACTTTAACTTTATAAAGAGTAT
This sequence comes from Campylobacterales bacterium, assembly GCA_027023305.1. Taxonomy (GTDB): domain Bacteria; phylum Campylobacterota; class Campylobacteria; order Campylobacterales; family QNZT01; genus SZUA-1377. The sequence goes on along the minus strand of JALVVR010000035.1, from coordinate 8,171 downwards.
AAATTCTCCTCAAAAAACTTTGAGTGATGAAGATATACAAAGAGTTGAAAAGATAGCAGGTAAAATATACAAAAGTGATTTTGAAACTATAACTCTTTTAAGCAAAGATGAGGTAGAAAAACTCAGTGTAAAGTATGGAAATCTAACCTCAAGTGAAAGACAAAAGGTTCAAAACCATGCAAAAGTAGGCTATGAAATGCTATCTCGTTTGGATTTTCCAAAAAAATATGAAAAAATTCCTCAAATAGCAGGACTCCATCATGAAAAACTAAATGGCAAAGGTTATCCTTTTGGATTGACTTCACAAGATTTATCTATGGAAAGTAGAATGATGGCTATATGTGATATATTTGAAGCCTTAACTTCAAGTGATAGACCATACAAAAGAGCAAAAAGCCAAGATGAAGCATATTTTATATTAGACAATATGGCAAAAGATAATGAAATAGATGCAAATCTCTTAGATTTTTTCAAAAAAAGTGGGATTTTTGATACCTATCTTGAAGAGAGTACGATAAGTAGCAATATGGAGTTTTTAGAATTAGCTTGATAAAATAAATTATGAAAAATTTTTCAAAAGAGTTTTTATACCTAAACACAAAGGAGTTGATAGAGTATTTCTCTGTATTTGAAGGGTATGAAAACTTAAAACTACTTACAAAAAAAGAGACTCTTTTAGAAAATATCGAAGAAAATATCCTAAAAAATTATCACAATTTAAAAAAACTTTTTATCTTTAGTGATGATTTAAGCCTTCAAAAAGACATAGAAAAATTTTTACATCGTTTAGCTATAGGAAGTAGAAAATCATACTCAGCTTATAAAAAAGATATCTCCTTTTACCGAGGAAAAACTATCTACAAGACTCTTTTTTTTAAAAATATCCTAAAAAAAGAGTACTCCAGAGAAGTTGATAACTTTAGATATCATAAAAGAAGAAAGAGAGCTTACAGAGGTTATCAGATAGAGGATAAGATGAGATTTACCAAAGGTTTTTATCGCTTTTGGTTTATGTTTGTCTATCCTTTTAAAAGTGAGCTAGAAAATGGAGATTATAAAGATTGTTTGACTAATATAGAGGAAAATTTAGATTATTTTATAAGTTTAAAGTTTGAGTATTTGTCAAATGAACTTTTGAAGTTAAAAAGATTTGATATAGTAGAGTATGGAACTTACTGGGACAAGTATATAGAGTTAGACCTTTTGGCAAAAGCTAAGGATGGGACTTTGTATGTAGGTGAATGCAAGTGGAAAAATCATAAGGTAAATGCTAGCATCCTAAACAAACTCAAAAAAAAGTCGGCTAAAGTTGGCTTTGATGTGGACTACTTTGTGCTTTTCTCAAAGAGTGGCTTTAGCAATGAGCTTTTAAAGCTAAAAGATAACAATCTCCTACTTTACACGGTAGATGATTTTAAGGATTTATTTTGATGGACATAGATAAAGAGAACTTTTTAGACAACTTAGAAGAGATTATCGCAAACACTTACACCGTGGAAGCTGAGTTTAAACAGTTTAAAAAGATTTTGGATTATGTTATAAACTTTTTGCCAAATGCCCTTTGGGTTTTGGACTTAGATGGAAACTTTTTCCTTATAAATACAGAAGCAAAGATGCTTTCAACTCTCTACTATGAGATAGATAAAACCAAAAACAACTATGAACTAGAGTTTAATGGAAGAATATACCTTATAAAGATAAACAAAACCGAGCAAAATACAATCATAAGTGCCACAGATATAACAGAGCAAAAACGAGATGAAAGACTAGCTTCGATGGGTAAAGTTTCAGCTCACTTAGCTCATGAAATAAGAAATCCGATAGGCTCTATATCAATACTAGCTTCTATACTTTTGGGGAAAGTTGATATAAAAAACAAACTTCTTGTCATGGAGATGCAAAAGTCTATTTATAGAGTAGAAAGAATCATAAAAACAACACTTCTCTTTACAAAAGGTGTAAAAGCAAACCGAGCAGATTTTTCTATAGAAGAACTTGAAGAGGAGATAAATGACTCTTATGACTACTACTCACTCTCAAAAGATATAGAGTTAAAAATAGACTTTAGTGAAGCTAATCTATTTGGGGATTTGGAGCTACTTAGCATTGTAACTCAAAACTTTTTATACAATGCCCTTGATGCGATAGAAGAGGATGAAAATGAGAGTGGAGTAGTGGAGTTTAGTTATAAGAGTGAAGAGGGTTATGATGTGATAACTGTAAAAGATAGTGGAGTTCCTATCAAAAACAAAAACATACTTTATGAACCTTTTCAAACTACAAAGCTAAAAGGACATGGATTAGGACTTGCTCTTTCCCTTGAAATCATAAAAGCTCATGATGGGAAAATAGAGCTTTTGGAAAAAGAGAAAGGATTTAAAATCTACATAGGAAAAAATCGTGAGTAAAGCTGTAGTATTTTTAAACATGGGAGCTCCAAGAAACCTTGATGAGGTAGAACTCTTTTTAAAAAATATGTTTAATGATAAAAATATTATCACAGTAAAAAGCAACCTTTTAAGAGCCTTCATAGCAAAATCAATAGTTTTTTTTAGAAAAAAAGAGGCAAAAGAAAACTATAAAAAAGTAGGTGGAAAATCTCCTTTAGTTAAGCATACAAAAGAGTTCAATAAAGTTGCAAGTAACCTTTTTGAACTTCCAGTAACTACTATCATGAGATATACTCCACCATTTGCAAAAGATGAGCTTAAAAAACTAAAAGAGAGTGGATTTACTGAGTTGATTGTTATTCCTCTATATCCTCAGTATTCTACAACCACAACAAAGTCATCTTTGGAGGATTTGGAGTTTTGGTTAAAAAAGTTAGAGTATCAACCAAAGTTAAAAGTTATAGAAAGCTTTTATAAAGAGGATTTTTTCTTAGATGCTGTTGTAAAAAAGATAAAAGAGACTTTAGTTCATCATGATAGTAAAGATTTTGATTTGATTTTCTCTGCCCACTCATTGCCAAAGAAGATTGTACAAGCTGGAGACCCTTATCAAAAACAAATAGAAGAAAATGTAGAGCTTTTAAAAAAGAGGGACTTAGAGTTCAAAGCTATTCACTTAGCTTATCAGTCAAAACTAGGTCCAGTTGAGTGGTTAGAACCTAGTTTGGAAGATAAATTAAAAGAGATAGATAACAAAAATGTCATCATTTATCCACTCTCTTTTATATTAGACAATTCAGAAACAGAGTTTGAACTAAGCCTTGAGTATAAAGAGGTAGCAGATAAGTTAGGATTAGAAAACTATCTCGTAGTACCTTGTATTAATAGTGATGAAGATTTTATAAAAGGATTTACTAAACTAATCTGAAAACTTGACGATATTTAGCAAAGAACTTTAAAAAAGGGAGAGTATGCTAAATATCGAAACTTCAAAATCCATAAAAGAAAAATTTGTAAAAGTATTTGCCATAACGGTAACATCTATAGTTTTAGTTGTATCCATGTTTTCATATTTTGGAGCTAAAAGTGAGCTTCAAAATGAAGTGAAGAAAAACTTAAAAGTCTTAAGTCAATCAATCTATCAAACTATGACAACAAGTATGCTTTTAGGTGATCCAAAAACAGTCATGACAACTGAAAAAAATGCAAGAAATATAAAAGGTGTAAAACATCTTCGAGTATATAAATCCAAACAAATCATAAAAGACTTTTCTCTTAAAGAAAAATATACATCAAACTCAGAAATTTTAGGTGTCTTTAAAAGTAAAAAACCACTTATAAATGACATAAAATCAAATGAACACCAAATGCAAATATTAAAGCCATTTATTGCTGAACAAAAGTGTTTAAGCTGTCATGTAAGTGCAAAGAAGGGCGATGTTTTAGGTGTAATGGATTTGAGAGTTTCACTAAAAGATAGCGATACAAATATAGCATATTTTACTTCCATGATAGCAGTAACAAATATCTTGATGGCTATGGTTTTAACATTTTTGACTCTTTTTCTTTTAAACTCTTTTGTTTCTAAGCCTTTAAAAGATTTGATAGAAGTTATCAAGAGTCTCTCTTCTGGAGATAGAGATCTTAGTAGAAGAGTACCTGTAAAATCACAAGATGAACTAGGTGAAATAGCAAAAGATTTTAACACTTACTTAGATGGAATAGAAAATAGTCATAATAGTGATAGAGAATTTATCAAGGAAGCTGAAAAAACTATAAATAGGGTAAAACTTGGATGGTTCAAAGAAAAAATTACAGCAACTACTCCTAGCCCTAGTTTAACAAGGTTTAAAGATAGTGTAAATAACATGATAGAGGAGAGTGATAAGAAGTTTGAAGTTATATTTAAAGTTTTAAACAGATACAAAAATCATAACTATAAAACTGAACTAAAACTAGAACAAATAGAAAAAAATGGAGCTTATGATAAACTAGTTCATCACATAAATGAACTTAAAGATGTGATAACAGATATGTTAAAAGAGAGTAAAAAAAGTGGAAAAGAGCTTGGTAGAACTAGTGATATACTTTTAGAAAATGTAGCCATCATAAGCAAAAAAGCAAATAGCAGTGAAAAAATGTTAAGTGAAGCAAATATTTCACTAGAAGAGATAACTAAAAATATAGAAACAAACAACAAAAACTCTGTACTAATGTCAAAAATTTCTGATGAAGTTTTGAAAAAAGCAAAAGATGGTGAACTTTTAGCTACAAAAACTGCTAAATCTATGGTTGAGATAAACAAAGAGGTAGAGGATATAAATGAAGCAATAACTCTTATAGACCAAATAGCTTTTCAAACAAACATCCTAAGCCTAAATGCTGCAGTAGAAGCTGCAAGTGCAGGAGAACATGGAAAAGGCTTTGCAGTAGTTGCAAGTGAGGTTAGAAACCTAGCCTCAAAATCAAGTGAAGCAGCAACACTGATAAAAGAGCTTTTAGAAAGTGCTTCAAATAAAACTACAACAGGTAAAGAAACTGCCTATAAAATGATAGAAGATTATAAAAAACTAAATCAAGATATATTAAATAGCAGTGAGTATATAAAAGATATAGAAAAAAATTCTCATAAACAATCAGACTCTATAGATGGTATAAACTCTATTATATTAAAAGTTACAAAACAAGTTCAAGAAAATTATGAAATGTCAAAGATAACAAAAGAGGTAGCAATCGAAACTGATTTAAAAGCTAAAGAAGCACTAAAAAAAGTGGATGAAAAAGAGTTTGAAGGTAAGGAGTTGTTATAAGAAGTCTAGTTTGGCTTTCTTATAACTTTGATATTTGCTTCAGATTTTTTCTTCTCAAAAAATTCTATAAGTTTAGCTTGCTGTCTTTCATTTACATAAGCTCCAAATAGTTTAGGTTTTATACTCTCATAAGTTATATGCTTTTGGTGTTTTTTTAAAACCATAAAAGCAACATATCTTCCCTGACCTATGTTTAAGATAGGAGTATAGTGACCTTTTTTTGTTTTAAGAAGTACCTCTGCTAGTTGTGGTGGAACAGCATTTAGAGGGACACTTGTTCTACCTTCGCTTACTTGATCTATCGGGAAAGCTGGTGTTCTTAGTTTTGTTTTTAATCTCTCTTTATCTAGTGAAACATATTGGATAACATCTACTTTTGTAGGAGCATTTAACTCCTTTGAGTGTAAGTCATAAAACCTTTTCAAATCATCCTCTGTTGGTTTTTCCAAAGATGAAGATAGTATAGCTTGATATAGTTTATCTTTGATGATTTTTTTTCTGATATTTTCTTGTAATTCACTTAAGCTTTTTCCCTCTCTCGCAACTTCTTTTTTAAAAGCATCTAAACTAAGTCCATTTTTTTTGGCAAGTTTTAGCATTTCATTGTCTATTTCTAAACTATTTGCTGAAATACCTAGTTTTGCAGCCTCTTGAAGCTCTAGTTTTTGTTGTATAAGTGAATTTACTGCATCATTCATAGAGATACCATTTTTCCTAGCAAAACTCTTTAATTCATAAGTTGTGATAGGATCACCATTTACAAGCATCGCAATCCCTCCAACAACTCTAGCAAAAGAAAAAGTAGTGAAGATTGAAAGTATAAGTAGCATTTTTAGCATGTTTAAATAACCTTTTTTATAAGATAAGCCAAATTATATCGAAAGTAGATAAACAAAAAGTAAAAGGTATTTAACTATGACAATAACAAGATTTGCTCCAAGTCCAACAGGATATCTTCATATAGGAGGTCTTAGGACTGCATTATATAGCTACTTATGGGCTAGAAAAAAAGATGGGAAGTTTTTGCTTCGTATAGAAGATACAGATCAAAAAAGAAACTCTGATGAAGCACTAGAAGCTATCAAAAAAGTATTTGATTGGTGTAGTTTAAACTATGATGGGGATGTTTACTATCAATCAAAAAGATTTGATATATATAAAAAGTATGTAGAACAACTTTTGAGTGAAGGAAAAGCTTATAAATGTTACATGAGCAAAGAGGAACTAACTGCCCTAAGAGAAGAGCAAATGGCAAACAAACAAAGAACAAAATACAATGGAAAGTATAGAGATTTTAAAGGAACTCCACCAGAAGGTATAGAGCCAGTTATCAGGATAAAAGCCCCAGAAAATACAATCATAGAGTTTGAAGATGGTATAAAAGGGAAAGTAAGTTTCAATACAGATGATGTTTTGGATGACTTTATCATAGCAAGAAGTGATGGAACTCCAACTTATAACTTTGTAGTTGCGATAGATGATGCACTGATGGGACTAACAGATGTGATAAGAGGAGATGATCACCTCTCAAATACTCCTAAACAAATAGTAGTTTATCAAGCACTAGGATTTGATATCCCTAAGTTTTATCATGTTCCTATGATACTAAACCCACAAGGAAAAAAACTCTCAAAAAGAGATGGTGCAACAGATGCTATGGAGTACAAAACTTTAGGTTATTTCCCAGAAGCTCTACTAAACTTTTTAGTAAGATTAGGATGGAGCTATGGAGACCAAGAAGTTTTTTCTATGGATGAGTTGCTAGAACTTTTTGATCCAAAAGACATAAACAAATCAGCCTCAGCATACAATGCAGATAAACTTCTATGGCTAAACTCCCACTATATGAAAACTCTGCCACTTGATAGAATAGTAAGCGATTTAAAAGATTTAGGACTTGATATATCATCTCATCCAAACAAAGAGCTTTTGATAGACTCTCACAGAGAGAGAGCTAAAACAGTAGTAGAGCTAAAAGAGCAAATAAACTCTATCATAAACACTCCAACCCAGTATGCACCAAAAGCAGTAAAAAAGTTTCTAAAAGGTGAGTGGAAAACCATCATGACAAGCTTCCTAGAAACTCTAAAACAAAACACTCCAAACAGTAGCCAAGAGTTTGAAGATATAACAGTCAAGTTTATGGAAGAAAATGACCTAAAACTAGGAAAACTAGCCCAACCGATAAGGATAGCAGTAACAGGAACTGCTGTAAGCCCATCTGTTTATGATACGATGGCAATTATTGGAAAAGATGAGTTGGTTAGTAGGGTTGAGAAGCTTTTAGGGGAGTTTTAGGTTAATTCTACTAAGATACTAATATATTGTTACTAAAAGGTATCTTGATATGGTAAATAATAATATATTAGTACTTATGAACTTATAAGAGCTACAGCTACATCTCGTAAATCGTATCAAACAAGAGAGAATATCCATGCAGTTAACACAAAAGGAGTTAGCTTTAAAAGCAGATATTCCTCTCTCAACTTACAGAAGGTTTGAGCAAAAGGGTGAGGGTAGTATCAAAGACTTTATCAAGATACTTGTTGCTCTAAATAGAGTAGATGAACTAAACTCCTTTTTATCTCCTACAAACTACAGCTTTTCCACAACAAAGTCTCTCTCTACGATTGCTTCACCTAATCTTTTTGAAGTTGCATCTTTCTCTTTTTTTAGTTTTTCTATCTCATCTTTATACTCTTTTACTACTGCACTTTTATCAAATGCCAATGAAGCATTATCTAAAAACTGCTTTTTCCAATTTTGTATGTTTTTAGGTAGCAAATTATATTTGCTTGCTATCTCATTTAATGTTTTCTCTCCCTCTAAAACCTCAAGTACTATTTTCGCTTTAAAGTCAGCACTGTATGTTGTTCTTTTTCTACTCATGATATCTCTCACATTTTTATCTTTCTATTTTAACATTTAGGAATATAAATGTTTTTGAAATTGATTATTTTTCTTGGGGACA
>JALVVR010000034.1 GCA_027023305.1 Campylobacterales bacterium | reverse complement strand
CTAGGGTTAATTGTTTATATTTCATGCTACTTCTTTATTTTTTGGTTGAAATAGATTAGCAGATTATCGATTAACCCTCTTTTTCAACTTACTTTTAAAAAATTGCACTTGTTGTTAGAATTGGCGAGGTAAAAACATGCAAGCTTTACTTCAAGATAAAGAAATCAAATTAGACAGTGAAACTATCATAGTTTCTGAAACAGATAAAAAAGGAAAAATGAGATAGAAAATGCTAAAAAATTATATAAAACTTTAGATTAGGTGAAAAATGTTAAATATATTTAAAAAAGAAGAAAACAACGATAAAAAGATTTTAGAGCTTATCGAAAATATTGATAAATTTATATCAAGAGATACAAACTCTATTGAGCTTTGTGAAAATGAAAACAGTAAAGTAATCACAGCTCTTAATAGCTTAGCAAAAAAGTTAGAGAAAAAAACAGAAAATGATTTAGGATTAAATGGCAAAATGCTTATACTTTTAGAAAAGATAGGTGATGGAGATTTTAGTGATAAAGTAAACACCAAAACAACACTCTTATAGATACAACAACTTCATCTACTACCGAACAACTAAAAAAAATGCAAAACTTAGAAAGTGATATACTTTATCTTCAAAATGACACAACACACTTTACTGATATTGCACATAAAACAGGTGAAATAAGCTTAAATTTAGATGAAATCTCATCAAAAATCTTAGAACTAACTCAAAAAACAAAGTTTAAAGAACAAGTTAAAGAACAAGAGTTAGAAACAGCTTAAATAATTGCTTTTATATATACTCTCTTAGGAGATGGATAACCCTCAACTGTTAAGTTAGGGTTATCTTTATCTAAAAAATCACCCAAACTCTCACCCTCTATCCAATCTGTTTTTCTCTGTTCATCCAAGTTTGTTTGTTTTATCTCTAAAACTTCTACCTCTTTAAACCCTGCCCGAAAACACCAGTTTTTCAAAGCATTTATAGTTGGTACAAAGTATATATTTGGAATCTTAGAGTATCTTGTTTTTGGAGTTAAACAAACTTCATCATCTCCATCTATCATGAAAGTATCTAAAAACAGCTCTCCATCTTCGTTTAAAGCCTTTTTTAAACTCTTTAAAGTTCCAACTGGATCACTTCTGTGATAAAGTACTCCAAGACAAAATATAGTATCAAACTTTATATCATAAATATCAAGATGTTCAACCCCTAAAAGCTCATAAACTATATCACTCTTTACAAAATGATTTATAAAATCAAACTGAGTTTTATATAAAGGAGATGGGTCAAAGCCTACTATCTTTTTGGGATTCTCTTCCAACATCCTAAACATATAGTAACCGTTGTTACACCCTACATCTGCAACTACTTTATCTTTTAAGTTAATATATGGTTTTAAAAGGTTGTACTTAAAAAAGCTCTGCCATTCACTATCTATAAAAAGTTCATCTATACTAAACGGACCTTTTCTCCACGGCTTAAGTAGTTTTGCTTCATTTGTAAAATCAAGTTTTCTATCTGTACTTATTTCTATCACATCGCCAAATTTTACTTTAGTCTCCACAAAAGGCAAAGAGTCTATCATCTCTCGAAGTGGAGCTATATTTTTCCAACTCATCCACTTATCTCTCTCCTCTCTTAGAAGAGTTAAATTATTTGGCACATTTTTTCCTATTTTCACACTCTTTTTTTCCAAATGAGTAAAAGAAATCTTTTGTTTTTTTAGCTACACACTTTGTAACTTTACCTATCCTTTGAGAACCTTTTTCTAACAAATCCCCACTCTTATCAAGAGCAGATTTTGGACACTCATCATGATACTTCCCACTACCATCATAATACTCTTTACATCTATCATACTGAAAGGTTGTAAGCCCCACCCCATTATTTATATACAAGCAACCACTTAAAAATATCGGTAATAAATAAATTAATCTTTTCATTTAATTATTGTACAATATAATTAATAAAAAAGGGGTTTCATGAAATCAATAATACTTTTTACTATATTTATTTCATCACTTTATGCTCATGAATACTATGCAAAAGCTAATCCATATGAAAAGTTTTTGATAAAAAGTGATGTAAGTGGAAAAATTATATTTAGCGATGAGTTTAGGGAGGGAAAAAACTCTGATGGAAAAACAATCATAAAGATTGATGACTACATAGATACTATTGAATTAAACACTACAAAAACAGAGATTTCAAACTTAGAACAAAACATCATCATTAGCAAAAAACTCTACAATATAGATAAAAAAGCTTATGAGAAGATTAAAAACCTCACCACTTACTCAAGAACCCAAAAAGATATAAAACTAACAAAAATGCTCTCTTCTAAAATAAATCTTTTAAACCAAAAAACAACCATTGCTAAACTAAAACTAAAACTAGAAAGCTTAAAAGATAAAATAAATAAAAAAAATATCAAGGTAGATGAAAAATACTATATCTATAAAGTCTATCCAAAAGTTGGAGATTTTGTAAACTTTGGATCTCCTCTTTTAGAAATAGCTGATCTAAGTAAAGCTAGTTTGACTATATTTGTAACATTAGATGATTTAAAAAAGATTAAAACTGCACCTATTAAGATAAATGGAAAATCTATAAAGTATAAAATAGTTAAAATACTAAAAGTAGCAGATACTCAAAATATATCAACCTACAAAGTTGAGTTATCCATACCTGCTCCTTTAGTTTTTTCAAAGTTAGTAAAGGTGGAAATAAAATGAGAACAACTTGTCCTTTGGATTGTTATGATGCATGTTCAGTTATATTTGATGGTAAAAAACTTAAGGGAGATAAAGAACACTCCTATACAAATGGTCATCTTTGCCCAAACCTAAATCATTATCTTAATGAGCCTAGAATCCAAAAGGCTAGATTTAATGGCAAAGAGATAACAAATGAAGAGGCTTTAAATATCCTTTATGAAAAGCTAAAAGACTCTCATGATAAAAAAACACTTCTATTTAAAAGCAGTGGAAACTTTGGTTATATGCAAAACATAACAAAAGAATTTTTCTCAAAATTCGGCTCAACTTTTACAAGTGGAAATCTCTGTGACAGTGGAGGAGAGGCTGGGATAATAGAAGGAAGAGGTAAAAACTACTCCCTAACTCCTTCACTTATAAAAAAATCAAAAGTAGTCGTGGTTTGGGGAAGAAATATAGACTCAACAAACTCTCACTTACTTGAAATAATAAAAGATAAAATCCTTATAGTCATAGACCCAGTAAAAACTCCTCTAGGTAAAAAAGCAGATATTCACTTACAAATAAAACCAAGAAGTGATTTTGACTTAGCGATTCTTTTTTGTAGATTTGCTTATATGGAACAGATGGAAGACGAAGAGTGGATAGCAAAACATGGAAGTGATTTTGACTATTTTTTAAACTTTTTTAGATCCTATACTATAAACCAACTTTTAGACTCAACCCAGATAGTTATAGAAGATTTTTTAACAGCCCTCATGCTCATAAAAGATACTCCTACATCATTTTTAGTAGGAAATGGAGTTTCTAAATACACAAATGCTAATGAAACCTTAAGAGCTATTGACTCTTTTGTAGCAATGCTTGGATACTTTGGTAAAGAAGGCTGTGGAGTTGGTTTTTTAGGAAACTCTACTCTTGGCTATGAACTCCCTTTTTCAAACTATAATGTCAAAACTACACCTATGGCGACAGTTGATTTTGGAGAATTTGACTTAGTATTTATACAAGGGGCAAATCCAGCAAATCAAATGCCAAATACAAACCGAGTTTTTGATGGACTTAAAAAAAGTAAATTTGTAGTTTACTATGGACTTTTTGAAAACCAAACTTCTGCTTTAGCTGACCTTGTTATCCCCTCAGTAAACTTTTTAGCAAAACAAGATATAAGATTTTCATACTCTCACGAGTTTGTAGGGCTTATGCCAAAACTAAAAGAAGAAGAGTTTGGAGTAAGTGAATATAACTTAACTAAATACCTTTTAGCAAGATTTGACTACCCACAACTTGAATCAAAAGCAAAATATATAGAAAAGATAGTTGAATCTAACTCAAACTTTGAAAACCACTATATAACTTCTAAAAGTTACGACAGCCTTCCATATAGCGAAGATGATTTTCACTTTGAGTTTATAGATGATAGTGAAGATGAGAGTGAATTAAAAGATGAAGATGGATTTTACCTGATAACTCCAAAATACAAATACTCACTAAACTCTCAGTTTAAAACTGATAACTATGTGCATATTCATCCCTCCCTTGGATATAAAGATGATGAAGAGGTAACTATAACTACAAAGTATGGAAAACTTAATATAAAAGTAAAAAATAGTGATGATTTAAGAGAAGACTCTATCAGGATATATAGTGGAGTTGATGGAGTAAATAAATTAACTCCAAGTTTTTTATCTTTAGAGGGTGATGGAGCTTGTTTTCAAGAGGTAAAAGTAAAAATAGAGAGGGCATAAAGCCCTACTCTTTAAAAAACTATCTTCTCTCTGCCAACTCTTCAAGATGTTTAAAGTAAGCATCCATATCCAAGTCAGTTTTTCTAGCAACACCATCTTCGATAGCTGCTTTTGCAACTGCACTAGCTACATAAGGAAGAACTCTTTTATCAAATGGTGAAGGTATGATATAATCTGGTCCAAAAGTCATATCATCTCCTCTTCCATGAGCCTCTTTTACATAATCAGGTACTGGCTCTTTAGCTAGTTTTGATAAAGCTTTTGAAGCTGCCATCTTCATGTTTTCAGTTATCTTAGTAGCTCTAACATCTAAAGCCCCTCTAAAGATTTGTGGGAAACCTAAAACATTGTTTACTTGATTTGGATAATCACTTCTACCAGTTCCTATGATAACATCAGCTCTTGCTTCTTTTGCTAAAGGTGGTTTTATCTCTGGATTTGGATTTGCACAAGCAAAGATTATAGGACTATCAGCCATAGAAGCAACCATATCTTTAGATATTAAATCTGGTTGACTTAATCCTAGTATCATATCTGCATTTTTACAAGCATCTTCTAAAGTTCTATCTGGAGTTTCAAAAGCAAATTTTTGTTTATACTCATTTAAATCATCTCTTCCAGAGTGAATAACACCTTTAGAATCAAGCATAGTAATATTTTTAACACCAAGTGCTTTATACATAGTTGCACATGCTATACCTGATGCACCAGCACCGATAACAACTACTTTTAAATCCTCAGCTTTTTTCCCACTCATGTCAAGTACACCCATAAGTCCAGCTGTTGTTATAACTGCTGTTCCATGTTGATCATCATGAAATACTGGAACATTACATATCTCTTTAAGTCTTTCTTCTATAACAAAACATCTAGGAGCTGAAATATCTTCTAAGTTTACACCACCAAAACTATCGGCCATCGCAGCAACTATTTTGATAATCTCTTCAGTATCTTTTGTATTAAGTTCTATATCAACAGCATCAACATTTGCAAACTTCTTAAACAAAACTCCTTTACCTTCCATAACTGGTTTTCCAGCTAAGTGTCCGATATCTCCAAGACCAAGTACTGCTGTACCATCACTAACAACTGCAACTAAGTTACCTTTGTTTGTATAGTCATAAGCCTTTTCTACATCTTTTTCTATTTCAAGACAAGGATAAGCAACTCCTGGACTATATGCCATTGACAAATCATCCTCTGTATCACATGGTTTTGTCAGTAAAGTTCCTGTTTTCCCATTTGTATCAAACTCATTTTTCGCTTTGTGATAGTTTAAACTATCTTGTTCAAAATTACTCATTTTTTCTCCTGCTGTTTTTTTATAGCTCTACCCCTAGGAGGTAAACCCCAAAATTTGAGCTACGATATTTTATCATGTATTATTTAAATTTAAGTAATTTTATTTTGTAAGATTTTTTTAAGTGGTGTCCCCGACGAGATTCGAACTCATGACCTCTGGATTAGGAATCCAGTGCTCTATCCAGCTGAGCTACGAGGACAGGGAGTGATAAATGAAGAGCAGACAAAGTCTGTCTCTTCCATTTATCTCAAATATGATTAATTACTTAACCATTTCGTTTTTTTATAATTTCTTCTGAAACATTTCTTGGAACTTCTGCATAGTGGTGGAATTCCATAGCATAAGTTGCTCTACCTTGAGTAGCACTTCTTAGATCAGTTGAGTAACCAAACATTTCTGAAAGTGGAACGAAAGCATTTACTATTTTGTTGCCTGCTCTGTCATCCATACCTTCAACTTGTCCTCTTCTTCTGTTAAGATCACCGATAACATCACCCATATACTCTTCTGGAACTTCAACTTCAACTTTCATCATAGGTTCCATGATAGCAGCACCTGCTTTTCTAGCACCCTCTTTAAATCCCATTGAAGCAGCAAGTTTAAATGCCATCTCATTTGAATCCACATCATGGTAACTACCATCATAAAGAGTAACTTTTACATCTTCCATAGGATAACCAGCAAGTACACCACCAGCCATAGCTTCTTGACAACCTTTGTCAACTGCTGGGATATACTCTCTTGGAACTGATCCACCTTTGATAGCATTTACAAACTCATAACCTGAACCAGCTTCCATTGGCTCGATCTCTAAGTAAACATGACCATATTGACCTCTACCACCAGATTGTTTTGCATATTTGTATTCTTGTTTAACACTCTCTTTAATACACTCTCTGTAAGCCACTTGTGGTTGACCGATTTCAGCTTCAACTTTGAACTCTCTCATCATTCTATCAACAAGGATTTCTAAGTGTAACTCACCCATACCAGAGATAATAGTTTGACCACTCTCTTCATCAGTCTCTACTCTAAAAGATGGATCTTCTTGAGCTAGTTTTTGTAGAGCGATACCCATTTTCTCTTGGTCAGCTTTAGTTTTTGGCTCAACTGCAACACTGATTACTGGCTCTGGGAAGTCCATTCTCTCTAGTACTACTTTATCCTCTGGATCACAAAGAGTATCACCAGTAGTTGTATTTTTAAGACCAACAACTGCACCGATTTCACCAGCATATATCTCTTTTACTTCCTCTCTTTTAATCGCATGCATTTTCATGATACGACCAATTCTCTCTTTTTTATCTTTTGATGAGTTGTGAACATATGAACCAGATTCTAAACTACCTCTATAAACTCTGATAAAAGTAAGCTGTCCAACAAATGGGTCAGTCATGATTTTAAATGCTAACGAAGCGAAATGTCCATCATCTGATGACTCTACTTCTACCTCTTTTTCTTCATCATCCATCATAGTTCCTTTGATAGCAGGAACTTCTGTTGGAGCTGGAAGATAATCAACAACAGCATCAAGCAAAGTTTGAACACCTTTGTTTTTAAAAGCAGTACCACAAGTCATAGGTACAATATGCATGTCAATTGTAGCTTTTTTTATAGCAGCTATAATCTCTTCATTACTTATCTCTTCACCCTCTAAAAACTTCTCCATAAGCTCTTCATTACCATCAACAGAAGAGATTTCTTCAATCATTTTCTCTCTATACTCTTCAGCCTTGTCAGCTAAATCAGCTCTTATATCTTGCTCGTGATAAGCACTACCCATAGCAGCATCTGCATCCCAAACGATTTCTTTCATTTTAACTAAATCAACGATACCTTCAAAGTCCTCTTCAGCACCTATTGGTAGTTGGATTGGAACTGGATTTCCTTTTAGTCTATCTTTTATTTGTCTCTCAACTTCATAAAAATCAGCACCAGTTCTATCCATCTTGTTAACAAATACTAGTGATGGTACTCCATATCTATTTCTTTGTCTCCAAACTGTTTCTGATTGAGGTTGAACTCCACCAACAGCACAGAAAACTGAAACAGCACCATCAAGAACTCTCATACTTCTTTCAACTTCAATAGTAAAGTCCACATGGCCCGGAGTATCTATGATATTTATCTGTTTTTTTCTCCACTCACAAGTTGTTGCAGCAGAAGTAATAGTAATACCTCTCTCTTGCTCTTGCTCCATCCAGTCCATAGTAGCAGCACCATCATGAACCTCACCTATTTTATGCTCAACACCTGTGTAGAAAAGGATTCTCTCAGTTGTAGTTGTTTTACCAGCATCAATATGAGCAGCAATACCTATATTTCTAACATCTTCTAATTTATGTGATCTTGCCATTTTATATTCCTATTACCATCTGTAATGAGCAAATGCTTTATTAGCCTCTGCCATTTTGTAAGTATCTTCTTTTTTCTTATATGAAGCACCTCTTGAGTTTGCAGCATCGATTAACTCATTTGCTAATCTATCTTTCATAGTTCTTTCACTTCTTTTTCTAGTAAATCCTATGATCCATCTTAAAGCCAAAGATTGTTGTCTTACTGGTCTAACTTCTACTGGAACTTGGTAAGTAGCACCACCAATTCTTCTACTTTTTACTTCCATTACTGGTTTGATATTTTCTATAGCTTTGTAAAATACATCTATACCTTTTTCATCTTCGCTTTTTTTATCTACGATTTCTATTGCATCATAAAATATTTTTGCAGCAGTACTTTTTTTACCATCTAACATAATGCTATTGATAAATTTTGAAACTAATTTTGAATTATATACTGGATCTGGTAGGATCTCTCTAACGGGAGCTTTTCTTCTTCTCATGTTCTTCCTTCAATTTTATTTTTTTGTAAAATTTACTCAAACTTTGTCAACATCCTAAGGACAAAGCCTGGCCAAATTTTTAACATTAATAATTTATTTTTTCTTCTTTAGCTTTAGCCTAAATTATTTAGGTCTTTTAGCACCGTATTTACTTCTAGCAACTTTTCTGTTAGCAACACCAGCAGTATCTAGTGCACCCCTAACGATATGGTACTTAACACCAGGTAAATCTTTTACCCTTCCCCCTCTAACTAAAACGATAGAGTGTTCTTGCAAGTTGTGTCCCTCACCACCGATATAACTAATAACTTCAAATCCACTTGTAAGTCTAACTTTTGCAACTTTTCTTAAAGCTGAGTTAGGTTTTTTTGGAGTTGTAGTATAAACTCTTGTACAAACACCTCTTTTTTGAGGACATTTGTCTAGTGCTGGTGATTTTGATTTTTTAATCACCTTTTTTCTCTCTTTTCTAATCAATTGATTAATAGTAGGCACTGTATTTTCCTTTCTTTTTTGTATTTAAACACCAAAATTAGGCATTTAAGGTGGCAATTATATAAAAAAAATGCTTTTGTTTTGCTTAAACATATGTTTTTTCATAAAACATAAATAAATCATAATTTTTGTCGATATACAGATACAAATAAAGGAGAAAACATAGAAAAATACCGACTAGTAACAAGAAGTGATATGGATGGTTTGATTTGTGCAGTGCTCTTAAAACATCTTGATATGATAGATGATATAAAATTTGTTCATCCAAAAGATATGCAAGATGGAATTATAGAAGTAAATAACAAAGATATAGTTACAAATCTACTATATAATGAAAAAGCTTATATTGTTTTTGCTCACCATCTAAGTGAAACATTAAGAAATAAAAAAAAAGATAACCACATCATAGACCCTGATGCACCATCAGCTGCTGAAGTTATCTATCAATACTATGGAGGAGACGATACATTTCCTAAAAAGTCTCGTCCTATGATGGATGCAGCAAACAAAGCGGACTCTGCTGATTTTACAATAGATGATATATTAGATCCAAAAGATTGGGTACTTTTAAGCTTTATCATGGAGTCAAGAACTGGACTTGGGAGATTTAGAAACTTTAGAGTTTCAAACTACCAACTTATGATGGATATGATTCTACTGTCTAGCTCATGAAATAGATGACATTATGAAACAACCTGATGTGATAGAAAGAGTTACTTTATATAATCACTATAAAAATGACTTCATAACTCAACTAAGAAAATGCTCAACTCTTCATGATGAAATAGTAGTGCTTGATTTAACAAATGAAGAAATAATATATCCTGGAAATAGATTTATGATATATGCACTTTATCCTGAAGCAGAAATATCTATACACAAAATCTGGGGATTTCAAAAAAGAAATATTGTATATGCAGTAGGAAAGTCAATTATCAACAAAAATTCTTTATTTAATATCAGTAAACTAATGCTCGAATTTGAAGGTGGTGGAGATTAAAATGCAGGTACTTGTCAAGTCCCAACAAAAACAGCACCACAAGTACTAACCGATATAATCTCAACAATACAGAGTGAAGAGTTAGTTAGCTAAGCTAGCTCCTTCTCTTTTTCACCCTCTTTTTCAAACTCATCTTTATATCTATCTCTTATATTGACAAACTCATCAAAATGAGCCAAGAAAAGATTTGCTAACACTGGATGAAAATGCTCACCAGTCTCTTCTATAAAAAGATTTATTATTTTCTCATCACTCCAAGCTTTTTTATAAACTCTATCACTTCCAAGAGCATCAAAGACATCTGTAACTGCTGTTATAACCCCATAGATGTGGATTTCATCACCTTTTAAGCCTTGAGGATAGCCTCTTCCATTGTACTTTTCATGATGCTGATGAGCTATAATTGAAGCTGCTTTTAAGATAGGTCTATCTGAATGCTTTAACATATCATAGCCTAGCTGGGAGTGAGTTTGCATTATTTTAAACTCTTCATCAGTTAGTTTTCCAGGTTTTTTCAAAATACTATCAGGAATCGCCACTTTTCCTATGTCATGCATAGGACTTGCCTCTTTTATCAAAGTTGATTCCTCATCACTAAGCCCATAAAGTTTTGCTAAAAGGTAGCTATACTCAGCAACCCTCTTTACATGATCTCCAGTCTCTTTTGACCTACTCTCTCCGATAGCTCCCATAGTAAAAATAATCTCTCTTTGAGTATCTTCTATCTCTTGTTTTAACTCTCTATCCTCTGCTATTATTTCCTCTACATAATTAACAGTATCAGATATATCTTTTATAGCTTTACCTACATCATCATTAGAAATTTTATTTAAATCTATTTCCTCAACCCTTTCAGTTTTATTTTTTACAAAAAGAAGTAATGAGTGATTTAATCTCTTTAACTTTTCTATTGATAATAAAATTTGCTTATCTAAAAAATGAGTAAATATAAAAAGTGAAAATAAACTTATTCCTAATACTAGTAAATAAAACTCCACTTTATTTTTAACTATTTGATAAACTCTATTATCAAGGATATTTTTACTTATCATTTGCAGTTTTTCTAACTCAATACTTAGCTTTTTAGTAATAGCTGATAAAGATATGATACTATATGTACCATCTTCAAAACTCTCACTAAAATCTTCTGGCATTTCTCTTAAGATTGAATACTGCCCATTTATCCTAGCTTCAAGATTTTTCAAAATTTGTTGTCTATCTTTTGTTTGAAAATATGAACTCTTTTTTATCTTATTTAAAACTTTTTTGACACTCAAAAACTTATTTCTTAGCTCAAATAAGTTTTTATCTTCTACCTTTTTATCAACAATACTTTGCACCATAGATGACTTCATATCTATCAAAGTATTTTTTATATATTTTATATCTTTTGCAAGTTTTAACTCTTTTATACTAGCTACTTTCATCTCTTTATTGATAAGTGATGATATATCTCTTATATTGATAGCAAATACTCCAACTATTACGGATATCATAACAATCGGTATATAAAGTTTATAAGCAAATTTCATTTTAAACATATTTTATTCTTAGTACCGTAATCCAAATTTCAAATAAATATTATTTACGGTTTTAACTGCACTTTTTTTATCTGTACTACTAAGAGAACTAAACTTTTTAGGCTCACCCAAGTACAAACCACTATGAGTATAATCATAATCAACCCTAACCCCACCAAACCTTAAAAAACTATATCTATTTATAGGATATATATAGTAAGCTTCATAAGCTTTCCCTCTAGTTGATAGTTTATTTATAAGTTCATTTGAACCTTGTGTCATACTTATCCAATTTTTACTACCTTGATTATACTCAAAACCTATTTTTGAACTATTTTTTAGTGCATATCTACCACCTATCCAAAATGCTCTACCTCTCTTTTTAGAAAAATCTATTCCATCTCCAAGTAATGAATAGTTTTTTGCTCCATATTTATAAATATTGTTACTAGGATTTGCTTTTGACATTGCAAAGTGTGCAAACAGATCTAATCCACTATTATTTATATTTGTCCCCTCAAAAAGCATTCCCACAAATGTGATATCTCCAAGATTTATATTATTAGATGAGTTTGAATCCATAGCATTTCCGATAACATTTTTCATCTTTGTTATATCAAGTTGAAAGAGTGTATCATCCCTACCTAGTATTGGAGCTTCTATAAAAAATCCATATACATTTGTATCTTTCAAAGAATTGTCAGCACCTATAAAGGCATTTGCAACATTAGGATTTGTTTGGTCATTTTGAAAACCTTTACCATAAGCAAATCTAACTTTTGTATTTTTAAAGGGAGTAGCATTTTTAAGTGAAGTAGTAAAAACAGCACCATCTCCTGCTCCATCAAATATAAGTGCAGAATAAGTTGACTTTCTAGTTGTATTTTCTCTAAACTGGTATGATGGACCATCACTACTTGGTTGTCGCCCTATTGTTAAAGTAGTAGGTAAAAATGACTTATCATCTAAAAACTTCCAATCTACATAAGCTCTCTCTACATAAAGAGTACTATCACTAGGAACTCTTCCTTGCATATTATCAAATCCTGAATACATATGTTTAGTACTGTCAGCCCAATACTTATACATAGAAAGTCTTCCTGTAAATTTCATATTTTTAGCAATTTTTGCTTTCATGTTAAGAGATAACTTTGTTGTATAGAGATTATTACTTTTTTTCTTGTGATTATCTGCAAACTTTTTATCATAACTATTTACAGCACTCTCAAAACCTACACCAAAGTTAACCTTATCAACTAAAGTTTTAGTTTCAACACTCTCTATAGAGTCTTCTAAGCTATCCATATGCTTTTCAAGATAAGCTACTCTACTTCTTAGCTTTTTGTTTTTTTCTTTAACTCTTTTATAATCTTTTAGCTTTTTTTCTACTATTTTATTTATATATCTTTCTAATCCTTTATCATATGATTGAAGAGTTACACTCATCAATCCAACTGCTAAAACTATACTTAATCTTTTCATCTATATATCTCCTGCAAATTCTGGTGTATCTGAATCAGCTGCATGATTTATCAAATACTCTTTTAAAATCTTTTTTTCTTTGTTACTTAAACTATCTATCTTATATCTTTTCATCTTTCTTTCGGACTTAAAAACTCTCTCCCACTGCTTCATAGCTTTTGAAGCTGGAGATAGAGATAGTTTTTGAGCTAACTGCTTTGGTGTTAAAGCAAACATACTTTCAAAGACAAGAAGTAAAGATATTAATACTATTTTTACTTTCATGTACTATCCTTATTTATCATTAGTACTAGTATCGGCAAAGGGGGGGGATTTATTTAACTATTTTTGAAAATTTTAGCGAATAAGTTTAAAAGTATTACATGAATTTAGATTTCCAGAGTTAAAACCTCTATAAAACCAAGTCATTCTCTGTTTACTTGTTCCGTGAGTAAAGCTATCAGGAACAGCATATCCTTGTGCATTTTTTTGTAAAGTATCATCACCTATCTGCTCGGCTGCATTAAGAGCTTCTTCTATATCACCTTTTTGAAGCACATGGTGAAGCTGTTCATCATATTTAGCCCAAACACCTGCAAAACAATCTGCTTGAAGTTCTGTTTTTACTGAAAGTGCATTTGCAGCTTTTTTACTAAGCATTCTTTGTTTTTGATGAACTTTTGGTAATATTCCCAAAAGATTTTGAACATGATGACCTACTTCATGAGCTATAACATAAGCTTCTGCAAAATCACCACTAGCATGAAATTTTTGTCTAAGTTCATCAAAAAAAGTAAGATCAAGATATACTTTTTGGTCAACAGGACAATAAAAAGGTCCCATAGCACTACTAGCTCCACCACATCCACTTCTAGTTGAACCTCTGTACATAACCAAGATTGGTTTTTTATATCTTACTCCATACTTAGGAAGAACTGCAGACCAAACATCTTCTGTGTCTTTTAAAACAACTGATACAAACTTTGAGTTTCTCTTTTCATTTTGACTAACATGCGAAGAAGAGGAAGTTGAAGTAGATGACATGGAGTTTGAAAGTACAGAGTTTAAAACTGCACCCATATCTCCACCACTCATGACATAAGTGATAACAGCAGCGATAAGGATTCCTCCTATACCACCTACTTTTTTAACACCACTTGATGCTCTTCTATCATCTATATTACTACTACCTTCTCTATCTTCCCATCTCATATATCATCCTTAATCAACTACTTCATCAGATTTAAATTTTACATTTTGACCTTTGTAAAGCCCAGTACCAACTGGTATCATTCTTCCTAGTATAACATTTTCTTTTAAGTTTTCTAAGTAATCAAACTTAGCTGCTATTGAAGCTTCAGTTAAAACTTTTGTTGTCTCTTGGAATGATGCTGCAGATATAATACTATCTGCACTAATAGCAGCTCTTGTAACACCAAGAAGTGTAGGCTCAGCGATAGCTGGTTCTCCACCCATTTTAATTATTTTCTCATTTTCAGCTCTTAGTCTTATTTTTGAAATCAAATCTCCAGCAATAAAGTTAGTATCACCACTATCAACAATCTTAACTTGTCTTAACATTTGTGAGATAATTATTTCTATATGCTTATCAGAGATAGCAACACCTTGACTTCTATATACTTGCTGGATTTCACTTACCATATAGTAATGAAGTGATTTTTCACCAAGAATTCTAAGTATATCATGACTACTTGTTTCTCCATCAGTTAATTTTTCACCAACTTGTACCCACTCACCAGCATGAACTAGTATTTGTCTATTTTTATCTACCAAATACTCTTTTGCTTCTCTTCCTTCACTCTCAATAACGATTCTCTCTTTTCCTCTTAGAGGTTTACCAAATCTAACTACACCAGCCATCTCAGAAATAACTGCAGGAGATTTTGGACGACGAGCTTCAAAAAGTTCACTAACTCTAGGAAGCCCACCAGTAATATCCTGACTTCTTGCAAAACTTTTTGGAGTTTTTGCTAACAAGTCTGCAGTTACTACCTCTTGTCCATTTTCTACATATATAGAAGTTTTTGGCTCAAGTGGATATTTTTTTATCTCACCATCTTTTGTAGCTAAGATAATAGCCGGTTTCATACCTGCTGGAATATACTCGTTTACCATAAGTCTCTTTTGACCACTCATCTCATCCACCTGCTCTATCACAGTACTTCCAGACTCTACATCTTCAAAAGTAATAACACCTGCTTCTTCAGCAATAATAGGAGTAGCATAAGGATCCCACTCAGCTACCATTTTTTGCTCATTTGTTTTTGGATGAGCTATAATAGTTCCAGCTTTTACTTTTGAATTATCATCAAAAGCAACAATACTTCCTCTAGGAATATAATATCTTCTAGCCTCTCTATCACTATCATCAACTATGATTGCAAAAAGCCCTTTTTCTACCACTTCATAATCAGATTTAAGATTTTCATGTCTTTCTAAATAATCACCTTTTAACTCATAGTACTTGATAGTTCCCTCTGTTTTAGTAGCAATATTTGAAACTATTGGCTCACCATCTTCTATGAAAAATTTACTTCCATAAGGTATCCTGTTTGGAACATTCCAAGCTTCTTTGATAACTTCAACGATACTTTCATTAGCTTCAATCTCTACACTACTATGTGGAAGATAAAACTTACCATCAACTTTTCCACTGATTCCAGCAAGTTCATTTGGTCTAGCGATATCACTTTTTCTAAGAACAAACTTAGCCTCTTCATCACTACTCTTAACACTTACAACAACTTCTTCATGAGCAGAGTCAATACTAAGCTTTCCACTAAATGGTGCTTTTATCTTTGGTTCAACCAAAAGTACAGCTGCATTTCTTCTATTTGCTACTATTTTTTCACCAGTACTACTTTCATAAGTTTTCAAGTTATAAAATCTTATAAAACCTTCTTTGTTTGCTACTATTTGATTATCTGCTTGTTCAGTAGAAGCCGTACCACCTATGTGGAAAGTTCTAAGAGTCAACTGAGTACCAGGCTCACCAATAGATTGAGCTGAAACAACACCAACAGCTTCACCTTTTTTAACAATCTTACCTTTTCCTAGATTAAGCCCATAACATTTAGCACAAACTCCACGGTCTGATTTACAAGTTATAGGAGTTCTTATGATTACTGATTTGATATTTGCATCAGCTACTGCTTTTGCATCCTCTTCACTTATCAAAGTACCTTCTACAAATAAAACTTCATTTGTAATAGGATCGATAATATTTTCAGCTATTACTCTTCCTAAGATCCTATCTTCTATAGTTTCAACTAACTCACCATTTATACTTATCTCACTAACTTCAATACCATCATGAGTACCACAATCATCCTCAACTACTTTTACATTTTGACTAACATCAACTAGCTTTCTTGTTAGATAACCTGCATTTGCTGTTTTTAGTGCTGTATCGGCAAGACCTTTTCTAGCCCCGTGAGTAGAAATAAAGTATTCTAGTACATTTAATCCCTCTCTAAAGTTTGAGATAATAGGAGTCTCAATAATACTACCATCTGGTTTTGCCATAAGTCCCCTCATACCAGCAAGCTGTCTAATCTGAGCTGCACTACCCCTAGCCCCTGAATCTGCCATCATATAAATAGAATTAAATCCATCTTTATCATTTTCCATCAGTTTAAGCATTTCACCAGCAAGTTTATTGTTAGTATCCGTCCAAATATCAATAATTTTATTGTATCTCTCAAGCTCAGTCAAAAGACCACTTTGAGCTTGTTGCTGTATAACTTTAACTCTATTTTTGGCATCTTCTATAAGCTCACTTTTACTCTCAGGAACATTAATATCATCTATAGATATAGATATACCTGCACTTGTTGAGTATTTATAACCTAAATCTTTTAGGCTATCAAGCACTTCTGCTGTATCGTGAGTATCTGCTATCTTATAAACATAATCAACTAGATTTCCTATATCTTTTTTCTTTAAAACTCTATTCCATAAATTTTCAGGAACAAAATCAGGCAAGATCGCTTTAACTATCATTCTACCAGCAGTAGTAAATATAGCTTTATTGTTTATCAAAGTTTTAATTCTTGTTTGATAATTAACTATACCTTGATCAAGTGCCATCATGATCTCATCAGTAGAAGCAAAAAGTTTATTTTCACCTTTTTCTCCCTCTTTCTCTTTACTTAGGTAGTAAAGTCCTAAAACCATATCTTGTGATGGTACTGCTATCGCTTTACCACTTGCAGGAAGCAAAATATTATTTGATGAAAGCATCAAAACTTTACACTCAGTTATCGCTTCAGTTGATAAAGGTACATGAACTGCCATCTGATCACCATCAAAGTCTGCATTAAATGCAGAACAAACAAGTGGATGAAGTTGTATAGCTTTACCCTCTATAAGTACTGGATGAAAAGCTTGAATAGAAAGCTTATGTAGTGTTGGAGCACGATTGAGCATAACTGGATAATTAGCAACAACCTCTTGTAAACACTCCCAAACTTCATTTGTTTTTTGTTCTATCATTCTTTTTGCTTGTTTGATAGTAGTTGTATAACCCTTCTCTTCTAACTTTGCAAAAAGATGTGGTTTAAAAAGCTCTAATGCCATAGTTTTAGGAAGTCCACACTGATCCATTCTAAGATTTGGTCCTACAACGATAACACTTCTTCCACTAAAGTCAACCCTTTTACCAAGAAGATTTTGTCTAAATCTACCCTGCTTTCCTTTGATAATCTCACTTAAAGATTTCAAAGGTCTTTTATTTGCACCTTTAACGGCATTTGCTCTTCTTCCATTATCAAATAGTGCATCAACTGCTTCTTGAAGCATTCTCTTTTCATTTCTGATAATAATCTCAGGAGCATCAAGATCAACTAACCTTTTAAGTCTTGAGTTTCTGTTTATAACTCTTCTATATAGGTCATTTACATCACTAACTGCAAACTTACCACCATCAAGTGCTACTAGAGGTCTAAGATCTGGTGGAAGAACGGGAAGAACTGTTATCATCATCCACTCAGGTCTGTTTCCACTGTTTACAAAAGACTCTACTATTTTTAATCTTTTAACGATTTGTTTCTTTTTAGCTTCGCTTTTAGTGTTTTCCATATCTTCTTTAAGAGTCATCAAAGTCTCAAGCATGTCAAAGTCTTCTAAAAGCTCTTTGATAGTTTCTCCACCCATTCCAGCTTTGAAACCACTCTCTGCAAATCTTTGGTTTAGTGAGTGATACTGCTCTTCATTTAGTACATCATACTTGTTTACTTTTTTTGTATTTTCATAGTCATAGAAAGCCTCTGCACTTTCAGTTACCATATATGCTTCATAGTAAAGTACTCTCTCTAAGTCTTTCATTTTTACTCCAAGAAGTGTACCTATTCTTGAAGGAAGAGAGTTTACATACCAGATATGAGCCACTGGAGTTACAAGCTCAATATGCCCCATTCTACTTCTTCTAACTTTACTAGTAGTAACTTCAACTCCACATTTTTCGCATTTGATACCTTTGTATCTCATCTTTTTGTATTTACCACATAGACACTCATAGTCTCTAACTGGTCCAAAGATTTTTGCACAAAAAAGTCCATCTCTCTCTGGTTTTAGTGTTCTATAGTTTATAGTTTCAGGTTTTTTAACCTCACCATAACTCCATGAAAGTACTTTTTCAGGAGAAGCTAACTTTAGTCTAAAGGCTTCAAAATCTTTTGGTCTATTCTCTTCATTAATCTCTATCGGAACTAAGTTCTTCACTCTCTTCTCCTTCTTTAAATATATCTACATCAAGTGCTAAAGCTTTAAGCTCATTTGTTAAAACAAAAAATGTCTCTGGAATACCACTACTAGGTACATTTTCACCTTTTGTTATAGCTTTGTAAGCATCAACTCTTCCATCAACATCATCTGATTTTATAGTTAACATCTCTTTTAGTGTATGAGCAGCTCCATAAGCCTCTAGTGCCCAAACTTCCATCTCTCCAAATCTTTGTCCACCAAATAGTGCTTTACCACCAACTGGTTGTTGAGTTACAAGTGAGTATGGTCCAGTACTTCTAGCATGAACTTTTTCATCAACTAAGTGGTGAAGTTTAAGATAATGCATGATTCCAACATTTACTCTCTCTTTCATTTTCTCACCAGTTCTTCCATCATAAAGTTCTGTTTTACCATCACTATCAATTTTTGCTAATTCAAATAGTTTCTTAAACTCACCTTCATTAACACCCTCAAATATAGGAGTAGCAAATCTTACACCCTTACTCCAATCTCTAGCATAATCAAGTAACTCTTCATCACTTAGATTTGCTAGAAACTCTTTTGCATTTGAGTATTTTGCAACATCAGCAATAGCTATCATCTTATCTCTAAGATCTTTTATCCACTCACCCTGTTTTGCTTCATAAACATCTCTTATTTGCTCTCCAAGTCTTCTACCAGTAAGTCCTAAATGAACTTCAAGTATTTGCCCTATATTCATCCTTGATGGAACTCCTAGTGGATTTAATATAATATCAACTGTTTCTCCACCATCCAAATATGGCATATCAATCTCTGGAACTATATTTGAAACGATACCTTTGTT
Source organism: Campylobacterales bacterium (assembly GCA_027023305.1). Classification (GTDB taxonomy): domain Bacteria; phylum Campylobacterota; class Campylobacteria; order Campylobacterales; family QNZT01; genus SZUA-1377. The sequence continues at coordinate 88,625 of JALVVR010000034.1, read as the reverse complement.
TCCGTGTCGTCCAGCCATTTTATCACCAACTTTTAGTTTTCTTTTAGTAGCGATATATACTTTTACAAGTTTTGTTACTCCACTTGGAAGTATGTCATCTTTTTCAAGTATTGAAAGTTTTTCTTCATGCTCTTCACGAAGTCTTTTTTTCTCTTCTTGGAAGTATGCTTTTAAGTCATTGTACTTATCTTGTACCTCTTTTGGGTAGTGAGTCAGGATTTTATTTAGTGCAAATCTATTTACTTTTTCAAACTCATCTTTAGGAACTTTCGCACCCTTTTCATACATAGTACCATTTATTTCACAAGAATCTTCAAGGGACGAGTTTGATAAAAGTGAGTTTAGTTTTAAAAGTCCTTCACGATCTATCATGACAAGCTTGTCAAGGTGGTTTTTATCAAGTACTTCTCTCTCTTTTTCATAAGCTTCTATAGCTCTAGGATCTTTATCATAACCTTTTTTAGTAAAGATTTTAACATCAACTACAACACCCTCCATTGATTTTGGACAAACAAGTGATGAGTTTACAACATGACCAGCCTTTTCACCAAATATAGCACGAAGAAGTCTCTCTTCTGGAGTTGGTTTAACCTCACCTTTTGGAGATACTTTACCAACTAGTATCATTCCACCTTTTACATATGATCCAACTTTTACTATACCACTGTCATCAAGATGGAAAAGATTTTCCTCTTTTATGTTTGGTATATCTTTAGTTATCTCTTCTGTTCCATCTTTAAGCTCTCTTGCTTCCATCTCTTTTTCATAAATATGAACAGATGTAAAAGTATCATCTTTTATAAGTCTTTCATTTACAACGATAGCATCCTCATAGTTATAACCATTCCAAGGCATAAAAGCTACCATGATATTTTTACCAATAGCAAGCTCACCATTATCCATACTAGGACCATCTGCTAAAACTTCACCGTTCTCTACAACTTGACCTTGTTTTACTATAGGTCTTTGGTTAAAAGATGTGTTTTGGTTTGTTCTTAGATTTTTTTGCAATGGATAATGGTCTATAAAAGATCCATTTTCATCTTCACCTAAAATATAAACATTTTTACTATCAACCTTTTCTACAACTCCACCTCTTTTAGCTTTAACACACTCCCAAGAGTCTCTTGCAACTGTTTTTTCCATACCAGTTCCAACATAAGGAGCATCAGTCCATAAAAGTGGCACTGCTTGTCGTTGCATATTTGAACCCATCAAAGCCCTATTCGCATCATCATGCTCCAAGAAAGGAATCAAACTTGCAGCAACACCCATAACCATACCAGATGAAAGATCTATATAATTAACTTTCTCTTTTTCTAAAAGTTTTATCTCTCCATCAACTCTTATTTCAATCAAATCTTCAACTATGTTTCCATCTTCATCTACTTTTGTAGAAGCTGGAGCCATTACTTGACCTTCCTCTTGAGTAGCAGTTAGATATACTATCTCATCAGTTACTTTTGCATCTTTTACAACTCTATAAGGAGCTTCTATAAATCCTAAGTCATTTACCTTTGCATAAGATGAAAGTGTGTTGATAAGACCGATATTTTGTCCCTCTGGAGTTTCAACTGGACATATTCTTCCATAGTGTGTAGGGTGAACATCCCTTACCTCAAATCCAGCTCTCTCTTTAACAAGACCACCCTCACCTAGAGCAGAAAGTCTTCTTTTATGAGTAACTTCACTTAGTGGGTTTGTTTGATCCATAAACTGTGATAACTGACCACTCGTAAAAAACTCTAAAATTGTATTTGTAATCATTTTTGAGTTTATCAAATCATGAGGCATTAGCTCATCAATAGCTCCACTTATAGTAGTAAACTTATCTCTTATAGTTTTTTGCATCTTAACAAGTCCAGAGTGAAGCTCACCAGAAAGTAGCTCACCGATAGCTCTTATTCTTCTATTTCCAAGGTGATCTCTATCATCTATATGACCTTGTCCATTTTTAACTTTTATAAGATAAAGAACTGTATTTATCAAATCTTCACTAGTTAGTACTGTAACAAAATCTGGAACATTTATACCTAACTTATGGTTCATTTTCATTCTACCAACTTTAGTTAGATCATATCTTTCAGGGTTAAAAAACAGATCTTTTAAAAATGCTTCTGCAGCTTCTTTAGTAACAGGCTCTCCAGGTCTCATAACTTTGTAGATTCTAATACAAGCTAATGCATTTTCATCATCAATCTCTTCAGTCTGTTTTAAAAGCTTCATGTTTTCTTGATCTAGCATAAAAGAGTTTATAATACTTTCATCAACATTGTCAGCTAAATCATTTGCTATCTCAATACTCTCCACACCAGCTTCTACAAGTTGAGCCAGCTTATCATTACTAAGTTGAGTAAGAGTTTCAAAGACAACCTCTCCACTCTCGTTATCAATAATAGGAATCGTTAAAAATCTATCAACTAAAACTTCTACTGGATACTCAATATACTCTAAACCTTCCTCTTCAAGTTTTAAAGCTTTTTTCTTAGTAAGTCTTTTGTCTTTAGCTAAAATAAGATTTCCATCACTATCTTTTAAGTCATACTTTAGTTTACCAGCAAATTCATCTTTATCAAATTTTACTAAAAATTTATTGTCTTTTATAGTTATCTCTTGAACAGGGTAAAAAAGTTTCAGTATATCTTGCTTCGAGTAACCAAGAGCTCTAAAAAGTATAGTTACAGGAACTTTTCTTCTTTTGTTTATTCTTACATATAGTATATCTTTTGCATCATATTCAAAATATAACCAACTACCACGATCTGGTATTATCTGTGCAGTATATAAAAGTTTGTTTGAAACAGTTGGACTCTCTTCCTCTTTAAAAATAACACCACTACTTCTGTGAAGTTGATTTACAACAACTCTCTCAACACCATTTATGATGAAACTTGTTCTATCAGTCATAAGAGGTATATCTCTTATATAAAGATGTTGCTCTTTCATGTCTTTCACACCAAGTTTTTCACCAGTTTTTTCATGTCTATCCCAAACTGTAAGTCTGATATTCATCTTTAAAAATACAGAGTATGTAAGACCACGATCTAAACACTCTCTTATAGTATATTTTGGTTTTCCTATCTCACTTCCTAAATACTCAAGTGTTATTCTATTTTGTTCATCATGAATTGGGAAAATAGAGTTAAATACTTTTTCTATACCACTTAAATGCTCTTTATTATTAACATCTAAGAAATCTTCATAACTTTTTTGTTGGAGTTGCAAAAGATTAGGTACACCTAATTTTATTGGATTTTTAGCAAAATCCACCCTAAGTCTACTTCCGGACTTTAAACTGTTTAACATATACTACCTCTGAAGAATTAATTTACAAATTTATGTGGAGCGACCACAGATTTTGGATATAGGGATTTATATACCCTAGTGGAGTTTTTATCCAATATACTTTATTATATCTTAATAAAATAAAATATAGTGCATAAAAAATCATATTTTAAGGTGAAGATTAAACTTCACCTTAAAATTACTTAACTTCTACAGAAGCACCAGCTTCTTCTAGTTGTTTTTTAGCTTCTTCAGCATCCTCTTTACTTACACCCTCTTTGATTGTGCTTGGAGTCTCTTCAGTTGCTGCTTTAGCTTCTTTTAGTCCTAAACCAGTAAGTGCTCTTACTGCTTTAATAACGTTGATTTTCTTAGCACCTGCATCTGTTAAGATAACATCAAACTCAGTTTTCTCTTCTGCTGCCCCAGCACCTGCTGCTGCACCACCTGCTACAACTGTAGGTTGTGCTGATACACCAAATTTCTCTTCAAATTCTTTTACAAGCTCTGAAAGCTCTAAAACACTAAGACCTGAGATATATTCTAAAACATCTTCTTTACTTATTGCCATTTTATATCCTTTTTTATTATATATTATTTGTTTGCTTTATTAAGCACTTTGCTCTAATTTTTCTCTTAGATTATCTAAACCAGTAACAAAATTTCTTGCCGGTGCAGTCCAAACTGATAGAAGCATACCGATAAGTTCATCTCTACTTGGTAACTTAGCCATCGCATTGATAGTAGCAAGATCAACTGATTTACCTTCAAGTGCTCCAGACTTCATAACAAATTTTTCTTTAAATTTTTCAGAAGCTTTGTCAGCAACTTTACAAGTGTTGATTTGGTCTTTTCCCCAAACATAAATGTTTGTTTCAACTAGCTCCATATCATCAATACCAGCATTTTTCATAGCCAAACTAGCCAATGAATTCTTTATAACTCTTACATTTACTTCATTGTCAAGTGCTAGTTGTCTAACTTCTTCTAACTCTTGGCATTTGATACCTTTGTATCCACATACCACAATAGCTTCTGAAGCTTTAAACTCATCACTAAGTTCAGCAACAATACTTTCTTTTTTAGCTCTTGTTAACATATATTCCTCCTTTCCGACTTAATCGGTAGGGCACCACTCTTAAAGAGAAAAGAAGTGAGGATACTTCTTTGGTATTTAAGCCTTTAAGCCCCTACTGTCTTAAGCACAAGATTAAACTATAATTGTCTTTTTATTTTATATCCATTAATTCTAATGGATCCATAGTAACACCTGGACTCATTGTAAGTGATATAGCACCATGTTGTATATATCTACCCTTAGCAGTCGATGGTTTGTTTTTATTTATAGCAGTAACAAATGTTTCAAAGTTAGATTTTATATCTTCATCACTAAATGAAACTTTTCCAATCCCTGCATGAATATTTCCATGTTTATCAACTCTAAAGTTTACTTGTCCACCTTTTGAGTTTTTAACTGCCTGAGCTACATCCATAGTAACTGTTCCAGTTTTTGGGTTTGGCATTAAGCCTTTTGGCCCAAGTACTCTACCTACTCTACCAACTAATCCCATCATATCAGGACTTGCTATAAGTACATCAAAATCCATCTTACCAGCTTGGATATCTTCTATAATCTCAGCTCCACCAGCTATATCAGCACCAGCTACTAATGCTTCATCAACTTTAGCACCCTTAGTTACAACTGCAACTCTTACACTCTTACCAGTTCCAGCTGGAAGTACTACTGAACCTCTTATCATTTGATCTGCATGTCTTGGATCAACATTTAGCTTTAAAGAAACTTCAACAGTTTCATCAAACTTTGCAGATTTTAAATCTTTCACTAATTTTAGTGCTTCTTCTACACTATATTCTTTTGTTGCATCTACTTTTTCAACTAATGCACTATATCTTTTTGATAATTTCTTTGCCATAAAATTTCTCCGCTTTTTTTTGCTACCACTTTTTAAACCTGTGGTTATGGTTATGTTCTTAAACCTAAAGTAAAAGAATTAACCTTCTACTTCTACACCCATACTTCTTGCACTACCAGCTATAATTCTCGCTGCTTGCTCTCTGTCATTTGTGTTTAAATCTTCTATCTTTTTCTCAACTATTTCCAAAACTTGTTCTTTTGTTAGTTTAGCAACTTTATTTTTTAGTGGATTATCACTACCTTTCTTAATCCCTGCTGCTTTTTTTATCAAATCACTAGCTGGAGGTTGTTTAGTGATAAATGTAAAACTTCTATCTGCATAAACAGTTATGATAACTGGGATATTAAATCCAGCCATTGCTTTTGTTTTTTCGTTAAATGCTTTACAAAACTCCATGATATTTACACCTTGTTGACCAAGTGCTGGACCAACTGGAGGTGATGGATTTGCGGCTCCTGCAGGAATTTGCAGTTTTATTTGACCTGTTACTTTTTTCGCCATATCTTTTCCTCTTTAATTTATATTATTTTTTCTACTTGAGAATATGTAATCTCAACTGGTGTACTTCTTCCAAAAATAGAGACATTTAGTTTTAAAGTACCGTGAACCATATCATACTCCTCTACAAGACCTGTAAAGTTTGAAAATGGACCATCAGTTATCCTAACACTCTCACCAACATCAAAAGATATTTTTGGCTTTGGAGCAGCTTTGTTTTTAGCTTTTTCCAAAATCAATGTGATATCTTTATCTGAAAGTGGTGTTGGTTTTTTACTCTCTCCAATAAATCTGCTTACTTTTGGAAGAGATTGAATCTTATGCCAAACATTCATGTCTAGTACTAGGTTTGCAAATACATACCCAGAATATAAACATCTTTGGGTTATCTTCTTTTCACCATTTTTAACTTCAATAACATCCTCTGTTGGAACTATTATTTCTTGAAGTTTATCTTCTTCTCCAAGTTGTGCAAAAATGTTTTCAATAGCATTTTTTACACTTAGTTCACTTCCAGCATAAGTTTGAATTGCATACCATTTAAAATCAGACATTATTCAACCTTATCTATAAAATATTAGATAATGAAAAAGACATTATCCCATCTATTAAAGCTAAAAATAGTGATACAACAGTTACAACTATCATCACAGATATAAAAGCATTTCTAACTTGATCTTTTGTTGGAAATATAACTTTTTTTATCTCTATCTTAGCATCTTTTATACTCTCAAGTAACTTACTCATGTTTCTTCCTATATAGTGGCAGGGCAAGAGGGATTCGAACCCACAACAATCGGATTTGGAATCCGGCGCTCTACCAATTGGAGCTATTGCCCTGTGAAAAACAGCTTGAAGTAAAATCTTATGATCTTTGCTTCCAAGCTGTCTAAAAAAGCTATTTTAACTTTTCAATTTTGTTTCTTTGTGAACAGTGTGTTTTTTGTCTCTTCTACAAAACTTTTTTATACTCATTTTTTCAGTATGAGTTTTATTGTTTTTTGTAGTAGAGTAGTTTATATCACCACACTCTTCACATTTTAAACCTATTTTAACTGTCATTTTTTTTCCTCTAAATAAAGAGTTAGGAAACCCTAACTCTTAAAACTTATGCTATTATATTAGAAACAACACCAGCACCAACAGTTCTACCACCCTCACGGATTGCAAATCTAGTACCTTCTTCCATAGCGATAGGTGCGATTAGTTCAACATTGATTTTAACATTATCACCTGGCATAACCATCTCAGTTCCTTCAGGAAGTGTGATTGAACCAGTAACATCTGTAGTTCTTACATAAAATTGTGGTCTATAATTGTTAAAGAATGGTGTATGTCTTCCACCTTCATCTTTGCTAAGAACATAAATCTCAGCTTCAAACTTAGTATGTGGAGTTATTGAACCTGGTTTACAAAGAACCATACCTCTTTCGATATCTTCTTTTTTAGTTCCTCTAAGCAAAATACCAACATTATCACCAGCTTCACCTTGCTCCATCTCTTTTCTAAACATTTCAACACCAGTTACAGTTGTTTTTTGAGTGTCTTTTATACCAACGATTTCAATCTCTTCACCAATTTTTACTATACCTCTTTCGATTCTACCTGTTGCAACAGTTCCTCTTCCAGATATTGAGAAAACATCCTCTACTGGCATCAAGAAGTCTTTATCAGTCTCTCTTTCTGGAGTTGGTATATAAGCATCAACTTCATCCATTAGCTTAAGAATTTTCTCTCCCCATGCATCAACTTTACCCTCTTTAGCTTCTTCCAAAGCTTTAAGAGCAGAACCAGCTACGATAGGAGTATCATCACCTGGAAAGTCATACTCAGAAAGTAGCTCTCTAATCTCCATTTCAACTAACTCTAGTAACTCTTCATCATCAACCATATCTTCTTTGTTCATGAAAACTACTATATAAGGTACACCAACTTGTCTTGAAAGCAAGATATGCTCTCTAGTTTGTGGCATAGGTCCATCAGCTGCACTTACAACAAGAATCGCACCATCCATTTGAGCAGCACCAGTAATCATGTTTTTAACATAATCAGCATGCCCTGGACAATCAACATGAGCATAGTGTCTATTCTCTGTCTCATACTCGATGTGAGAAGTAGCGATAGTAATACCTCTTTCTCTCTCTTCAGGTGCATTATCAATACCATCATAATCTTTAAGCTCACAAAGACCTTTAGTTGCTAGAACTGCAGATATTGCTGCTGTAAGAGTTGTTTTACCATGATCAACGTGACCGATAGTTCCTATATTTACGTGTGGCTTACTTCTTTCGAACTTTTCTTTTGCCATTGTATCCTCCGATTTAAAATTTGTTTTTAACTTGTTTGTTAAAAGTTTTGGCCAAAACTTTTACTGGAGCTCATAGAGGGACTTGAACCCTCGACCTCTTCCTTACCAAGGAAGTGCTCTACCTCTGAGCCATATGAGCAAAAAGGTTCCCCTTGATGCCAATAACTCTAAACTAACCCTATTACAATTACTAAAATTTATGATTTAAACTAAAAAAAGCAGAATGATACTACAACAATAAAACCGTAGAAATCAAACAGCTCCCAGTTTAAATGGAGCGGGAAACGAGACTCGAACTCGCGACCCTCAGCTTGGAAGGCTGACGCTCTAGCCAACTGAGCTATTCCCGCATATTTAGTGGTGGTGAGAGAAGGATTCGAACCTTCGAAGGTAAAAACCAGCAGATTTACAGTCTGCCCTCGTTGGCCACTTGAGTATCTCACCAATTATTCCACCAGTCATTTCTGGTCAAACACTGTAATTTAAAAAAATGGAGCTGATGAGAGGACTTGAACCACCGACCGCCTGATTACAAATCAGGTGCTCTACCAACTGAGCTACATCAGCACTTTCATCGGTTACCCGATAAATGAGCCGTGATTATATACAATTTTTTTCTATTTGTCAAGTAAAATCACCCTTTTTTTATAAAAAATTTTCACTTTTTTTTGATATACTCTCAAAATCCCTATATAAAGGCATACCATGAAAATACTTTTTGCACCAAGTGAAGGAAAAATAAAAGGTGGAAATGAAATTTTTGATAAAGATTCACTTACATTTACAAAAAACTCACGAAACGAAGTTTTAAATCTATATCAAAACTATTTAAATAATTCAACTACAAAAGAACTTAGTAAACTTTTTGGACTAAAAAAAGAGGAAGAGATAATATATAACAAAAATATAGATATATTTAAAGAGAAAACTCTTAAAGCAATACAAAAATATGATGGAGTTGCTTATGATTATCTATCATATAATACACTCCATCCAAAAGCCCAAGAATTTATAGATAACAATCTAATAATATTTTCAAATCTATTTGGACTCCTCTTAGCAAAAGATAAAATTCCTTATTATAGATTATCTCAAGGTTCAAAGATTGGAGATTTTGATATCTCAAAGTTTTATAAACAAAATTTTTCAGATGAACTAGATAAATTTTTAGAAGATGAGTTTATTATGGATCTTAGAGCAAAGCATTATGAAAAATTTTACACTATCAAAAAAGAGTATATAACCTGCAAGTTTCTAAAAAATGGCAAAGTAGTCAGCCACTGGGCAAAAGCTTATCGAGGATTAATACTAAGAGAGTTAGCATACCACAAACCACAAGATGAAGATGAGTTTAAGGAGATAAACTTTAAAAATCTAACTATTAAAGAGATAACTCAAAAGAAAAATCAAAAAGAGTATATATATGAAATCACCCCATCATGATGGAATATACTCTTTTTACCTTATCCACAAAAACTGGAACACTCACATTTCTTCCCTCTCTTACAAACTCCTTTTTATCTAAAAAAAGTAGCATTGTAGGAACAGAAAAAACATTATAATTTACCCCTATCTCAGGAAGCTCACTACTATCTACAAAAACCTTTTTTATCAAAGGAAAGTTTTTATCAAACTCCTCTATTATTTTTGGTTTTAGTGCATGGCATACATTGCAAGTAGGAGTTGAAAAGTAAAGAAGTACCCCAAGCTCACTATCTATAAGCCGTTTTACCTCATCTAAACTTTTGACCTCTATCATGATTTTATCTTTGGTATAGTGATATATAGTTTTTTATCTTTATACTCGCTTCTAATCTTTTCAATCTCTCCATCTTTAGGTAACTGCAAAACTATACTTTTTTTGCTTTGTTCTTTTACAACACTATTTTTAGTTTTCTTTTCATCTTTTGAACTTATATCTACATAAAGAAACCCATTTTTTGCATCTATATTTACCTTTGAATGCTCACCATCAACATCTATAACATAGCTATAAATCTTTCCTTTGTCCACAAAAGTTTTAAACTGCCCAGCTCCTAGATTTTTTATCAAATCATTAAAGATATTTCCACTATCTTTATCCATACTATTTACTTGCTTTTGAAGTTGTATTATAGCTTGATTTAACCCTTTCTTGAACTCAGTTACACTTTGATTAATCCCATCTTTTACCTCTTTGTTTCCAAACACATCTTTGAAAATCTTTTGAAAATCACTTTTTAAAACTCTATCTAAAGAGCTATTTTTATCAGTTTGTAAACTCTGTTTAGTTCTTTGCACTTTATCTATATGTATAAGAACTTCAGGTTCTTTTTGTTTTTTTATAAGCTCTTTTTTAAGCTCCTGCATCTGTACTGCTTGATAACCAACTACTCCTACTAAAACTGCAACTATTATATATATAACTTTATTCATTTTAAACTAACTCCTTCATCTTTTAGTTCTATTTGGTTTGTGTTTAAAAGCTTGGTAAGACTAGCTTTTAAAGCCTTTTTACTCATACCAAAATGCTTCTTTATTATATCAGCATCAGATTTATAGTTTACTAACAAAAATCCATTATTTTCTTTTAAAACTTCCACTACTTTTTGAGAATTAATATCTGATTTATTTTTCCCCATAGGATTTATAGATATATCAAGTTTTCCATCCTCTCTAACTTTTTTAACATATCCTTTTAACTTATCTCCTACTTTCAAAGGAGAAAAAATCTCATTTTCGTAAACAAGTCCTTCAAAAGAATTGTTAGCTATAACTTTGTAACCTAAAGGAGTTTTGGCTATTACTAACAAATCCACTTGCTTTAAATGCTTTGCATGACTAGAGTCTTTATCCAGATACCTATGTATCCTCATATCACACACTAACCTATCACTATCCATATCTAAACTCATACCAAGAAGATAACTCTTTCCTACTTTTAAGTTTCCTTTTTGCATCTTTTTAGGAACTAAAACATGCTTTAAAAGCCCAATATCAACAAATACCCCAAAATCACTCTCATCAACCACCTCTAAAAAAGCAAATTCCCCAACACAAAGTTTAGGAGTCTGGGTTGTAGCGATAAGTCTATCTTCACTATCTCGATATACAAAGACTTTTACTTCATCTCCTATCATCATCTCATCTTTTACATAAGCAGAAGGAAGTAAAACATCACTTTCATCACCACTTACAAGAAAATATCCATGAGAGCTATCTCTATCTATCAAAAGAGTGTTATACTCCCCTACTTTTATGCTCTCATTCATGATATTTACCTTTATGTTTTGATTTATTAAAGTTTTTTACTCTTTTTACTTTTTGAAGTTGGTTAGCTTTGTATTGTACAACTTTTTGTATCTCATTAGTACTAAGTTCTTGATATGGAAGATTTGCCCCAAACTCTACAAACTTTTCCAACTCTTTAAAATACTTACTATTTAACATAACCTTTTTTATCTCTTCAAAAGGCTTAAATATCTCATCAACATACTCACTAAACTCATCCTCACTAAACTCCTTAGTGGATACATATTTAACTATACGATTTAAAAATCTCTCTAACTCTCTAGTATATTTTGTTCTTTCATACTTTTCTATCTGTTTTTTTGTGTACATTACCTAACTATCTTTTAAGATCTCACTTATCACATTGTCCAGCATAAGTTTGATATTTATCTTTTCTTCTTTTGACATGTCATTTGTAAAAATCAAATCATTAATCTCTCTATTTTGTATAAAATGATTTAAATCTTCTGCATTGAGTTCTATAACTATTCCATTATTTTCCAACTCTAATAACATAGACTCATCATCACAATTTCGCTTAAACCTTAGTTTCATAAACTTTTACCTTTACCAAATCTCAAAACCTCTATTTTCTAAAGGTCAAATATATATAATGTAATATACAACAAATCGCTTAAGGAAAAAAATGGACTTAAAAACTATAGACAAAAAATATGTACTAAACACTTATGCAAGAAACTATACAAACTTTAAAAGTGGAAAAAATGCTACCCTTTTTGACAAGCACAACCAAGACTATATAGACTTTACTTCAGGGATTGGTGTAGTTAGTGTAGGTCATGGGAACAAACAAGTGGCTGATGCTATTTGTGAACAAGCAAAAAACATACTCCATATCTCAAATCTATACTTGATAGAACCTCAAGCCTTGTTAGCAAAAAAAATAGTAGAACTTAGTGGATTGGATGCAGGTCTGTTTTTCGCAAATAGTGGAGCTGAAGCAAATGAAGGAGCTTTAAAGATAGCTAGAAAATATGGAGAAGTAGATGGAGAGATAAAAAGATACAAAATCATCACTCTAAAACACTCTTTTCATGGACGAACTATTTCAACTCTAAAAGCCACAGGACAAGAGTCTATGCACAACTATTTTGGTCCATTTCCAGATGGATTTGTCTATGCTAATGATATAGAACAGATTGAATCTCTAATAGATGACCATACAGTAGCTGTCATGATAGAATTAGTTCAAGGAGAGGGAGGAGTAGAACCTCTTGAGAAAAAAAAGGTACAAGAGTTAGCAAAACTTCTTGGACGAAAAAATATACTTCTTATAGTAGATGAAGTCCAAACTGGAGTGTACAGAACAGGGAAATTTCTAGCTTCAAACCTTTACGATATAAAACCTGATATTGTAACTCTTGCTAAAGGACTTGGTGGTGGAGTGCCAATAGGAGCAGTAATAAGCACTAAAAAAGATGTATTAAAAACTGGTGATCATGGAAGTACATTTGGTGGAAACTATCTTGTAACAAGAGCTTCACTGGAAGTTTTAAATATCTTAGAAAATGAGGATATAAAATCAACAACTAAGTACTTTAACCAAAAACTATCAACTTTTGTAAAATATGATTTCGTAGAAAAAGAGGTTGGCTTAGGACTCATGAAAGGACTTAGGATAAAAGACAGTGATACTCTAACAAAACTTATAAATGAGTGTTTTAAACAAAGAGTTTTAGTTTTAAAAGCTGGAAGAAACACTTTAAGATTTTTGCCACCTCTAACTATCACAAAAGAGGAAATAGATGAAGGATTTAAAAGAGTTGAAAAAGCTTTTAATACTATCTCTTAGCCTGTCAACTCTCTTTGGCTCAGGATTTGATTACTTAAACAAAGAGAATCAAGGAGAGTTAAATATCCAAAAAGAGATAAACACACTCTCATCCAAAAACTTAAAATTAAATTGGATAGAACCTATAGTTGCTTCTTACTCATATACAAAAAACAACCAACTTTCATCTTGGAAAAAAACTAGATACTTCAAAGTTTCACTAAATCAACCTATTTTCAAAAGTGGAGGTATCTACTTTGCTATAAAGTATGCAAATGCAAATGCAAAGTTTAAAACTTTAGCAACATCTCTGCAACAAAATTCACTCATAAGAAGACTCTATGAGTTAACTCTAAATCTAAAAAAACTCGACATTCAGATAAAACAAACTAAACTAAACATCAAAAATACTACTTTAGATATAAAAAGGAAAAAAGATAGATTTTTAAGTGGAGATGATGATATAAGCTTTTTAAATCAAGCCCTTCTTAAAAAAAACAATCTTCTACTAACTTTAAATGATTTTATGACAAAACACGATGAGTTAAAAAATAGTTTTAAAAACATTTCTAACTACTCATACAAATCCTTGAAACTACCAATACTAACTCTTGTTACAAAAAAAGAGTTTATAAATCACAACTTAGAACTAAAAAAACAGACTCAAAATCTTATGCAAACTAAAGAACTAAAAAACATGACTATTTCAAACTTTCTTCCAACTATCTCTTTGATAGCAGACTACAACTATATCAAAACAAAAGTAGCTAACTCACCTTGGCAAAATAGTGAGTATAAAAACTACGGAGTTGCTATATCCATACCATTTTCTCTAAATGAAAGTCGAGATATGGAGATAAAAAAACTTGAAGTTTTAAAAGAAAAACTATCTCTAAAACAAAAACAAAAAGATATAAAAAGTGAGTATCAAACCATCCTAGCAAAAGAGCAAAATCTAAAAAACAAGCTCAAAATCATAAGGCAAAACATAAAGCTTTACAATTCACTAATAAAAACTACAAAAAATGCAGTTCTTGCTGGAGATAAAACAAAAGATGATTTGCAAACTCTTAAAAACAGTAAAAAATCACTTCTTTATGATTTAACTTTGACACAGTATGATATAAAGATAAATTTACTAAAACTTTTTGAAAAGATGGAGATGCATGAGATTTAGCAAGTACATGAATGAGTGGCTCTATGGTAAAGATGGCTACTACACAAACTTTATAGAGATAGGAAAAGGTGGTGATTTTTATACTTCTGTAAGCTCCTCTATGTTTTTTGGTGGGAGTATAGCAAACAGATTTATCAAAGTTTTTGATGAGGGCTATCTTAGTAAAAAAACAACTATTGTAGAGATAGGAGCTCACAAGGGATATATGTTAGCTGATATAGTACAGTTTATCTATACTTTAAGACCTAAACTTTTAAAAACTCTCTCATTTGCTATCATAGAACCACAGATTGAAAATGCAAAAAAACAACTCTCCTACTTCAAAGAGTGTTTTGGAGATGAAGTAAAATTAACACACTATAAAGACTTGGATGAAGTAAATATAGATGAAGCCTTTGTTGTAGCAAATGAAATCTTTGATGCCTTCCCTTGCGAAGTGATAAAAGATAACAAGATGCTATATATGGATGAACAAACTCCTTACTTTCATGATATAAGTGATGATATAAAAAAACTATGTCATGAGTATGATATAACTAGAGGAGAGCTAGGACTTGGCTACTATGGGTTTGCAAAAAAGATGGCAAATGCTTTTAAAAGATATGAATTTGTAACATTTGATTATGGAGAGATAACTCAAAGGCGAGATTTTTCTCTAAGAGTCTATCACAAACATAACACTTATCCATTTTTTGCACTGACCGATTTTGTAAAAGAGGAAGAGGAAAAACCAAAAGATGTAAGTTTAGAGTCTCTTTTTAAAAAAAGCGATATAACCTATGATGTAAACTTTTCATACCTCATAGGAGAGTTTGAAAAAAGTGGAGCTAAAAAACATAGCTTTCAAACTCAACTTGTTGCTTTAGTAGAGTTTGGGATAAGTGAACTTTTAGAGCTTTTAGCAAAAAATAGTGACCAAAACACATATGAAGCAGAATTAAACAGAGCAAAAACTTTACTAAACCCTACTTTTATGGGAGAGAGATTTAAGTGTGTTATATTTAGAAAGGATAAATCATGAAACTTATAGTAAATGGTGAAAATAAAGAGGTAAAAGAAAACATAAAAGTGGGTGAACTCTTAGATGAGCTTGGTATTAGAGAGAAAACTATGGCAGTAGCAGTTGATATGCAAGTAGTAAAAAAAGAAAATTGGAATGAAAAAGTGTTACAAAATAGACAAACAGTAGAATTTTTACGGTTTGTAGGTGGTGGATGATAGACTTAAGACTTTAAAAGTGTTATAATTCTCATAATATATTATTAAGTGGAGCGATTTATGAAAGTTATTATAATTCTATCTTTTTTAGTTATATCACTATTTTCTCAAGATCTAAAAGTTAAAATTACTAAACAAATATCACAAATACCTGTAAAACATTTGGGACAAACTGTGGATATTAAAAGGATTCAAGACCCATATCATGTTTTAAGTGATGACTATACAAAAACTTCGAGAGCTTGTCCTCCATTTTGTGTTCATCCTATGAAAGTTGCAGATGGAGTTAAAACAATCGCTGAAGTTGAACTTGTGAATTACATAAAAAACTATGTAAACAAAGGAAAAGGACTTATTGTAGATGCTAGACTTCCTAGTTGGTACAATGTAGAAACTATTCCCTCTGCCATAAATATACCTTATAACTTGGTAACTGAGTCAGACAAAGCAACAGTTGAAAGTATTTTAGAACTATTAGGAGCTAAAAAAACTAATTCTGGACTTGACTTCTCAAATGTAAAAGAGTTGATAGTTTTTTGTAATGGACTTTGGGATGATCAATCATCAAGACTCATAAAAGGTCTTCTTAAAAATGGTTATCCTGCAGATAAAATAGTGTGGTATAGAGATGGTTTTCAAGGATGGAAACTTTTAGGACTAACCACAGTTATCATGGATGTAAAAGAAGTTAAGTAAGTGAATAGTAAGAATATTTCACTTTATACCACTATTCACTATTAGTTGTTCACTATTAATCTATATTAGTATAGACATTTTGCACATCATCGTCATCTTCTAATTTATCTATTAGCTTTTCTATATCTTCTAACTGCTCATCGCTAAACTCTGTCGGAACATTTGGTATATATTTTAAAGATGATTTTTCTATCTCTATTCCCATGTCTTCTAAAGCTTTATTTAAAGTTCCAAAACTCTCAAAATCCCCATAAACTATGACATGATTTCCCTCTATATCTAGCTCATCAAGTCCAGCATCTATCAAAGCAAGCTCTAACTCTTCTACATCTAAAACATCACTTTTGTTAAACTCTATAACACTCTTTCTAGTAAACATAAAATCAAGTGAACCAGTAGTTAAAACTTCTCCTCCATTTTTGTTAAATATAAACTTAACATTTGCCACTGTCCGAGTACTATTATCAGTTGCACACTCTACTATGATAAGAGCACCATGAGGAGCTTTTCCATCATATCTTATCTCTTTGATATCTATTCCATCTTTACCATTTGCTCTTTTTATGGCGGCTTCAATATTGTCTTTAGGAAGATTTTGTGCTTTTGCTGTTGCTATTGTAGCTCTAAGCTTTGCATTCATATCAGGATCTGTTCCACCCTCTTTTGCTGCCATTGTTATAGCTTTAGCTAACTTTGGAAAAACTTTTGACATTTTATCC
Organism: Campylobacterales bacterium; assembly: GCA_027023305.1. Taxonomy (GTDB): domain Bacteria; phylum Campylobacterota; class Campylobacteria; order Campylobacterales; family QNZT01; genus SZUA-1377. Next base: position 71,725 of record JALVVR010000034.1, on the reverse strand, counting down.
CATCTCTTCTCTTTTGAAGCTCTTCGATATTCAAATGCTCTACCCATTTTACACCTTTTGTTAAAAATATGAGAAATTATAACAAACTTTAATAAAACTTTGTGTAGAATGTGAATTCAAGTATTTTAAATTACTTTAAAGTACAATTTTTCAAAAAGGTAGAAGATACATGCAAATATATGTAGGTAATATGTCTTACGGGACAACAGAAGAAGGTTTAACAAGTTTATTTTCAGAGTATGGAGATGTTGAGAGAGTTAAAATTATAACTGACAGAGAAACTGGAAGAGCTAAAGGTTTTGGTTTTGTTACTATGAACAATGATAGTGAAGCAAACAAAGCTATAGAAGAGTTAAATGGTAAAGAGGTTGATGGTAGAGAGCTAAGAATTAACGAAGCAAAACCAAGAGAAGAAAGACCAAGAAGAGAGTTTAATAGTAGATATTAATCCCTAAAGTAAGATAGCCTTTTAAGACTATCTTACTTCTTTTTAATATAATAATACCCCATCAAAACCAACATCGTAGCTATAGAAACTATATTTTTTACTATCACAACAACTTCCAACATTACAACTATTCTCTTTTTTAATCATAGGCTTTACCATTGAAAATCCAGTAGATTTTATAAATTTTGCTTTTAGCACTTCCTCTTTTGCATCAAAAATATTTTGTAAAATCCCAGTAATTATTGCCATCACAATTGAAGTTACAACTCTATAAAAAGTAAAAAATAATCCAAAAAAACCATAAGTAGCTAATACCGAATCAACTCCTGTTATAGGAGTAGAAATTTACTAAAACAAAAAAGTTAGTTATAAGTTCTTTGATTATTTCCATTTCTTTCCTTTAGTTAGAAGTATAACATTTTATAATAACAGATAAATAATGGAACAAATCTTGCTGTTAAATTTATAATACATAAAAAAGGAAGTTTTATGAAGATATTTTTATTACTTTTAACACTAACATTTGCATTAAATGCAACAACGATAAAAGACTTAGCAAATGTTGAAGGAGTTAGAGATAACCAACTTGTAGGATATGGGCTTGTTGTGGGACTTAACGGAACAGGTGATAGTTCAAGTTCAGAGTTTACTCGTCAAGCAATCTCTAGCATGTTAAAAAGTGTAAATGTAAAAGTTGATTCAAACAAAATAAAATCAAAAAATGTAGCTGCAGTTGTAGTAACAGCAACTCTTCCTCCTTTTTCAAGACATGGAGATAAACTAAATATAGAGGTTTCATCTATCGGAGATGCAAAATCTATAGTCGGTGGTACACTTTTACTAACTCCCCTAAAAGCAGTAGATGGAGAGATTTATGCACTAGCACAAGGTGAGATAAACACAGGTTACTCTCCAGACAAAAGAAACACTAGAAAATCTTCTGTTGCAAAGATATATAGTGGAGCTTTGGTTGAAAGAGAAGTAGCATATGATCTTTATCACAAACAAACTATAAAACTATCTTTAAAAGAATCAAACTTTGATACAGTTGTAAAGATTCAAAAAGCTCTAAATAGAACTTTTGGGAGAAGAGTTGCAGTAGCGATTGATCCAAGAACTATAGAGCTTAGACGACCAAACAACCAAAGTATGGTAGAGTTTTTAGCAAAAGTAAATGACACAAACATAAACTATAACCAAACAAACAGAGTTGTGATAGATGAAAGAACTGGAACTATCGTAGCAGGAGTTGATGTAAAAATATTACCAGTTGTGATAACACACAAAGACTTAACTCTAAAAATAGAACCAACTTCATCTTTTCCAAAAGAAACAAAAAGTAAAAAATACATAGGGAAAAATGCAATGGTTGACTTTGATTCAAATACTATAAAAATAAAATCAAACTCTATAACAGTTGCCAATATAGCAAAAATTCTACATAAAATAGGTGCAAATCCATCAGATATAATAGAGATAATCCAAACTATAAAAAGAGCTGGTGGAATTACTGCTGAACTAAAGGTTATATAACATGAAGATAGATAACTCTTTAGCTATAAACTCACTAAAAAAAGATTTCAAAGTCGATAAAACTGATGACAAAAGATTAAAAAAGTCAACAGATGCTTTTGAGAGTTTTTTAGTAAAAAAAGTTTTAGATATATCACTAAAAAAAGAGAACTCTATCTTTGGAAAAGATGCTGGAGATAAGATTTATAACTCTATGTATAACGATACTATGAGTAAAGCACTAAGTGGTGGTTTCGGATTTTCACAGTTATTATTTAACTTTTTAAAAGAACAAGAAAAAGCCTAAAATTTGGGCTTTATTAGTCGATATACTTATATATAAAAGAAAGATTTAAGGAAGATTTATGATTAAAACTTATTTACAAAATGCAATAAAAGATATAACAAAACTTATAGAAATAACAAACAAAGATATAGAAGATGCAAAACAAGCAAATCATGATAATATTTCTAATAGAGTGGATGAAAAAAACCACTTAACTATATCTTTTGAGACAAATAAATCTTTACTAAATGATGAGTTAACAAAGCTTCCTGATTTAGCATCTTCACTTTCAACTAAAGACAAAGAACTTTTAGAAGAGTTAAAAGAAAATCTTAAAATCTTAAAAGAAAAAAATAAAATCTATGCAAAATTTATTATAAAATTAAATGAATTTTATACTTCACTCTTTGATGAAATGTTTGCATTAAACAGAGAAGGTTACAAAGTAACAAATGCAACTCCAGCAAATATCCTAAAAGTGAGTGCATGACATGGGTGTTTTTGATACTCTAAATATCGGCTATAGTGGACTTAGCTCATCACAAAGTTCTATAAATGTTACCAGTAACAATATAGCAAACATAAACACTCCAGGCTACTCAAAACAAAGAGCAAATCAAGTAGTAAAACACCCTTTAGATGATAAAATCCCAGGTAGTGTCGGTGCTGGAAGTAAAATACTAAACATAAAAAGAGTTCATGATGAGTACCTATATACAAGGGCAAAAAACAGTGAAACAAACCTAGAATTTTCAAGTTATACTCATCAAACACTAAAAGAAGTAAGTGATTATTTTCCCGACCTTGAAGATAATGGTATAGCAAAAGATTTACAAGACTTTTTCGCTTCATGGAGTGACCTTAGCCGTGACCCAGATAATGATGCAATAAAAGTAGTTTTAGTAAATAACACAAAAAAACTAACATCACATATCAAAGATACAAGTCAAAAACTAGAAAACTTACAAAACAGGCTAAATAATGAATTTAAAGATGGCATAGAGCAAGTAAATGACTTAGCAAAACAAATTACTGAAGTTAACAAAAAAATAAATAAGATAGAAAATGTCGCACAAGGAAATGCAAATGATTTAAGAGATCAAAGAGATCAGTTAGAATTAAAGATGAACAAACTCCTTAATATCTCCGTTTTTAAAGGTAATATGAATCATGACAAACAAAAAACTTCAAGAACTGATATGGGAAATAACTACAATATAAACATAAATGGTTTTAACATAGTTGACGGTGTAACATATCACCCTATAACTATAGATGTAAACCATAAGTTCAACACTGCTTCATATATAAGTCATAATGGAACAAAAGTTGATTTTACAAGTAAGATTTTCAAAGGGAAACTAGGAGCTATTGTAAAGTTAAGAGGAGATGGTATAGATGCAAATGGTAAACCATCAAATTCAAAAATTCAAAGCTATATAGATGATCTTGATTCTTTTTCAAAAGGATTTATCCAAAAAGTAAACTCTATGTATGCTTCAAGCTCACAAACAAAAATTCAAAGTGATACATATCAAATCCAAGAGGATACAAAACTTCCAGAAATAAATGATATAAAAGAAGGAAATTTTAATGTATTAGTTTACAACAATCAAGGAGATATCGTAGCAAAAAGAGCTATAACGATAGACAAAGACACAACGCTTGATGATGGTACAGCTAACTCAATCGTCTATAAAATAAATGCAAATCTTGATGACAATAATGACAATGACTCAACAAATGACTTAGATGATATCTTTGAAGCAAAGATGGTAAACCATACTCTAACTATAAAACAAAAACAAGGAGTTAGTGGCTACCATATAGCAATAGAAGATAATGGAACTAACTTTGCAGGATACTCAGGTCTTCATAAAATCTTTGATGGGATTAACTCTTCAAATATAGACTTACATCCAGACATAAAAGACAATCCAGCAAATCTACAATCTTTTAAAGCTCCAATAGATGGAAATAGTGATTTTACAAATGACATGGTAGAACTTCAATACGAAAATATAACTTTTAAAAGGTCAAACACCCAAGAAGTAAATCAAACAATAGAGGGATTTTATAGATTTGGAGTTTCTAACATAGCAACAGATGCTACAAATGCAGGTATAGATAAAAATGCAAACGAATCCCTAAACAAAAGTATAAATGAACAACTTAAAGGAACAGTTGGTGTAGATATGGACGAGGAATTAACAAACCTCATGAAGTTTCAAACAGCATACCAAGCAAGTGCAAAAATCATAACAACCATAGATCAAATGCTAAACACTCTACTAGGACTAAAACAATAAATCAAATAGCAGGAAAAAATCCTACTATTTAAATGGACTACTTAACAGAAGCCTCTTTTGCATCAACAACTACTGGAGCTGGAGCTGGTTGAACAACTACTGGAGCTGGTTTTTTAGCTTCACAACTAGTTGTTTGAGAACAACCTGAAACAAATGCAGCGATTGATAATGCAACTAAACTAAGAATAATTTTTCTCATCTTAACATCCTTTCCTAAAATTTATTACGAATCAATTATACATAAATTTCTTATATTTCCGATAAAAATCTATATAAAATTATAATTTAACTTATTTTCTTAAGTTTATTTATATTTTCACTCTATATGCACTAGAAAATGACCACTGAAAGTTATATCCACCAAGCTCACCCGTTACATCTAGACACTCTCCTATAAAATAAAGATTTTTTTGCTTTTTGCTTTCCATAGTTTTGACATCTATCTCATCACTATTGATACCACCCTTTGTAACCTCTGCTTTTTTATATCCAAAATCTCCAGCAGGTGAAAGTTGATAACTTTTTAAAACACTTAGTTTCTCTAACTCATCTTTTGTTAGTTTAGCCACTACTTTATCTTCCAAAGATATACTCTTTAAAAACTCTTTGATAAATCTTTTTGGTAAAGGCAGATTTGAAGAGATTTGTTTTTGGATTTTTTTAAACTCTAACTTTTGTTTTGGTAAAAAATCTATCTCTATACTACCTTTGCTCCAATAAAGAGAGCTATTTAACACAGAAGGTCCACTAATCCCTCTATGAGTAAAAAGTAAGTCATCAAAAAACTTCTTCTCACCTACCTTGATCTCAACTTTTAAACTAACTCCTGATAACTCTTTCATCCAAAAATCATCTCTTTGCAAAGTAAATCCTACAAGTGCTGGTTTAAGAGTTTTGATAGTATGTCCAAATTTTTGAGCTATCTTAAAAGCTATATCACTACTTCCAAGTTCCTTAAAACTAAGCCCTCCACTAGCAACTATCAACTTTTTAGCTTCCATATCTCCTTTAGTAGTTTTTACTAAAAATTTATTATTTTTATACTCTACATCTAAAACTTCACATCCAACAAGGACATTTTTAACTCTCTTTTCAAAAAAATCTACTACATCCTTGGCTGAGTTTTTACAGAAGTATTGATTATGCTTTTTTACTACTAAGTCAACCTCATCAAAATACTCTAAAACCTCTTTATTTGTAAATCCACTCAAAATATCTTTTACAAATTTTTCATCTCCTAGATAATTTTTATAACTTACATATTTATTTGTAAGATTACACTTTCCTCCACCACTAACTCTTAGCTTTTTGGCATATTTATCATTTGCTTCAACAACTAAGATATCTTTACTTTCATGTAGACTAGCAAACATAAGCCCACTAGCTCCAGCTCCTACTACCAATACTTCTGCTTTATTCAACTACAATTTCTCCAAAAATTTTACTGCATTGTACCCAAATGTTGCCGATATACATAATATACTAGGAGAATCATATGAAACAAATAAAACAAATTTTACTATCTATGAGTTTATCTTTACTTATTTTAGGTTGCGGTGGTGGTGGAGGCAGTGAAGGTGGAGAAACTAGTGCATCTATCCCAAGTGATAGCTATGGACCAAATTCTTACTCTACTACATCTTATATGATACCATCTATCTCTACTAATTCTATAAATACAAGAAGCATACATACTACAAGTTACAATGCTACTTATCGCTCATTGGATACAGATACAGTTATAGAAACTCCACAAAATTCTAATGGTGAAAGTATAAAATATAAAAAAATCCCAAACTACATAAAAGTAACTCTAAGAGATGCAAATGGTCAAGATTTATACTCATATAAGTTAAAACAAACTATAAGATTAGGAGAGAGTATAACATCTCCTGAATCATCATGTATATTTGTAAACTCATTTTCTCAAAAATATTTAAATAATACTTCCTATAAAAATGTCATAGAAGTTGATTGCGGACAACATAAAGCTTATTATGCAAAAGGAGAGGGATTAGTTTACAAAGAGTAAGCACACCCAAAAGCAAAGTGGAGATTAAACCCTCCCCTATCTCCTGCTACATCCAAAACCTCACCACCAAAGTAAAGATTTTTCACCTTTTTTGATTCCAAGGTTCTTGAATAAATCTCCCCACTATCAACTCCACCAGCTATAATCTCAGCATACTTTTCATCTCTCAAATTATCAACTTTTATTTTCAAATTTTTTATATTGTAAGCTAACTCTTTTATACTCTTTTTGTTTAGTAGCCTACTTCTTGAAACTAAAGGGATTATTTTTTTAGGTATAACAGCTCCTAGCCAACTCTCATAATCCAAAACATCTTTTAACTTTAATCTCTTATCAAAAAGTGAAACCAACTCTTCATGAGAGATTTTAGGCATCAAGTCCACTTTTAAACTAACTTCACCCTTTGCTTGTGAAATATAAAAAGAACTATCAAGTATAGCCAACCCAGAAAGCCCATAATTTGTAAAAAGCAAATCCCCTTCACTCTCATGAAGTTTTTCTTTTCCATCATAAACACAAACTTTTGAGTATATCTTCACCCCACTAGCTTTATAAATAAGCCTATCACTACACTCAACTTGCACTAAAGATGGATACAAATCTTTTACGGTATGTCCAAAATTTTGGGCTATTTTATATCCTATATCACTAACCCCAACACTTTTATAAGCCCTGCTTCCAGAACATACTATCAACTTATCAGCTTTTAGTTTCTTATCTTTTAGCTCAACAAAAAAAGTATCAGAGTCTTTTTGTACATCCAAAACTTCACTATTTAAAAGTACCTCAACTTTCAAACTTTTTAGATGCCCCAGCAGAACTTCTACAACACTTTTTCCACTTAAACTCAAAGGAAAAACTCTTCCATCATCATTTACTATTAACTCAATCCCTAAAGATGAAAAAAGCTTTTTAGCCTCACTAAATCCAAACCTATTTAAAACAGATTTTATAAGCTCTTTATCTCCCATTGGATAATCATGATAAGATATATTTTTATTTGTAATATTACATCTTCCATTTCCACTTACTACTATCTTTTTGCCAACAGTTGAGTTTTTTTCAACGATAGTTACTCTATTTCCTTTTTGAGCTAGCAAGACTCCACTTAAAAGTCCACAAGCTCCACCACCTATTATAACTATCATGATATAACTGCTAAAACATCTCCCTCACTAACACTATCTCCAACACTAACTTCTATACCTTTTAATACTCCATCTATACTAGCAACTACATCTATCTCCATCTTCATAGCCTCTAGTATCATGATAACATCTCCTTTTTTGACTACATCTCCCTCGTTTGAAACTATTTTAAATATACTTCCACTCATCTGCGATAAAACTTTTTCTCCACTCTTAGCACTAACTTTAGTCTTTACAAATGTCTTAAAATTCTCTTTTGGTTTAGGAGTGTTATCACTTCTTTTTACGATATCCATAGTATGCTCTTTACCATCAAGCACCATGATATACTCACCCTCTATCGAAGCCAAACCACCACTAGCAGTTTTTATAGGCTCATTTTTCCTAACATTCACTTCTCCCTCACCTTTTAAAAACTTCAACCCCTTATATCCACATGAAGCTACTATAAAGATATTTTCCTCACTTTTTTCTATGCCATTTTCATCTAAAAGTTTCTCTATGTTACTCAGTGATTTGCTACTATCTTCATCTGCTAACTCTCTAGCACTTTTATTTGTAGGCTCTAATTTTAACTTTTCACTTGCTAATTTTACTATATTTGCATCAGGTTCAACCGGAGTCTTTCCAAAATACCCCAAAACCATCTTTCCATATCCAGGGGCAATCTGTTTCCACTTTCCAAACATAACATTTGTATATGCTTGTTGCCAATAAAACTGACTAACAGGAGTAACAGAAGTTCCAAATCCTCCCTTTTCAACAACTTCTCCCATAGCTTCTATAACTTCATCAAACTTATCAAATGTTCCCTCATCTCTCATCATCTGAGTATTTGCTGTAAGTGCACCTCCTGGCATAGGCGAAAATGGTATCATGACAGAGACTTTTTGAGCCTCAGGTGGTATAAAATACTCCCTTAAACACTCTTTTAAAACCTTTTGATACTCTAAAATCTTCTTTTCATTAAGCCCACCTAAATCAAAACTAGAACCTTTAGTAGCATGAAGCATAGTTAAAATATCAGGCTGACTAGTCCCACCACTAACAGGTGAACAAGCTAAATCTATCCCATCAGCCCCAGCAGAAAGTGCAGCCATATATGAGCTTACACTGCATCCTGCACTCTCGTGAGTATGAAGTCTTATATGTATGTTTTCTGGTATAAACTCTCTAGCATCTCTTATGGTTTCGTAGATTTTGTTAGGATTTGCAGTTCCACTTGCATCTTTAAAACACAAAGAGCTAAACTCAATCCCACTATCTAAAATATCTCTTAATACTTTCATGTAATATGAGCTATCATGAGCTCCTTTACATCCAGGTGGCAGATCCATCATAGTTATCACCACTTCATGAGCCAAACCATTTTCCACTATGCGATTTCCACTGTATTTTAGATTTTCTACATCATTTAGGGCATCAAAGTTTCTTATAGTTGTAGTTCCATGCTTTTTAAAAAGCTTTGCATGAAGGTTGATTAGTTCACTACTCCCAGTTTCTAGCATCACTGTATTTACACCTCGTGATAGGGTTTGAAGATTTGCCGTTGGTCCTACTATCTCACGAAACCTATCCATCATCTCAAATGCATTTTCATTCAGATAAAAAAACAAACTCTGAAACCTAGCTCCCCCTCCAAACTCAAAGTGACTAATCCCTGCCTCTTTAGCAGCATTTAAAGCAGGAAAAAAATCCTCCATCAAAACTCTTCCACCAAACACAGACTGAAAGCCATCTCTAAAAGTTGTATCCATTACATCTATAAGTCTTTTTGCCATTTTTGCCACCTTTAATTTACAATGGCTAAAATTGTACAAAAAAATAGATAACAAATAGGCAAATAATGGCACTGATAGACTTAATAAATGTTTCAAAAGCATATCAATCCCAAAAAATTTTCACTGAAATTGACTTTCATATTGATGAAGGTGAAAGAGTAGCCATCATCGGAAAAAATGGTGGTGGAAAATCAACTTTAATGCAAATTATAGATGGTAGCTTAGATTTTGACGAAGGCAGAAGAGTAGTTCAAAACAATCTAAAAATTGAGATGTTGTCACAAAACCCTACTTTCAAAGAAAACATAACTGTAAAAGAAGCTATTGAAGAGGAACTAAAAGAATTAAAAGATGCAAAAAATAGATATGATGATATAAGTGAACTTTTAGCTACTGATTTTGATAATAAAGAACTCCTAACTGAACATAGTAACCTCTCTAACTTCTTAGACCACCACAATGCTTGGAGTTTAGAAGATAAAGTAAACAGAGTACTAGAGCAATTTAGTTTAAAAGAGTATGAAAATAAAAAAGTTTCACTTTTAAGTGGAGGAGAACAAAGAAGAGTAGCCCTTGGTGGTTTGATACTAAAAAAACCTGACATTTTACTACTTGATGAGCCAACAAACCACTTAGATGTATATATGGTAGAGTTTTTAGAAGAGATACTTTTAAAAGAAAAATTCACCCTGCTTTTCATCTCTCATGATAGATACTTTTTAGACAACATCGCAACTAGAAGTATAGAGATAGAGGATGAAAAAATAAGAAGCTTTAAAGGTGGATACAGTTCATATATCCAGCAAAAAGAGGAGCTTTTAAAGTCTATGCAAAAGTCCCACGAAACCCTGTTAAAGCATCTAAAAGCTGAGGAAGAGTGGCTAAGTCGAGGAGTGAGAGCAAGGCTAAAAAGAAATGAAGGACGAAAACAAAGAGTTTTTGAGCTTCGAGATATGGCAAAGAAAAATCCATCAGCTATAAACAAGATGAAACTAGAGTTAGAGCGAGAACAAAAAAACTTTGATTCAAACAAAAATATAAACAGAAAAAAGATGCTTTTTGAGATAGAACAAATCTCAAAATCTTTAGGAGAAAAACTTCTTATAAAAGAGTTTGACCTTCGTATTTTACAACAAGATAAGATAGCAATAGTAGGAAAAAATGGAACTGGAAAATCAACACTTTTAAAGCTACTATTAGGCGAAATGGAAGTTGATAGTGGAAAGATAAAAAAGGGAGATTTTAAAGTAGGCTACTTTGACCAACACAGAGATATGCTTGATGATGATAAAAACTTGATAGAGATTTTTTGTCCAAATGGTGGAGATAGAGTAGATGTAAGAGGAAAAAATATGCATGTTTATGGATATCTAAAAAATTTCCTCTTTCCTAAAGAACATCTTGATAAAAAGATAGGCATCCTAAGTGGTGGAGAGAAAAACAGAGTAGCCCTAGCACTTTTGTTTACAAAAAAATACGACTGCCTTATCCTCGATGAGCCTACAAATGATCTTGACATAAACACTATAAACATCCTAGAAGAGTATCTTCAAAACTTTGAGGGAGCTTTGCTTTTTGTTTCTCATGATAGATACTTTGTTGACAAAATCGCTAAAAAACTACTTATTTTTAAAGGAAATGGTTTAGTAGAGGAGAGTTATCAAAGTTACAGCGAATACCTTGATATTCAAAAAACAATGGATGAGTTAGCAAACTTTGAAAACACAATCTTGGAAGAAAAACCAAAACAAACAAAAGAAACAAAAAGAGAAGTAAAACTAAGCTACAAAGATAAAAGAGATTATGAACTTCTCCCACCACTCATAGAAGAACTTGAAAACAAAATAGAAGAGTTAAACAACTGTTTAGCCTCTCCTGAGTGCTACCAAGAAAAAGGTTTAGGAAACTTAAGCAATGAGTTAAACCAAGTTGAAAAGGAGTATGAAAAAAAAGTTGAAAGATTTTTAGAAATAGAAGGGTTAATTGAAGAGATAAATAATCTTTAACTTTTATCTATATATTTAACCTTTTTCGTTACTTCATGATACATATCTACTCAAAATATTAAGATTTATTTACTTATTGTTAATTTTATTTACCATAGTTAACTATAATTTAACAAAAGGAGTTGATTATGCTAAACTTGATAAAAGATACATATAACGGTAAAAGTTCTTTTGTGGATACTATGATATTTTTTGGTATATTTGGAGTATCTTTTTTTATTATCTTACTATTTTCTCTAAGTAATCAATACTCATACTTTCTAGTAACTCATAAGCCACTTATTTATATTTTAGTGGGATTTATCATGACATATACTATCTTTCTAACCCTATCTTTGTATAGAAGCTCAAAAAAAGATAAAAAACTATCACTGTTAGCAATAGCCATAGAAGTAACTATACTAGCTTTGCTAACATCCTACTTTGTAAAAACTGTTTACAATCCAAACAATATCTTTGAAAGCTCCATTCTTTCACTAAACTCAAAGCTTCCTGCCATGATAGACTCAGATACAAGATTTGAAAAAGTTTCTATAGAAAAAGGAAATATCTGTTATCACTATACAGTTATAAATCAATCCTCAAAAAACATAAACAAAGACCTTTTTACACTCATAACTGCAGACAAAATACAAAGAGTTAGTCCACTTGATAAAATGATACTAAATCTATCAAAGAAAAAGAGGGTAATCTCATATATTTTTAAAGATAAAGATGCAAATCTGATAACAAAAGTAGATATTAAGGGCACCTCTAATAATAGGTAACACCCACAATGGGCTTTGCAAGTGTAAGATTGTGCAAGAGACTTTCAAGTCCTAGCCGTAGCTAAGACGAAGTAAGTATCTTGTGCAAGATTGCACTTGCAAAGCCCACCCTACGGACATCTCTAGCTTTTGCCTATACTTCGTTACTCATTTTTGACTTAGCTATGGCTAGGTCTGCAAATGAGTGCCTCGTCTAGACAAAAGCTAGAGATGTTGTGGGTATTACCTATTTTTAGAGGTACCCTTAAGTAATTTTCGATATAATCGCTCTTAATCCTCCGGTTACAATAAAATCACAATTTTTTAATCACTGGTTTACGAGTTTTAATCTGGGGAAAATTATACATAAAGAAGATGAATGACTTTTTCAGATTTTAACTTTAAAAAAGAGATTTTTAAAGCGATAGAAGATGCTGGTTTTAAAGAACCAAGCCCAGTACAAAAAGAAGCTATACCATTGGTACTAGATGGTAAAGATTTAGTAGCACAAGCTCACACAGGAACAGGAAAAACAGCAGCATTTGGACTGCCTATTTTAAACATGTTAGAACTAGATGGTAGTGTTGAAGCAGTAGTTATAGTTCCAACTCGTGAACTTGCTATGCAGGTTAGTGATGAGATTTTTAAGTTTGGTAAAAACCTAGGTATCAGTACAGCAACAGTTTATGGTGGTAGCTCATACCAAAGACAACTAAAGTTTATAGCAAACTCAAGTGTAGTTGTAGCAACTCCAGGAAGACTTCTTGATTTACTAAGTAGTGGAAAGATAAACTTATCTCCAAAATACATGGTGCTTGATGAAGCAGATGAAATGCTTGATATGGGATTTTTAGATGATATAAAAGAAATCTTCTCTCACATCGAAGGAACTAGACAAACTCTTATGTTCTCAGCAACTATGCCTCATCAAATCAAAGAGTTGGCAAAGACTATTCTATATAGACCTGAGTTTGTAAGTATCACAAAAAGAGATGCTACAAATGTAAACATAAAACAAAATTTCTATGTTGTAGATGAGTGGGAAAGAACGGATGCACTGATAAGACTACTTGATTTTAAAAACCCTACTAAAAGTATAATCTTTTGTAGAACTAAAAAAGAAGTAGATGAACTAAGCACAAAACTTAGCTCAAAAGGATACTCAGCAAAAGGACTTCATGGAGATATGGAGCAAAGACAAAGAGAAGAAGTGATAAAAGCTTTCAAAAGAAGTGCCTTAGATACTTTAGTAGCTACTGATGTAGCTGCAAGAGGACTTGATGTAAGTGATGTTAGCCATGTTTTCAACTACCATATCCCTTATGACAGTGAGAGTTATGTTCACAGAATAGGAAGAACAGGAAGAGCAGGAAGAGAGGGGATGGCTATCTCTATCGTAACTCCAGCTGAATTTAAAAGCTTGCAAAAAATTCAAAAAGATGTAGGAAGCTCACTAGAGTCTAAAATCATCCCTACTATAAAAGATGTACAAGTTAAAAAAAGAACTTCACTACTTGAAACTCTTAAAAATCAAGAGATAAATGATATAGCAAGAGAACTGATAGATGAACTTAAAACTGAATTTGTAGATGAAGATATAGCACTAAAGCTAGCATCAATGATGTATAGTGTCAACGATATAGAAGGAAGTGATCGTATAGGTAAAACACCTAACGAAATCTCTCGTATTGCCCAGAGAGCTAAAAATGACAGAGGTTCTGGAGGAAGAAATCGTGGTAGAAACAACCGTGGTGGAAGAAGCAGAAACAGAAATGGTGGTGGTTCAAGAGATGGTGGAAACAGAGATAGAAATAATTCAAGAAACAACAATAGGAGAAGATAAATGGTAATAAAATCTATAAAAACAGTTGATGAATTTAAGATTTTTGTAAGTGAGGCTGAAAGTATTGATGGATACAAAAAGCCTATTGGTTTTGGTATAGCAAGAGTTGACAGAGGTCAAAAAAACTCTGACAAAATCCTACAAGCAACATATCCAGTAACTAACTGGAACGAAAATTTTGGCTCAGCAGCTGTATTTGTAGCAAGTTTAAAAAATTGTGGTGTTGATGTTGACTTTAGTGGTAGCGAGTTTGTAACAAGTATCTCAAAAGATTTTTTACAAAATACGATAAATGCTTTTGCACCTTATGCTGATGAAGCAGAGGGTGACAAACATAAAAACATCCAAGTAGTAAAGAGTATTTTAGAGTTAGCAGAATCTGATGTCATAGATGTAGAAGATGCTTTCAAAGTTGTATTTGTTTTTGAAGATGATGCTCCAAAAACCGTTGAGACCGTTTACCTAAAACTATATGCACTTTCCCTTCAAAAAGCACCTCTTAGAAGCCTAAATCTAAACGGAGCATTTGGACAACTTCACAATGTAGCTTGGAGTGGAAATATGCCAATAGAACTAGAGTGGTTAAGAGAAAATGAGATAGCTCTAAAAGTTGATGGTATGTATCCTGAGATTAGTTCAGTTGATAAATTCCCAAGATTTTTACAACACATCATCCCAGCTGATAACACTAGAATACTAGATGCAAGTAAAGTAAGAATGGGAGCTCAGTTAGCACCAGGAACAACAGTTATGCCAGGAGCAAGTTATATAAACTTCAATGCAGGAACACAAGGACCTGTTATGGTAGAGGGAAGAATCAGCTCTTCAGCAATAGTAGGAAGTGGTAGTGATGTAGGTGGAGGAGCTAGTATCCTTGGTGTTTTAAGTGGTACAGATGGAAACCCTATCAGTATCGGAGAAAACACACTTTTAGGTGCTAACTCAGTAACAGGACTTCCTCTAGGAGATGGTTGTATCGTTGATGCAGGTGTTACAATCCTTGCTGGAACAAAAGTAGTAATAGACACTGATGAGTTTAACAAGATAAAAGAGGCAAATCCTGATTGGAATGCAACTGACACTGATATCTTCAAAGGAAAAACTCTTGCAGGACTAAATGGTATCCACTTTAGACAAGATAGCATAAGTGGAGAGATAAAAGCTTTTAGAAGTACTAGAGAAGTAAAACTAAACGAAGAACTTCACTAATCATGAGCCTAGAAATAACTCAAATGATAGAAGCCCAGAGGGCTATCTATCTAAAGAGTTTTATCACTATCTTTAGTATATCAGTATTTATACTAACAATCACATACTTTAGAAACAAATCCATATTTCCTATACTTTTAAGTATCTCACTATTTTTAAATTTAGGAAGTTTTATCTACTTAAACAAAAAGTATAAATCTTTTGTAAAAGAAAAACTAATCCCCTCACTAGAAAAAGAGTTTCAAGCAACCTATATAAACTCTCCTTACCTCACAGTAGAACATCTAAACAAACTTCATATCTTTTCTCATGATGTAACAAATGTAGAGTCGCAGGGCTACTTTAAAAATGATAAAAAGATAGTAGAGTTTACAAAAATCCTCTTTGTAAAACAAGATACTGAACAAAATGATATAGAAAATGTTCTATTTAAAGGAAAAGTAATCATAGAAGATGGAAATGAAAT
Source organism: Campylobacterales bacterium (assembly GCA_027023305.1). GTDB lineage: Bacteria > Campylobacterota > Campylobacteria > Campylobacterales > QNZT01 > SZUA-1377. The sequence continues at coordinate 55,939 of JALVVR010000034.1, read as the reverse complement.
CATCTTTAAAAAATCATCTCCAGAGTATTTTGAAGCAGGAGAGAGACTAAAAACTCCTAACCCAACTTCTGATGGGAAAAAATATACTTTTGTTGAGGGTGAGAGATTATTTGCTAATTATAACTTCCTTGTTAAGTACAAGTAAAGCATCCCTACATCCTCTTCAAAAGCCAAGCAATAGCATTTCCAAGTCCGTTGGAAAAACCACTTTGACCATTGACTATAACACTCCAACTTCCATTTGCCCCACCACAAGTATTACCATTTCCGATACTTCCATTTGCATAGATGTTTAACTCAAAACAGTTTGAACTACTCATTCCACCTCCACGGCTAAGTTTAACCGTAGCATAATTACCACTTGCTGTTTTTGCACCACTGCATTCAGAATATTCAACAGAATTTGGTATGCTTGGATAACACATAGATATTGAACCTGAGTAAGAAGAATTACTCTGCCTTGCCATCCTAGCCCGTATTGCCCTCTCCTCTCTTTCTCTTTTGAGCCTTGCTTGTCTTTCTCTCTCTTTTCTCTCCCTCTCTAATCTTGCCTTTTTCTCTTCTTTTTTCTTTGCTACATATTTACTTACTTCTTTTACATCATCAGTTTCTACACCATACATCTTAGCTTTTTTTAGTAACTCATCTGCCTTATCAAAGGACTCTGATTTTCCTGCTTTTTTTGCTTGATTTAGCAAGTCTGCCACATCTTCTGCATCCTCTTCATCATCATCCAAGCTTATAGCATAACTGCTACTAGGTGCAACAACACACGACACAGTAAAAACTAAAAATCCCAATAACATCAATCTAAACATCATCATCTCCTAATACAAAAATCCAAACAACCACAACGGTATCTTGTTTTTAAATCCTATCTCTATATCATCTGCCACCACAAAAGAGTTTTCTATATCTTTAATCTGTTTGTAGCCCTTGTTTTTCCCACCTATTTCAAACAGATAACTCTCTTTTACTAAAAAATCTCCCACTTTTGATGCAAAGATAGTATCGTCTAAAAACTGTTTTCCATAGTAGTTTTTTATTTGATTGACAAAAAAACTCTCCCTAAGGCTTCCTTTGTCGCTGTTTGTACTTAGGGCATAAGAAATGCTTGGATTATTCATATAAAGCTTTTCTGGCTTACTCATGATTTTGTAGCCTCTTTCTTTTGTTCTAAGACTTGTGATAATCTTTGCATCTTCTAAGTATTTTAGATACTCATATATCTTAGGTCTAGAGATATTAGTTGCCTCTGCCAAATCAACGATATTTGGAACAAATGGAACAGAAACAGCTAGCATATAGAGTAGTTTTTTCAGTTTACTTATCTGAGCTATCTCTATGGCATTTATATAAGGCAAATCTGTCTCTAAAATGAGCATAATAACTTGAATAATTCGCTGATGATAAAAATCTCTATCTTCAAGTACAAAAGGGTATGCTCCATACTTCATATACTCTCTAAAAAGCTTGATAGGTTTTATGCAAGCTGTGATTTTACTAGCTATCTCTTCATGATTTTCCAACACTTCTTCGAGTGTATAAGTAGGCAAATCTACTGTATCAGTGATGTAAAGATACTCTCTAAAAGACATATTTTCCAGATGATAGATAAGACTTCTTCTTGATAGGTCTCCGTTTTGTTTATGCATCTTTAGTATAGATGAACCAGAAAAAACCACCTTCACATCAAGCATATCATAGATAAGTTTTATATGTACCGACCACTCTTTGTACTTGTGTACTTCATCTATAAAGAGTATCTTCCCACCAAGCTGTGCAAACTCCTGAGCAAACTCCAGTAACGATATACTTTGAAAATATGGATTATCTAAAGAGATGTACAAAACAGAACTATCATTGTCATGATGCTCTTTTATATACTGTAACATCAATGTAGTCTTACCCTGCCCTCGTTGCCCCAAGATACCTATAAGCCTCTGAGTCCACTCTATCTTGTCATAGAGGTATCTTTTGTGTGTCAAGGAGACTCTTTGCAAAAGTGTTTTTTGCATTTGGTAGAGGTTTTGTATATTCAAACTATCTCCTTTGTAAATCCAGTTTTACAATATTATAGTAAAATGTAAATTAAGAATTACTTTTATATCCTGTTTAAAAACAGTAAATCTTACTACTTATTCCTCACACACCTAACAAAATACTTATCCTTTTTATTAACATAATCAGTATAACCTTCCTCAAAGTTTACATCCCAAGCTGTATCAGGCTTAGTTGCATGAGGAGTTGATGACCAGTAGTCTCCCAAAGCAGTGTATTTAAAACCACTTTTGATAGCTGGTTTATACTTTTTTATATCTACTATACTTTGTAACTCTTTGATACTAGGAACTCTCCAATCACTAAAACCCTCTAAACTAAGCTCACTACAATACCTCTTTGCCCCAGCAAAATCTCTCTTTACACTCTCTACCTCACTACTATCTTGCCACTGCAATCCACCTATACTAACCACATCTGCCCCACTCACAACACAAACCAAAACTAAAATAAATACCACTTTTTTCATCTTTTCTCCTACTGACTCCCCATATTTTAAGGGAGTAAATATTATCTGCCTCGCACACACCTAACATAGTTCTTGTAAAAAATGTTACAAGTGCCACACTATATACCCAACAGGTCGAGTAGCTGCACAATATTTTTGCACTCTTATCAAAGTAAAACCTTTGATAACTCTGGCAACCATATTTTACAATATATTTTTTATAATCAAAAATCAAAAAATCTATTGTCTGCCTCGCACACACCTAACATAGTACAAGTAAGACTTAGGACCGTAGCCAGCGTAGCCATTGCGGAAGAGCACATTCCAAGCCTCCTTAGAAGAGAAACGAGCCACACTAGACGACCAATAACCGCTAGAGGTAACATTTTTAAACGATGGCATAATAGCAGTATCATATCTATCATAATCCACCACACTAAGTAACTCATCATAACTAGGCAATCGCCAATCACTAAATCCAGCTAAAGAGAGATTTTGACAATACTTTTTAGCCTCTTTCCACTTCTTTTTTACTGTTTTTACTTCGCTGTTGTCTTGCCACATAAGATTTAGCTTTGTATCCACAACTACTTCTCCATTTCGTTTCCATCTACTTAGCTTTTTAGCATCTCTCTTAGCTAGTTTTTCTTTTCCCAACTCAGTTAGCCCCTTTTCAAGCTTAAACTTCAACTTCACAGAACTATCAGCCCCAACAAATACATCTTTGCTCTGCGAATACTCCAAACTCTCACTTATAGGCTTTACAACTTTTACTTTATGATCTCCCTCTTCAAGCAGTATCGAAGTAAACCCTTCTCCCGTCATCGCTTTTTTCTTACCATCTACATAGATATAAGCTCCCTCTTTATCAGAAGCGATTCTAACTTTACCCTTATCTGCATAAAGCAAAACACTACCAAACAAAAGTAACAAAACTAAAGTTTTTATTTTTTGCATACACTTTCCTTTGCTTTTAATAAGAGATTATATCATCCATTGTTTTAAAATAAATAATGCATCTCGATAAATAGGCTCACACCTTTTTTTGAGTTCTAGTATCTTATCTCACGACTATTGTATCATAGTAGCTTTATGTTTTAGAAAGTCAATCTCTGATATAATCAACAAAATCCATAGGAGTTTTTATGCAATTAACCATCAATATTTCCAACGAACAGCTTTTTGATAAGATTTTGTGGTTTTTAAATACTTTTAAAAGTCAAGGATTAGAGATTATAGAAAGTAGTAAAAAAGATTTATACAAATCAGATAATTCACAAGAAAATGTTCTAAATAGTTTTAGAGATGGCATAAAAGACATAAAAAAACTAAAAGATGGTGATAACTCTGTACTTTACAATGGTTCTCTTGATGATATGATGAGAGAACTAAGATAGTATGGATAGTTTATCTATTATTCCATTTAAAACTTTTGTAAAAGATGTTAAAAAACTCAAAAAAAAGTATAAAAATATCTTAGATGATATTGAAGAGTTCAAAAAAGTTATAGAAGACAACCCCACTATTGGCGCATCTTTAGGACATGGAATCTACAAAGTTAGAGTAAAAAATAGCAGTAAAAGTCAAGGTAAAAGTAGTGGTTATCGTGTTATCACATGTTTTTTTGACAAAAACAATACCGTTTATCTTGTTAAGATGTATGATAAGAGTGAGATTGAGAGTATCAAGACTTCAAAACTGCTAGAGATTATCGAAAACGAATTGGGCGAGTAGCAAGTTATATCAAGCTTAGTTTGACAAATAGTTTATATTTTTATCTTTCCACTATAATCCACCCCACTAACCAACAAAGCATCCCTATAAATAGGTTCATCTATAAAGCCATAACTCTCACTCATAAATCCACTCACACCCTTTTTTGAGTTCTCTTCAAAAAGCCTAACTATCTCTTTAGCTTTTAAAATCTCCTCATCGCTTACACCAAAAACTCTATTTGCCACCTCAACCTGAGCTGGTCCCATACAAGCCTTTGATGAAAAGCCCATTAGCTTTTCTTTTTCACACCACTTTGTAAAAGTATCTATATTACGATAATCTTGAAACATAAAAGATACTGCATTTAGCCCAGTAATTTTGCAATCCACTAAAAATTTACTCAAAATATACTCAATAGTAGGATTTTGTAAAGTTAGCATAGATTGAGGTAGATTTAAAGATGTAAGTAAATCTAAAATTCCAAGATTTGCAGTTGTAAACCTCTCATCTATTTTAAGCTCTTGTAAATTACTAAAAGCATCTTTTGTTTCTAAAGATATATGAAGCTCTTTATCATCTTTTAAAACTCCCAAAGCCTCTTTTATATCCTCTTTTGTTTCTACCTTTGCAACCCTAACAGCATCAAAGTTAAAACTATTTAAAAACTCTATCTCTTCTCTTCCACCCTCATGCAAAGGATTTGTCCTTACTATCAAAAAAGGTAAATCTTTTAAATTTTGAGATAGAAAATCAGCTATGTTTGTAAGGGCTTCTTTTTTTCTGTTTGGAGCTACTCCATCTTCTAAGTTTAGAGTAATTGAGTGAGCTTTTGAAGTGGGGATTTTTTCTAAGTGGTTTTTATTTAGAGGGTTTAGCATCATGTTTGATGCAAAGTTAGTTTTATTGATATACATCATCATGTGTACCTATATTTATGAGGACTAGTTCTTCATCTACTATTTTTATTAGTAAGATTATCCTATATTCATAAGTCAGTGAACAAGCATAAAAATCACTTAACTTACCTTTTAGTTTATGAGTTTTTAGAGATGATTCAAAGGGGTCTTTTTGTAGTTTTTTTAAAGTTGTAGCATACTTTTGCAGTAAATCATTATGTTTTTTAAAAAACTTTTTTTCAACTTTAGTATATTGATAAGTTTTAAATAATTTCATGTGATAATTCTTTAATGTATTTATCTACATCTCGAATTTCTTCTAAATTACCTTTTTCTAAATCTTTTATAGACTTTTGCATGTCATCAATAAAACTATTTTTACAATCTATCGTAACATCATCTTTAAAATGTTCTAAAAAATAAAGTATTTTGTCTGCTACACTATCCTTTATATCTAATGTTACAACCATGACTTTTCCTTTTATAAATAAGAAGTATTTTAGCAGTTTATTTATAAATTTGCAAGAGTAGAAGTAAGTTCCATTAAAGGAACTTACTATCTAAAATAGGTTTCATGATATTACATCATTCCACCCATTCCTCCCATTCCTCCCATATCTGGCATAGCAGGAGCAGCAGGTTTTTCCTCTTTTATATCACTAACTGTAGCTTCTGTTGTAAGAAGTAAGCTTGATACTGAGATTGCATTTTGAAGAGCAACTCTTTCAACTTTTAGTGGATCTATGATTCCCTCAGCGAACATATCAACATACTCTCCACTAGCTGCATTGAAACCATAGTTTGCATCAGAGCTTTTTGCAACTTCATTTGCAACAACACCAGCATCAAATCCAGCATTTGAAGAGATTTGTTTGATAGGTGCTTGGATAGCTCTTTTTACTATCTCATATCCTATCTTCTCATCACCATCTAACTCTAACTCAACTTTTGCAGATGCTTTGATAAGTGCAGCACCACCACCGATAACAACACCCTCTTCTACTGCTGCTTTTGTAGCACTTAGGGCATCATCAACTCTATCTTTTTTCTCTTTCATCTCAGTTTCAGTAGCAGCTCCAACTTTGATAACTGCAACACCACCAGCAAGTTTTGCTAATCTCTCTTGAAGTTTCTCTTTATCATAGTCACTACTTGTCTCTTCGATTCCAGACTTGATTTGATTTACTCTAGCATCTATACCTGCTTTATCTCCTGCACCATCTACAATAGTAGTATCATCTTTATCTATAACAACACTTCCAGCAGTTCCAAGGTCATCTATACTTGCACCCTCTAAAGTTTTTCCAAGCTCTTCAGTGATAACCTCTCCACCAGTTAAGATTGCTATATCTTCAAGCATAGCTTTTCTTCTATCTCCAAATCCAGGAGCTTTTACAGCTGCTATATTTAAAACACCTCTTAGTTTGTTTAGTACCAAAGTAGTAAGAGCTTCTCCCTCGATATCCTCAGCAACTATCAAAAGAGGTCTTCCACTTTTTTGAACACCCTCTAAGATAGGTAATAAATCTTTTAGTGAAGTTATCTTTTTATCTGTTAAAAGAATATACGGATTATCCATCTCAACTGTCATCTTCTCACTATTTGTTACAAAGTATGGAGAGATATAACCTCTATCAAACTGCATACCTTCAACAACTTCTAACTCATCGTTGATTCCCTTAGCTTCCTCAACAGTGATAACACCATCCTTACCAACCTTGTCCATTGCCTCAGCTATCAAATCCCCTATCTTAGCATCTGAGTTAGCAGATATAGTAGCAACTTGTGCTATCTCTTTTTTATCATTTACAGGTTTTGCTATCTTTTTAAGCTCTTCGATGATAGATTCACCAGCTTTATCCATACCTCTTTTTACACTTATAGGATTTGCTCCTGCAGTGATATTTCTAAGTCCCTCTTTAAAGATTGAACTTGCCAAAACTGTTGCAGTAGTAGTACCATCTCCAGCCTCATCAGCAGTATTACTAGCTACCTCTTTTACAAGTCCTGCACCCATGTTCTCTATAACGTCATCAAGCTCAATCTCTCTAGCAACTGATACACCATCTTTTGTTATTTGTGGAGCTCCAAAACTTTTTTGTATCAAAACATTTCTACCTCTAGGTCCCATAGTAACTTTTACTGCATCACTTAACTTTTTTACACCCTCATATAGTCTATTTCTTGCTTCATCTGAAAAATAAATCTCTTTTGCCATAATCTTCTCCTTATTTTAATATACCTAATACATCTTCACAGTTTAAAACTAAAAACTTCTCACCATCTACACTTATCTCAGTCCCTGAATACTTAGCAAATACTACTGTATCACCCTCTTTTAACTCACAGTTTTCATCTTTACTAAGCTCTTTACTCACAGCCTTAACCTCTGCTTGAAGTGGTTTCTCTTTTGCATTGTCTGGGATAATAATCCCTGAAGCAGTTTTTGCTTCTTCCTCTTTTGCTTTAACTAATAATCTTTGTCCTAATGGAATAAAACTCATAATTTTCTCCTTAATATAAAAATATTTATTTTAGAGTTTGATGATACTAAAAAAATCTTAATATGTCAAGAGGTTTACAAAAAAATTTCATAAAACTTTAGTCATATAGACTAAACTGGCTTTACTACCACCATAATAACAATAATTATCATCAAAATAGTAGGTATCTCATTTATAACCCTAAAAAACTTTCCACTTCTTTGACATCTATCATCTGCCAACTCTTTTAAAAGCATCCCTAAATAAAAATGAAAAGCTATCATAAAAACCACAGCCACAAGCTTCACCCAAAGCCAATAAGCATCCTCAAGCATAGCAGGATTTAAGATTATCATTGTTATACCACTTAAAAGACTTGCCCAAAAAGCAGGAACTCCAATAAATCGATAAAGCTTTCTCTCTTGAATCTTAATAATATCTGTAAAACAAGAGCCATTTTCTTGATGCTCTACATGATAAACATAAAGACGAGGTTGATAAAAAAGCATAGCCATCCAAGACAGCACACTCATGACATGAAAGGCTAATATATAGTTGTAGTATTGCATTATTTTTCCTTAGAAGTTTTGGTGGTATTTTATCTAAATTAGTTTGAAAAAGCATCTGGCAGAGAGGAAGGGATTCGAACCCTCGATAAGTTGCCCTATACACGAGTTCCAGTCGTGCGCCTTCGACCACTCGGCCACCTCTCTAAAAAGAAAAGGATTTTAACAAAAGTTACTTAAGAGAGACCTCTAAAAATAGAATACACTCCTATTGTTATAGATGCCCCTTAGCACACTCCCCACAAATTCCATAAAAAACCATAGAACTACTCTCTACTTTTATGGTAGATTTTTCCTCAGCCTCTTTAAACAAAGTTTGAGTATCTATATCTATATCTACAACTTTTCCACACTCTTTGCAAACCACATGAGAATGCTCTCCATAGTTTAACTCATATCTACTATCTTGACCTATTATTTTAACCTCTTTTAAAAAGCCATTATCAATCATAGCATTTACATTTTTATAAATAGTAGCTAAAGAAATAGAAGGAAATTTTTCTTTTACTAACTCATACATCTTTGATATACTAAGATGTCCATACTCACTCAAAAACTCTACTATTGCTACTCTTTGAGGAGTTATTTTTAAGCCACTTTTTTTTAAATTTTCTATTGATTTAGTCATTTTATACTCTTTTTGATATTATCTTAAAACTCATTATATCATAAAAGATAAAAATTATCAAAGGATAAGTATGAACAACAAACCAAAATACTCACTTTTTAAAAATGCTTCTTATGCAATAGAGGGATTTTTTACAGCTTTTAAAAATGAATCCTCATTTAAAATAGAGATACTTTTAGCTATTCCTATATTTATAGCGATTATTTTACTTGACACTACCGTTACAAATAAACTCATTCTTATCTCTACTGCTTTTTTGATAGCTATTTGTGAGCTTTTAAATAGTGCAATCGAAAATTTGGTCGATTTAGTAACTACGGATATTCATCCACTAGCAAAAAATGCTAAAGACATCGGAGCAACTGCTGTTTTCTTTAGTGTTGTTTTACACTTAACTTGTTGGGTAATCATATTATTAGGAGATTAAAATTGTTTATAGAATTTGATACAAAAGAAGAAAATTTACAAGAGAAAAAAGAGCTTTTAGAAAAAAAGTTGAAAAATACTAAAGAAGAGATAAACAGGTTAAAAAAGTTAAAAAACCACAGTTACAAAAGTTTTGTTACGACATATCAAAAGCTTTTACATGAAATAAGCCTTATATTTACACCTATCTCACATTTAAACTATGTTTGTAACTCAGAAGATACTGAAAAAGTCTATAATGAACTTTTACCACAAATCACAGAGTTTTATACAAACCTTTCTCAAGATGAAGAGATTTATAAAATTTTTAAACAGATTCAAAAAGACAAGAGTTTAAACAGTGAGAAAAAAAGAGTTTTAGAGCTTGAGATAAAAGATTTTGAACTTAGTGGAGTTGGATTAAGTGAGGATAAAAAGAAAAGATTATCCCAGATAAATCTTATGCTTAGTGAGTATCAAACAGCTTTTGCACAAAATCTGCTAAAAGCTACTGATAGCTATAAGATGGAAGTAGAGCTAGAGGATATAAAAGAGTTTCCAAAAAGTGACCTTGAAAATGCAAAAGTAGATGACAAGTATATCATCACTTTAAAACAACCTTCTTACTTAGCCTTCATGACATACTCAACCAACAGGGAGAAAAGAGAGGAACTCTACAAAGCATACTCAACAAGAGCTCCTGAAAATGAAGAACTTACAACTAAAATCTTGAGCCTTCGCGATGAGGAAGCAAAGATACTTGAATTTGAAAATTTTGCAGGACTTAGCCTAGCTAAAAAGATGGCAAAATCTCCAAAAGAGGTAGAAGAGTTTTTATATCACTTAGCAAACAACTCTAAACAAAAAGCAAAAGATGAGTTGGAAGAGCTTAAAGAGTTTGCATCGCTTGATGAGCTTATGCCTTGGGATGTGAGCTTTTATAGTGAAAAACTAAAAAAGGAAAAATACGACATAGATGATGAGATTTTTATGCCTTACTTTGAAAAAACTGCTACCACAAAAGGACTTTTTAGCTTTTTGGCAAAACTTTTTGATGTGGAGTTTAAAAAAGTAGATACAAAAGTTTGGCATGAAAGTGTAGAAGTTTATGACATATACGAAAACTCTAAAGTCTTTGCAAGAATATATATAGATTTAGAAACTAGAGAAGGCAAAAGAGGTGGAGCTTGGATGAACGACTGGGTAGTCAGACACAAAGATGAAGATAAAATCATCCTACCATCTGCCTTTATAGTAGCTAACTTCTCTCCCTCTTCCGGTGCAACACCATCTCTTTTAAAACCAAGTGATGTAGAAACTCTCTTTCATGAGATGGGACATGCAATCCACCATCTTTTTTCAAAGTGTGAAGAGATAAATGTAAGTGGGATAAATGGAGTTGAATGGGATGGAGTTGAGTTTCCTAGTCAGTTTTTAGAAAACTTTGCTTATGAGCCAAAAGTGCTTGAGAGTTTTGCTAAGCATTATGAGAGTGGTGAAGTTTTGCCAAAAGAGTTGATGCAAAAGTTAAAAGATGCTAAAAACTATCATAGTGCTATGATGATGTTAAGACAAATCGAATTTTCACTCTTTGATATAAAAATACATCAAAAGCTATATAATGCAAGTGAAGTTCAAAAAGTCTTAGATAAAGTAAGAAATGAAGTAGCCATCATGACACCACCAAGTTATAACAAATTTCAACACTCATTTGCACACATTTTTGCAGGTGGATATAGTGCTGGGTATTATAGCTACAAATGGGCAGAAGTTCTGAGTGCAGATGGATTTTTCTTATTTTTAGATAATGGTATCTTTGATAAAGAGATAGCAAACAGATATAAAGATGAAGTTTTAAGTGTTGGAGGAAGCAGAAGCATATATGATAGTTTTGTAGCCTTTAGTAAAGAAAAACCAAATCCAGACTCACTTTTAAGATTAGTTTTTAACTAAATCAAAATAATCAAGTAACTGATGAGCACTCATATATCCAGGGAGTTCATCAAGTACTTTTGTCATACTTTTATTTAAAACATAAGTAGTAGGAAAAAATCTAGGATTTATAATAGAGGGCAAATCATCAAAATCACGATTTAAGATAACTACTTTAAACTTTTTAGATAGTTTTTTCATAGCACTTCTGTTTTGAAAAACTTCTCTATTCATTCTAGCACACCAACCACAACCCTCTTTTTGAACATTTAACAAAACTGGCTTTGCAAAACTCAGTGAAATAATAAACAAACTTAGTATAATCGCTTTCATAATAAAATCCTACTAAAAAAAGGTTAATACTTCATGAAAAACAAAAAATACATTATCTTTGATATGGATGGAACACTAATAGACAGCTCACTACTTTTAGCAAACTCTATAAACTATGTAAGACAAAATCTTGGGCTTCAAAAGATGCCAAACCAAACTATCTTAGATGCCATAAATGACGAAACCGTAAATGCCCCTATGTTCTTTTATGAAAGTGAAGAGTTTGAAGAGCATCACACTGAGTTTTTTAACGAGTACTATCAAGCAAACTATAAAAAAGATTCTAGGCTTTACCCAGGAGCTTTGGAGCTTATCAAAAAACTAAATCGCACTCATAAAATTTCCATTGCAACAAATGCCTACAAAAAATCAGCTCAAACTATACTTTTCGCTTTAGGGATAGAACACTATTTTGACATCATAATATGTGGAGATGAAGTACAAAATCCCAAACCTCACCCACAGATGATAAACTTAATCAAAGACTTTTACGAAGATAGTGATGATAAATTTTTGTTTGTAGGAGATAGTACAAGAGATGCTCTTTGTGCTAAAAATGCAGGTATTGACTCAATACTAGTTGAGTGGGGATTTAGTGGGCATGAAAACTCTGTTAACTCTTTTGAGGAGCTGGAGAGGTTACTTTACTAACCTACCCTCATCCAACTCATAAACAACATCAGCATCTTTTATAGTACTAAGCCTATGAGCGATGATGATAGTTGTTTTACTTTTTAGCCACTCTTTAAGTCCTGAGAAAAGTTTATCCTCAGTCAAACTATCAAGTGCAGAGGTACTTTCATCAAGTATGACAATATTTGGATCTTTTACTATCATCCTTGCTATCGCTACTCTTTGTCTCTCTCCACCACTTAGATTTACTCCACCTTTGCCTATCTTTGTATCTAGTCCACCACTTAGTTTTTCTAAGACTGATTGTAATTGAGCTATTTCTATTGCTCTCTTTAATCTATCTTCACTTACATTCTCTCCAAAAGTGAGATTGTATCTTATGGTATTGTTAAAAAGTATAGGGTTTTGTAAAACTAAAAAGATATTTTCTCTGATTCCCTCTAGTCCTATATCTTTATAACTAACTCCATCTACCTTTATATCTCCACTTTTTGCCTCAAAAAATCCAACAACAAGTTTTGCTAAAGTACTTTTTCCACTTCCACTAGCTCCGATTATTGCACTTTGTCTTCCTTTTTCAAAAACTAAACTAACATCTTTTAAAACATCTTTTTTACCATCATAACTAAAGCTTAGATTTTTTATCTTTATGGAGTTTGTATCAGTGTTTTTAAAAGGATTTTGTTTGCTACTTTGTTTTGGCTCTTTTTTAAGTTCAAGAAGTTTATTTATCCTATTCAGAGCTTCCTTCGCATTGTGGTATGCATATTGAATATTTATAATCTCTTGAATCGGTGTCATGATAACCCAAAGATAACCAAAAACTGCAAGCATAAGCCCAACAGTCAAATCACTATAAACTACCATCAAAATCCCAACTGCTCGAAACACTTCAAAACCACTCAAAAACAGTAAAAAAGAAAACTTAGCACTTGCATCACTTTTATATCTAAAGCTAACTGCTATATCTTTTATATCTTTTGCTTTTTCTAAAAGAGACTCAAAAAAATGCTCACCCTTGTTTGAAACTCTAACTTGCTCATAAAAATCAAGTGTCTCACTAAGTGCTTCACTAAAAACAGATATAAGTCTATTTTCCTCTCTTTTTAACTTTCCAACTTTTCTAGCTAACCTAGTTGTAAAATAGACAATAACAGGATTTAAAAGTAGTATAAAAAGTGCTAACTTCCAGTTTATCACAAGCAGTACAACTGCTACTCCAATAACTGTTAAAACTGAGATGATAAATTTTGAAACAGAAGTTGATAAAAAAGTTTCAACTGTTGCTAAGTCAATAACTAAAAGTGAGTTTATCTTCGAGCTTGAAAACTTTTCATACTCTTGTAAATCCAAATCTTTAAGATGAGCTAAAAGCTTCACTCGTATCTTGTAAACTATATCTTGAGAAATTTTACTAAAAATATAATTTTGCAAAACTCCCAAAGTAAAAAATATAGTTCTTAAAAAAAGAGTTATAAAAAGCACAACTGCTACATAAAAATATGGTTCATGAACTCCACTAAATACTTTATCTATACTATCTACTAACCAACCCCGTTTTTTAAGTATCACTTCATCAACCAAAAGAGGTATTAAAAGTGGGGCTGGAGTTGATAAAAGTACAGCTAGTAGAGCTATAAGATTAGCATAGATTAACTCTTTTTTATACCCCTTTAGCTCACTGACTATACTTTTTATACTTATCAAGATTTATATGCTTCTATCGCTTTTTGTAAAATCTTAGTAGCTTCATCTTTTCCTTTAAAATCTTTTACTTTTACCCATTTGTTAGGCTCTAAGATTTTGTATGTTTCAAAGAAGTTTTTGATTTTGTTTAAAGTAGCTTGTGGTAAATCTTCTAAACTTTCAACCCCATCATAAGTTGGATCTATTTTAGTAACTGGAACTGCAACAAGTTTCTCATCCATACCAGCTTCATCTTCCATCACGAGCACTCCTATCAATCTACAAGCTATTACACTTCCAGCTTGAAATGAGTTTTCATTTATAACAAGTATATCAGCTGGATCTCCGTCATCTGCTAAAGTATTTGGCACAAAACCATAATTTGCTGGATAATACATAGCTGAATAAAGGATTCTATCAACTACAACTGCACCACTATCTTTATCTATCTCATACTTTATGTTACTTCCATAAGGTATCTCTATAAGAGCATTTACTTTATCTGGGTTGCTTCCAGGTTTTATTTTATCTATAAACATTATTTCTCCTTGTATTTTATATTTTTTTCTTTCAAAAAAGATTTGAACATTTTATCTGATTTTTTTAAAAGCTCCTCATGTTCACTACTTAGATATATCTCAGAAGTTCTAACACCACTTTCTAACTGTGGTAAACATGAGAGTTCCACCTCACTTGGTAACTTTTCCATAACATCTATAAGTTCAGCTTCACTTATAAATACAACAAAGTTACTACTAAACTTCTTTGGAGCTTTTGGATAAAAAGTATCCAATGCCCACTCTACCATAGGATGAGCCATATTTGGAAATCCAGGAGTAAAAAAGAACCTAATTTCAAGGTAAAATCCAGGCATTTTATTTACAGGATTTTCTAAAAGTTTAGATCCTCTTGGTAAATCAGCCATTTTTATCCTATGAGGATAAGCCATCTCTCCCATCCTTTCAACTATGATTTTCTCTGCCCCTTCATGTCTTACCAAAGAGTCACTAAAAACCTTAGCACTAACTTCTCTAGTAAAGTCATCAGGAGTAGAACCAATCCCTCCAAAACTAAACATCACAGAATCTTTATCACTTTTGATAAGCTTAAAAACATCTTCCAAAAAAACTGGGTCATCCTTGACTACAAAGTTAGCCTTTTGACTCCAACCCCTCTTTAAAAGTTCACTATTTACAAACTCAAAATGACTATCTTTTCGCCTACCATTTAAAAGTTCTGTTCCTATGATAACTGAGTAAAAATTTGGCATTATTTACTTTTTATATACTCTTCCATCTCATTTACTATCTCTTCGATACTTCTTTCACCATCTATCTTATGTAAAAGATTTTTTGCACCGTAAAACTCTTCTATATCAACCAATGGATCAGTATAAACTTTCATACGATTTTTAAATACCTCTTCATTATCATCAGCCCCTCTAGCTCGTCCAAGTACTCTCTCACAAGCTACCTCTTCACTAACTTCAACCTCAATAACACTCACTAAACTTACTTCATCCTCTTTTTGAAGCAGACTATCAAGCTCCGTCATCTGCTCTACACTTCGAGGGAAACCATCTATCAAAATAGTCTCTTTATCACTTGACTTGATAGCTGAAATAATAGTGTTTATAACTATTTCTAAAGGCACTAGATTCCCTTTTGAAATAAAACTATCTATCTTTTGTCCAAGTTCACTTCCACTTGCCACTTCATCCCTCAAAAGCTCCCCAGTTGAAAAGTGAGCTATTACTTGAGAGTTATTCTCAGCAATAATCTCAGCATCAGTAGTTTTACCACTACCAGGTGCACCTATTATCAAAAAAAGTTTTTTCATATTTTAAATTCCTTTGTAAAAATTTCGGGAGATTATACTATAAACTCACTAAAAAACTCTCTTTAAGCAAATATGTACTACAATATGTACATATTTAGCTAAAAGGAGTTTTCATGAATACTGCAACTTTTACACAAACTAGACAAAACTTAGCTTCTACCATGGACTATATAGCAAAACATCATACCCCTTTAACAGTAACAAGACAAAACAAAGAACCTATCGTCATGATATCACTATCTGATTTCAAATCACATGAAGAAACAGCATATCTTATGCAAAGCACTAAAAATGCGACAAGACTAAACAAAGCTATACAAGAACTTGAAAGTGGTGGTGGACTTCAAAAAGAACTACTGGAAGACGACTAACTGCTTTTCATCTAAAGCTTGGGAAGACTATCTATACTGGCAACAACATGATAAAAAGATTCTAAAAAGGATAAATCTTCTAATAAAAGATATATCAAGAGAACATTACAAAGGCTTAGGTGAGCCAGAAGCTTTAAAGTACAATTGGTCAGGTTACTATTCAAGAAGAATAACACTAGAGCATAGATTTGTTTATAAAGTGGAAGCAAATCAGATTAAGATAGCTCAGTGTCGGTATCATTATTGACTTTTTATAGTAATAACAATATAATTACAAATCAAGCAAAGGAGTTTTATCATGACAATGCTCACAAAGATTGGAAATTCACAAGGTATAAGAATCCCTAAACCCATAATCAAACAAGCAAACCTTGAAAACAGTGAAATAGAGTTTGAAGTTGTAAAAGATGGATTACTTCTAAAGCCGACAAAAAAAACAGTAAGAAAAGATTGGGAAGACTCAATCAAAAAAACTTTATCAAACAATCATAAAGATGAAGCTATTTTAAATAATTTTTTAAATGATGATGATTTGAGAGATTGGGAGTGGTAGTTGAAAATAAATAGATTTGATATATACTTAGTAAAACTAAATCCTACCATCGGCTCAGAAATCCAAAAAACTAGATCTTGTATAGTAATCTCTCCAAATGAAATGAATATACTAAAAACAATTATTGTAGCACCTATGACAAGTAAAGGGTTTGACTTTGTATTTAGACCACATATCAACTTTCAAGAAAAAGAGGGGTTAGTTTTACTTGATCAAATAAGAGCAGTCGATAAAAGTAGATTAGTAAAAAAGATAGGAACTATTGAAGAAAAAACTGCAAAAGAGATTTCATCTACTTTAGTTGAAATGTTTCAATACTAATATCATCATGAAACAAAAACTACTAATAAGCTCCTGCCTAATCGGAAATAATGTAAAGTACAATGGCAAAAATAATCAAATAGATTTAACATCCTTAGAAAAAAAATACACCCTTATCCCCTTTTGCCCAGAAGTTGAAGGTGGACTACCAACTCCACGACCTCCTAGTGAGATAGTGAGTCAAAATCCTCTAAAACTCATAAATAATCAAGGAAAAGATGTAACTAAATTTTTTGTAGATGGTGCTGAAAAGTGCCTAGATTTAGCCAAAAAAGAGAGGATTAAAAAAGCTCTTTTAAAAGCAAACTCCCCTTCATGCTCAAACTCTTTTGTATATGATGGTACTTTTAGTGGAAAGTTGGTTAAAGAGCTGGGAGTAACTGCCAAGCTCTTGAAAGATGAGGGAATAACAGTTTATAATGAAAATGAAATCGGAAAGCTTTAGCCTATATTTTCCAACTTATCCTTATACTCATCTTTTATCAAATCCCACTCTAAAGTTGCATTTGTTAGTTTGTCAAAGTTTAGTTCTATCTCTTTGTTTAAACTATCTATCTCTTTTGAAAGCTCTATGATAGCTTGATTATCGCCTTTTTTTGTGGCGATTTCTAGTTGAGTGTTTTTCTCTTCTAAACTCTCTTCTAGTTTTATGATTTTTTCTTCACTCTCTTCAACCTCTTTTTTAAAAGGTGCTACTTTTTTGTTTCTCTCTTGGGTTAGCCTGTTTCTCTCTTTTTTTTGCTCTTTGTAGCTAAGAGTTGATTTTTTCTTTTTGACTACCTTCTTTTCGCCCTCTTCCTCTTCCCAGCCTATCTTTTCCAAAAAGTCATCATAGTTACCATCAAAATACTCAGCCCCACCCTTATGAAAGATAATAAGAGAATCAGCCAATCGTCTTAGCAACATCTCCGAGTGAGTAACCATGATAGTACTTCCCTCAAAACTCTCTATCGCAGAACAAAGTGCATCTATAGAAGACATATCAAGGTGGTTTGTAGGCTCATCAAGTAACAAGAGGTTACAAGGAGTTGCGATAATCTTTCCAAGCATCACCCGACTTCTCTCACCACCAGAAAGGACTTCTATCTTTTTATCTGAGCTATCACCACTAAACATCATAGTTCCACATATCGCCTTGATTTGGGATATAGGCATACTTTTTACTGCACTATTTATCTCTTCGCTGATACTGTTTTTAGTATTTAATCTCTCTATGTTTGTTTGTCCAAAGTGTGCTAAAGTTGTTGATGGATGCTTTGTAATCTCTCCATCTTGATGAGGAAGCTCACCTGCTATGTAGTTTAAAAGTGTTGATTTTCCTTTTCCATTTTTTCCTATTATCGCTATAGTTTTTCCATTTTCTAGGGCAAAGTTTATGTTGGTAAAAAGCTTTTCATTGTAACCAAAACCTAACTCCTCTGCTCTTAGGACTATTTTTACTGGTGTTTTTTTATAGTTAAACTTGAAACTTAGGTTTGCTTCATCTTCTAAGCTCTCCATCACTTCCATCTTATCTAAGGCTTTTTGTTTAGACTGAGCCAAAGCAGCAGTTGATGCTCTAGCTTTGTTTCTAGCTACAAACTCTTCAAGCTCTTTTCTCTTTTTTTCTTGGTTTGCTCTTGTTTTTTCATAAGTTTCATCACTCATCTCTTGAGCCTTAGCAAACTTGTGAGTATCACCTGAAAGTATCTCTATCCCTTTTCTTTGAAGTCCCATCGTATGAGTTGTCACACTATCCATAAAATCTCTATCATGAGTGATAAGTATAACTTCACCTTGAAACTCTCTTATAAACTTTCTAAGCCATCTAAGAGAGAGAATATCAAGGTAGTTTGTAGGCTCATCAAGCAAAAGCATATTTGGTTCAGTTGCTAAAAGTTTTACTAGATTAATACGAATTTGATAACCACCAGAAAAGCTCAAAGGATCTTTATCCAAATCCTCCTTAGTAAACCCAAGCCCAAAAAGTATCTTTTCTACTTTATAAAAGTTGTACTGCTCATCCTCACTCAAAGCCAAAGCACACTCTTCTCTAACACTCTTTTTAGAAAAACTAAGATGTTGTTTTAGTGCCCCAATCTTATAGTGCTTAGGGATACTTATCTCCCCACTATCAACTGACTCTTCACCCAAAATCATCTTAAAAAGAGTTGACTTTCCAGTTCCATTTCTTCCTATAAAACCTATCTTTTGATTTGGTGTTACTTTTAAGTTTAGATTTTCAAAAAGAGTTTGAGCCCCAAAGCTTTTAGATATATTTGTAAGTTGTATCATGATTATCCAGATTGTAAAATTTTTGGGAGTATATCTAAAAAAGTTTCATAAAAGCTATTTTTTCAAGATAACTTTCTCATTTACTTCATCATATTCAAAATCCACTATCCTACCATTTATTATAAGACTTATCGCTTCTTCTATAACTTCCAAAGGAGCTATAAACCACTCTTTTGGATGAAAAATTTTTCCATTATTTCCAACTATTTCTAAATCCAACCTACTTTTACTAAAAAATCTATGTATTAGTTGCTCTAATTTTTGTGGATTTATATTATATACTTCAAAAACAGAGATAACTTTTACATCTGCCATCAAATATGTTGGGTCATTTTTTGCATTTTTAATCCTCTCTTTTACAGGTGTAGTTGAAAACCCTATCTTATAAAGATTTCTTTTAGTTACAATAGTATCTTTATTACTCAAAGATTTTAAAATATAAATATATCCATTTTGTCTATCATCTTCACTGATATTACTTAACCTATCCAAAACTCTATCTTCATGTTCACTTACAAAATATCCATCTTCATATAATCCTTTAGCAAGTGAGCGAAATAGCATATTTGAGTAAGTCCCATTTTCAAATACTGTTCTAGTTCTTCCATCTATTTTATGATTTTTATCTTTTTTAGGATTTATTAAATCTTCCAAATACCCTAAAATTCCTCTCAAAACAAAAAATGACCCTTTTTGTAAAAATTTTTCATTGAACTTTACAAGTTTTCTCTTCCCATCTTTTAAATCTTTTTGACACTCTTTAAAAAGTTCTTCATACTTTGTAAAATCATCCAATCTTTTTCGTTTTGCTACAAAATCAGCTTCTGCTCTATCTTTAGAGATATTTGGTACATTTTTTAAAGTAAATATATCCTCTTCATCATTACTAAGTACACCCAAAGGATCACTCTCTAAAATATCATATATCGATTTTATCTCATCTACTTTTTCTAACAAGTTATATCTATCATACTTTTTAAGAAACTCAACCTTTTTTGTATCTTCTCTTATACCTTTTAATCTTGCATATAACCTTCTTTCATGCATATCACTACTTTTTTGTGGCTCATACCCATTTGTTTCATAAAACTTATTTATCTCTTCAAAAGATACTACAAGTCTATCATCATTAGTGATTATAGGATTTTTTGTTTTAGCTTCATTTAATAATCCTAAAGGGTCGCTGTTTAAAATCTCATCTAAAGAAAATTTATCCATTTTTTCTTTCTCTTCTAAGGTTATTTAAAAAGACTATTGATTCAGCCATCCTTTTTTCTCTTGCATCAAACGAGTTTATATCTGGTAGCCTTCCTTCATGTTCTTTTTGAAATTTCGGTATTTTGTTATAAAGTATAACTGCTTCTTCTATACTCATCTCTATTTTAGTTGCACTTATCGCTTCTTGTATCAGTTTTAAAACTTTTGGAGTAACTTGTTTTGACAAAATCTCAAAAGCCTTTTGAAAAGGATTTATACTATTTATCAAATCAATATTTAACTCATCAA
Organism: Campylobacterales bacterium; assembly: GCA_027023305.1. GTDB lineage: Bacteria > Campylobacterota > Campylobacteria > Campylobacterales > QNZT01 > SZUA-1377. The sequence goes on along the minus strand of JALVVR010000034.1, from coordinate 35,288 downwards.
GATTTATAAACTTATCAGCCATCCTCAAAAACTTTTTATCTCCACTAACTTCCAAAGTTGCACTTCTAACAACACTATCAACTACTACATATTGTCTTAACTCTTCAACTTCATCATCACTCAAATCTTCATACTTTGCTTTGATAACTTTTGGTATCAAAACCTCATTTATAACTTCAGGCTCGACATTTCCTGGTATCGCTTTTCTGATCTGTTCATCTTGAAGTATAGAAGCCTTCAAATCATCCAAATCATTTTCGATAATCTCACTTACCTTTTTACTACTTGGTAGTTTAAAACCTTTTATCTTTAGCTCTCCCTTTTTAGGTGGTTCATCATCATCTTCAAACTTTGGTTTAAACTTGAAACTAGGAGCTAAAACTTGTTCCATCAAAAGAGATGATGTTATAGCTTTTAGCATGTTGTTTACAGATAACTTTACTTCATCATTGTCTGCATCTGGCTGGGCTATGAGATTTGTAAACTGGGCATGAGTTTTGTTTTTGCTATCTCTTGTAGCTCGACCTATTATCTGTATAATCTCAGTCAAAGAACCTCTATACCCAACAGCCAAAGCATGTTCACAATAAGGCCAGTCAAAGCCCTCTTTTGCCATCCCCAAAGCTATTATCAAATCCATATCTTTACTATTTTTTATATTTCTAAGATACTCCATAATCTTATCTCTTTTGGCTTTATCCCTATCATCTACCAAATCAGCAACTTTGATTATCTTGCCATCACTATGCCTTTTAACATAAATGATACCATTTTCATCAATACTTTCAACCTCTCCTATAGTATCTAAGATGGCATCTACCTCTTTATACTTATCTTTTGTTGATTCGCCAGAGTTTGGACTAGGCACATAAAATTAGTCTTTTTATCAGTATCTAAAATCTCATCTATCGCACTTAGATACCTACCTTGATAAAAGTGATAACCAATCCCAAGTGATTTTAGATATTCATATCCATTTAACTGCTCATAGTAATTATAAGTAACCTTTTCAAACTTTGCTTCATCCTCAGGAAGTAGCACAGGTACACAATCCCCTCTAAAGTAAGAGCCAGTCATAGCTACTATATGACAGTTTGACTTTTCTATCAAACTCCTTATCACTTCTCCAAGTCTGTTATCTGTATCAGAAGATACATGATGAAACTCATCAATAACCACCAAAGTATCATCAAATCTACTCTCATCAAGCTCATCAAATGCAAATCTCAAAGTAGCATGAGTACATATCAGTATCTTTTCATTACTTTCTAAAAACTCTTTAAACACCTTAACTTTACTCTTGCTATCTTCAGTAGTACAAAGGTTGTATCTATCACTTATCTGCCAGTCAGCAAAAAAGCCATGTGATTTTAAATCAGTAGAAGAAAAAGAGCCACCGATAGACCTCTCAGGAACAGCAACTATAACTTTTTTTAGATTTTGATTTATGAGTTTATCAAGTGCTATAAACATCAAAGCTCTTGATTTTCCAGATGCTGGTGGAGCTTTTAAAAGCAAATATTTTACATCTCTCTGCTCATAAGCTTTAGCTTGCATCTCTCGCATACCTAGCTCATTAGTCATTTTACTTTTTCCTGTCTGTTCATAAGTAACTTCTACTAAATTTGGCATATTGTATTCCTATTTTATTTTTTAAAAATAAAAATCAAAAAGAATAAACCCCAAAGATAAGGAGCTTTATAACTATTTGTTTTTTATTTTATTTTATTTTATTTTTTATTTGGCAAAATATAAACCATATTTTTCTTTGCACCCTCTTTTTCTAACTCTTTATTTTGATACATTTTGTAAATCACTCTTCTTACATATTCTAAATCTAAATCATCCATTCTACTATGAATTTCAGATATTTTACTCTTTGGATGTGTTTTCAAATCTTCTATAATAAGTGCTCTTAAAGTATGCTCTGGCATTGTTTTAAGACTAGGCTTTAAATCATGCTCCATAGAAGATAAAATCTTTGGATTTATCATATACATTTGACCTTTTGTTTTACCCTCTGTGATAACTATCTCTTTTTTTATCAAATTTTTTAACCAATTTCTTAACCTATCATCATCTCTAAGTTGCAACAAATGAGATAAGTCAAAACCTGAAATCTTTTTCTCTCGAACTATGATACCAAGTGCTATAATCTCTTTTTGATTAAGTTCATAGTGTTTACCCAAATAATCCAAAACTTGTAAAATATCATTATCTACAATATTTGAGTATATTGTTACTTTGACATAGTTTATGTTACTCTCTATTTCTGGAAATTGCTTACCATCAAGACTTAGTTTTTCATAAATCAAATCATACCCACTACCTTCACTTTCCATTAGATTCAATACTTTGAAAGTATCTATCAACTTTGGATTTCTTCTTTGTACTTGATGTAAGATATTGTTCTTTGTTACTCCAAGTGGTAATCCTCCAGGATTTTTAATCTCTAATCTATCCTTATAAACAGATATAAAAATATCACCAGATATTGTATAAGATTTATGTACAAATGCATTTACTAACAATTCTCGTATAACAGCTTTGTTATAGTGTCTCACTTGTTTTCTAAAAAGCCCAGCTGGAAGTTCAAAACTATAATTTAACTCAATAGCCTCTTTTTCAATCTCAAGTAATAACTCTTTTGGATTGTGTTGATTTATATTCCACTCTACTTTTCTAATCTTTTCTTCATTTTCATCATAAACTATGTATTGTACAGTGATAGGATAGTTTAGTTTACTTCTTAGCTTAAAATCTCCAAGCCATAAAATACCAAGATTTGTCAAGTATCCATCATCTGTCAAATGAAAAAACTCTAAGATCTCAGATGTTTCTTGATTTTTGATAAACTCACTAACTCTATCTGAATTTCTTATTTCATGGATAAATTTATCTATATTTTCACTAGGCAAGTCAGAAAGTCTTTTTTTTGAAACTACTAACTCCCACTGAAAAGCCCCCTTCTCATGAGCTAATCTCGTCAACTCTTCTCCTCTTACTCCAACACACTCATCACCAACTCTGATAAAAACTTTCCCATCACTCGTTGTAGCTATAGTTTTAAGTGAAGGATGTATCTGTATAGAAAAATAATCACCACCATTTTCATGAGTATAAATCTCTGGATTTACAAGTCCTACACTACCTGTAAAACTTCTTAACTTTTTTATAACAGTATTTACAAGCTTATCATCTATCTTTTGCTTACTTTGAGGAACTTTAGTCTTATCCTCTATCCCAATAATCAAATACCCACCCTGTGCATTTGCCATACAAACACAAGTCTTAGCCAAATCCTTTAAATCAGCACTTTTACCATCTACTTTTTTAAGGCTTTTGTATTCTGTTGTTGAATTTTCAAATTTTAGTAGATTCATTGATTTTCCTTTTTCCCTTTCAAATAACTTATCAATATCATCTTCATTAGTAGTTTTTCATTTATTGATTTTGTCAAAAAAGTTACAATCTTCATAATCTTTATTTAACCAATATTTTTGTTTAGCTTTAAATCTTTTTATTTCTATTTTTTTGCTATTTTCCCAACTATAATCTAATCTATGTTCTCTAGGAATAAATTTCCATATAACTATTTTATATCTATGTCTATTATCATAACTATATCCTTTAACACCACCTGTATTTTCAAACCAGTGAAAAACTTTAGTTCCTCTATCTTTTTGTTGTATTAAACTTAATCTATTTTGTATATATTTTGAAAGTTTTAGTTTGCAAACATCTTGCCTTTTTATTTCATCCTTTTTACAAAATTTATAATTTCCATAATACCCTGCTGCACCCATTATAATATCTATTATCTGATGTATATAACTTGTCTTGCTATCTATAAACTTTACTTTCACATTAAATGAACTATAGTATGAGTATATATAATCTTTCAAAATCGTTTTTCTTTTACTATCGGGATAATCATCTAACTTAAATAGTAGATTATCAATCCCTACCATCTTAAAATAATCACTATCAAATCCAAAAGAGTGTTTTATAAATTGATAATAGAGCATAAAAAACATATCTCTTGTTCCTCTATCTCCAATATACTCATATTTTCTATCCATAAAAAGCTGTCTATATTTTAACTCATCATGCTCTTGCCAAAAATCAAAAAATGTATCTACTAATTTCTTATAATCTTCAAAAAATCTAGCATTTAACTTTGACCATTTTATTTCATTTTTATGAGGATATTTGAAGTTTTCATTACAAATTTTTAATTTTTGTTCCAACAAAGATATAGTATCAGATGGTGCAAAAAGAGAAACATAAAAGTGATGATAGCGATTTGGTGGGTTCTCTTTATGAGTCCAACCCTCATCAGCCAAGATTTGATACTGTTTCACTGCCCAACTCCAACTTCATTCGCCGCTATCTTAGTGACAGAAGCTCGTTGTATGATGGGCAGAGAACCAATATCGGCACTAATTGTATCATAAATATGGTTAATAAACAAAATTTTCATTTGTATCCTTTTGAATATTTATAATATTACTCATCATCAGATATATCTTCTTCAGTTAATTTTGGAATATTGTCTTTTAAGTATCCATAAGCCTTAATTGCTAATTTTAATGTAGTATCAGTTTTTTGATACATTTTAATCCAAAACCAAACCTCTTGTAAACTTTTAAGTAAAATATTTTTAAAACCATCGTATTTACTTTCTTTATCCTTAAATTCATTTATTATCATAATTTTACAAAGGTTATTTTGTATCACTTCTAAAAAAGCATCTAATCCATTAATTTTATATAAAGAAATAGCTTTATTCAAATCATAAAAAATTGATAAAAATATCCTTTTCTCTTCATCTGGCATATTTGAATTCTCTATTTTCTCAATCGTTTCCTTAATAGAGCTTTTAAAATTATTAAATTCTTCTTCATCCACTTCATCTTCATATTTAAATCTTAAATATCTTTCATTATTCATAGTTTCTAATGAATTTAAACTTACATTTAACTTTATTATATTTGTAGGATTCATATAAGATATTTGTTCTAATCTTTGTGTTATATGGGTATAATTTACTATACCTTTAAAAGAATCAATAATATTTTTAAAGTCTGCATTATTTATTAAGTTATTTTGAATAAATTCTTGTTCTAATAAGTTGATTTCTTTAGCTACATTAAATAAATGTCCATATACCTCAAAAATTGTTGAAAGCCCAAATATTTCTTTCCAAACCATTAAAATTTGTTTATCTCGTCTTTTTTCTAATTCTTCCAAAAGTAGTTTTAATCTTGTAACAGTTGTCATTTTTAAACCTTTTAATTTGATTTATCAATTTTATCTAAAAAATACAATTTTATTAATAAATATGTCATTTTGTAATATTTTCCTTCTCAACCATCTCTTCATAAAGCCTAAACAAATACTCCAACCTCTCCTCATCGCTTTCAAATGGTTTTTTTCGATAGCATCTCTCTATCGCTAAATCTAGCCTATGATGGGCTTCTTTTAAATCTTGTGGCATTTTATCTGGATCGTAAAGTTGGGCTAATGTTTTTTCTGAGTGTCTTTCTCTCTCATCTAAGATATCAAAAACTAACTCTGTTATCTCATCTTTTTGTTTTTGGGTTATATTTGGGAAGGGGAAAGTGTTGTAAACTAAAGCTGATGAATATCTAAAATCTGTTTTTAATCTTCCTGCAACAGCCCTAACCCACACCATATGCATTTTTGAACTTATCACACCAAATATCCAAGGCTCTGCATCATAAATAACTTGTACTGAATTTAAAGAAACATAAGATTTATCATAGAATGCACAAGGCAGATAATTACGATTTTCAGATGAGGTGCAAGGTACAACTACTTGTGTATTCTTAGGTTCATTTCTATATCTAAATTGATGTGATCTTTCAACTAATGTTTTAGCAACTTCTCCACCATTAATTCTAAAATTTTTTACCTGTTCAATTCTTTTTGATATATCCAGTATTTTCAACGCTTCTTCAAGCTCTTCATTTTCAATCCATAAACAATAACGATTGATACCTTTTAAAAATTCTTCACCACCAATTACTTTTCTAATATATTTAGATATTCTATTATCATTTTTTCCTAATATCTCTTTTTCAACATCATTAAATCTTAAAAATCCACCTTCTAAAGGCATATTCCCATAACTCATTAATGGAATTTTTGAAATTGTTTGTTTTCTTTTTTGTATATAAACTACATTTCCATTAGTTAAATATGGATTTATATTTTTTACTATTTGCTTTATACTATCTTTATACAAATATTTCGGCTCATCACTTTTATTTCTTAGCCCCACTATGACAACTATAACATTTGCATTTGACTTAGCATTATTTTGCCATTTGAAAGATTTATAAGCAAAAAATATCTCTAAATCATCTCTTAAAACTCTCGGCCATGTCAAAGCTACTTGCTCACCTTGAGTTATAGAGTTTGTAGAAACAAAAGCACACTTTGCATTAAACCCTCTTATATAGTTTGCTCCTTTGTAAAACCATGCAGCTATATAGTCAAGACTTTTATAATCTTTTTGAAAAACTGCTTTCATATCCTCTTTTTGTTCTTTGTTTTGATTTCTAGAACCTAAATACGGAGGATTTCCAAGCACATATATCTCATCTCCCTCTTCTTTAGGACAAACACTTTCCCACTCAATCCTAGTTGCATTTGCACAAACTATATTTCCTCCATCATGAAGAGGCAGGGCTGGAGGGACTGTTCCAAACTCTTTTTTAAAAACCATATTCATCTGATGTTCTGCAAGCCACAAAGAGAGGGTTGCTACTTCATGAGCAAAGTCATCAAGTTCTATACCATAAAATTGAGTTAGTTTGATACTAGGCATTATCAAAAGCCCACCCTCTTTAAAGATAAGCATCTCTAGTTTTCGTATCTCTTTATAAGCGATAATCAAAAAGTTTCCACTGCCACAAGCTGGATCAAAGATTTTTATATTTTGTAGTCTTAGGTGAAGTTGGTTTAGTTTTTTTGCATTTCCTTTTGCTTTTTTAAACTCATCATGAAGCTCATCTAAAAAAAGAGGTTTTATCACTTTTAAGATATTTGGCACAGAGGTATAGTGCATACCCATATTTCCCCTATGCTCAGGAGTTACAACTGCTTGTATCATAGAACCGAAAATATCAGGATTTATAGCTGACCAGTCAAGTCCTCCTATCTCGATAAGAAGATTTCTTGATTTTGCTGTAAATCGTGGGATAGGAAAAAAGTTTCTAAAAAGCCCTCCATTTACATAAGGAAATGCTTTTAAAAACTCTGGCAAATCCTCTTTTCTATCCTCCTCTTTTGTGTTAAATAACTCAAACAGCCTTGCCAAAAAACTATCTAAATCACTTCCATCACTTTGAGTATAGTTAGATACTGCATTTGTAAAGATATTTTGCTCAAAGATATTTGAATCCTCTGCAAAGTAACAAAACAAAAGTCTGGTTAAAAAGACATTTAGGGCATGAATATCTTCATCATTGGTTGTTGGATTTGTCTTTAGTATCTCATCGTAAAGTTTTGCTAACTTGATAGATGCTTTTATATCAGCTGGATTTTCATCTACAAACTTTGACTTTTCCATACCTGCTAACGGCAAGAAAAAGTCAAAATGCTTAACCAAATCTTTGAGTTTTATATCTAAACTATCTTGTGTTGAAGTATCAAAGGCTAAAAAAGTATCATAATCACTGACGATAATAAACCTTGGCTTTTGCTTTTGAGAAGTAAAACTCTTTTTTAGCTCATCGATAATACTATGCAGATTTTCTGTAGCCTCTTTAAAAAAGAGCTTTTTTCTAAGAGTTATCTCTCCTTTGGTTTCTAGTTGATTTAACTCACCCTTTTTAAGCCTTGCGATAGTAGCTTTAGGCAACCCAAATGATAGAAGAAAATCAAAAACAAACTCTTTTTTTGAAAAATCATCTACTAATGTTTTTATATTTTCTTCTATTTGGGAAACATTCATATTTTGTCCTAGATTTTAGTAAATACATTTTACCAAAATCTAGCCATAAAAAAGATTAAAGCTCTAAACCTCCTCAACCCTGCAAACTGTATCATCATCTTTAAAATCTATGAGTATCTTTCTCACTCTCTCTTGCCAAAGCTCCCCAAATAGTTTTTTCTCTTCACTACTAGCCATGCCACCTATAACTTTTGGCATAAGCTCTTGCATCTTTGGATTTCCAGGTACTACTTGATGAGAGTAAAAAACATCTACTTTTTTACCACTGTCAGTTCTTTCAAATCTAGCAGATGCAGTTATATCCGAGTTAAACTCCATCAGAGCATATCTTTTAAACTTTCCACCAAGTCCTTTAAAACCTGTATTGTCAGTTGCTCCAGTTATATTAGAAATCACACTTGCGATAACTCCAGCTACTCCTTCACTAATATCATCTTTAAAGCTTACTTTTATCTCTCCTCTAGCTGGTAAGCTATCAGGATAAAGAGCTTTTAAAGCTTTTTGTGTCATAAGATAAGCTCCTCCAACCGTTGGACAACTATGCCCTGCCATCTTTACGATAGGAAGATACTTTATCTTTACAAGTCCATCATCAAAAGTTCCCAAAACTTCACTAAGTCCATCATACAGACTTATACTCTCAACATCATCAAACCATTTTGGGTAACTCATATCATCCTCCCATTGCTTTTTTTACTTCATCACTTGCCATTGAAGCATTCCAAGCTGGTTCCCAAACTATGTTTATGTTTGCTTCTTCAACCCCTGGGACTTTTTCAACTGCATCTTTTACCCACTGTTTTATCAGTTCATGCAAAGGACAACCTCTTGTTGAAAGAGTCATCTCTACATCTACTTTTTTATCATCTATATCTATCTTATATATAAGCCCCATAGAGTAAACATCAAACCCAACTTCTGGATCTATAACTGTCTTTAAAGACTCTATCACTTGCTCTTCTGTTATCATTTTCTCTCCTCTTTATAAACTAATGTATAATACATATTATATATAACCATAACTGCCCCAACTACCATACCCAAAGTTCCAAGTACAAATAGATACTTAAACCCAAACAGTAAGGCAAATCCACTAATCAAAGTACCATAAAGTGTTATAAAAAACTGTCTATCAGCTACTTTTATAACTACCATATCGTTAAGCATAGGTACTTTTTGCTTTCCAACAAGTGGAGCAAATCTCTGATACCAAACCAAAAACGGAAGTATTTTGTTGATATGTCCAACTATGATATTTACCAAAAATCCAAAAAACAGAAAGTATCCACCAAGTAAAAAAAATCTATCATAACCAAACAGATACCCTAAAGCAAATATAACTAAACTTCCTATCAAAAAGAAAAATGAAGCTATCATATTTTTTGCCCAAAAATCTATCTCTTTTCTTACTTTTCCATCAAATATCACTTTCATTTGATAGATAAAAAGCCCAACCGATATAGCGATAGCTATACTTCCATACCCAGCTAAAAAGCCAAAACTAGTTAAGTTTCCAATCACATAAAGTATCACACCAGCAACTATAAAGTAAAATCCTATATCTACATACTTGTCATCAAATCCATGAGAGAGTGAAAACATAGGGATAAGCACCATAGCCACTCCAACTATTGTCATGAAAACATAACCTAGTAATACTCCACCAATATGGGCTTTTACTATACTCATCATATCAATACTTAAAAATCCATACTGCATATTTAGTGCAGCTAAAAGACCAAAACTAACTCCTACAAATAAAAATATATTTGAAGCTAAGATATACTTTGCAGAAATACTCCACTCCTCTATATTTTTGTAAGTTAAGAAGATATTTACGGTAAATATAATCATAGAAATATAAACCATCAAAGCCCCATATGTAAGATATGGCAAATAGTTTTCTTCAAAGAAAAAACCAAAGCTCATCAAACTTAGCCCTACGACAAATATATAAAACTGTACATAAGCAAAATCTTTTGAGAAAAGTGGTATTTCTAAAATAACTGGTATCAACTGATACATAGCTCCAAAGATTATCATCATGACAAAGCCAAGTAAAAACAGATGTGATACAGCAGCTATGGTAGAACTTACAAAAAAGCTATCAAGATATGAAGCATAAAATGGAAGTATTAAAGAAACCAAAGCATAGAAAAAGCCACCTGCTAACATAAAGTGAGCCACCAAGTTAAATGGTGGCGCCATTTCAGTTGCTAACTGTTTAGCCATAGTTAATGCCCACTACAACTAGCATCACTTAGATCTGCTTTTTCACTTGCTCCCTCTTTATAAGAGAATGTAAGTCTTACCAATCCACCTTCCAACTCTTCTTTTTCTACGATATAGTTTTCCTCTACTTTTTTTAAAAACCCCATTGGCATTTTGTGATTTATCATCACAACTTTTGTATTTGGATCTACCAGTTTTAAAGCAGTCATACCATTTACCATAGGTTCAGGTGGACCTGTTCTACTAGTATCAAACTCTATAACTCTTCCCTCATCTGTTTTATACTCATAAAATGGTACTGTTGCACCTTCAACTTGAATCTCTTTTTTCTCCATGAAAAATCTCCTTATAATATATTTCTTATTTGTATAGCAAAATACAGTATCACAAGATTTAGAAAAAATATCATCAAAGATGTTCCTCTTGAAATAATCTTTTCTCTTTGACTTCTCTCTCTTCCATGTGCTTTTAGAGAGATAGTCATGTGAACTATAGTTGCAAAAGTTATTAAACCAACTAGGATAAGCTTAATCCAAAGAAGTTCTGCAAATGCTCCTTTAGACTCAAAAACTGATATAAGTCCTTTATCCCATAACATATATCCACCAGTAGTTAAAAGTATAACTAAAACTACACTTTCAAAATACCCATAAAGTGGACCTATATGATGATACACTATCTTTTGTGCCTCTTTATCTCTAAGTCCTATACCTAGGATAAAAAGAAGCATCGCCCCTCCGACCCAACTAGCAGCAGCCAATAAGTGAAAATAAAAGATTATATCAGACATATATTATCCTAATTGTTTTAAAGTGGTATATTATACTATTTTTTGTTTGTTTTTATTGATTTTAATCAAGATTTTATGATTATTTTAAGAAAGTAGGTTTTACAGGGGCTTTACTCTCCCAAAAACCTTTTTCTAACAGCTGGATTTGTCATATTTTCCCCTCTTTTCATCTTAAGCAAAAACTCACTAAATCCAACCTTGCCATCTCCACCCTTTTCATAAGCACCAAAACCATAGTGCATAGGAGTATGATCACCTAGTTTATAAAAAGCCTTTTTTGCATCTATATACTTTTTTGTATCATCACTGTATATCCAAAGAACTATGTTTTTACTATCTCTTTTCTTTAACCACAAAGCCATACATCCGGGATCATCAAAAAAGTAAGTTACACCATTTGGCAAAACTGCCTGTGCAGTATGTATCTTGGTTTTCAGTGGCATCTTGCACATAGGACAATCAATCTTACCTTTTTCAAAACTCAAAGGAACTTTTTTATCATTTCCTCTTTTTGTCACACTCATGCTTTCACAACCTGTAAAGATTAAAATTAGTATCAAAAGTAAGTTTTTCATCTCTCTATCCATTTAAAAATTTCTAAAATCCATATTTCATCTTTCACTATCTTGTAAATCACAATATATCCTTTGTAAATAAGATCTCGATAATCTTTATTATCAAAAAAGTATGATTTTCTATGAATATATGGATTTAAAGGTATATCATTTATTTTAGCATCAAGCTTTTCTTTAAACTTCTTAGATGCTAACTTCTTATCTTTTTTTATATATATTAAAATATTCTTTAATTGACTTAAATACTCTTTATCCCTAATTATTTTCATCTAGTCTCTTAAAAAACTTCTCCATCTCTTCTTCATACTCTTCTTGGGTTAAAAAATCTCCCTTTTTTATCCTTGCTTCAGCCTCCAAGACTCTTTTTTTTACATCATCAATACCACCGATCTCAAAATCATTATCTTCAACTTGAACAGTTTCAACTTCCATTTCTCAACCTTTAAAAAATTTTTCTACCCAAATTATACCACACATAATCAAAACAACCAAATATGATTTTTAAAATAGTAGTATAACGGATAAAAGCTAAGTATCAAAACTACTAAACTATCAAAAAGAAAAGCTTTTTTATAAAAATTTACCCTTTTTTTTAGAACAACTTTTGATATCCCTTGATAAATCCCTAAAAAACTACCAATAAACAAAAACACATAAACAAAATACCCAACAAAATAATACTCTTTTTGAAGCAAACAAAACGGACATTTATGTCTTGGAAGTTCATAGATATAAGGACTAAAAAAAACTATTATTGCTAAAATAGTAACTAAAACAAACAATAAAGAAAAGATTGAAAATAAAATATCTTTTTTAAAATAACCAAATCCCAAAATCATCAAAAAAACAAAGTAAAAGATTCCTACAACTATATCTCTTGGTATATTTAAAAGCAAACTTATACCTAAACTCTTTGCACTGTTAAAAAGTACACCACAACAACTAACAACCTTAGCTGGATTTATCCCATGAAAGTAAAAAATTTCTAAAACAAACTCCAATAAAAGAAGCAAAAACAAAGCTATAAAAAACTTAAATTTTAACCTTGTATAGTGATAATCTTTTGTCTTCATATCTTCTTTGTTAAAAAGTATCCAAAAACCAAAAAGATAGATATTTACTACTTTCAAACTAAGCAGATATATCCCAAAATGATTTGCAGTTATTACCCCTGCTCCACACATCGCACCAGGAAGTAAAACAGAGATTTTATCAATCGTAAAAACAAAATAAAAAAGTAAAATTATCTTAAAAAAAAGTGCATATTGAACTATTATTGATGCTAAATAAGTTCTTTTTAAAAGATTATATTGACGAGGAGTATCTTTGTTTATATCAAAATATTTAACAATACCCAAAGAGATAAAAAAAGCAAATGATGAAAATAAAAGTATTAAAAAATCAACAAGTAAATTGATAAAAACTTCAGGAGATAGAAACATCTATTTTCCTATCTACAAATTCTAATCCCTCAAATCTACTATCATGAGTAGCGATAATTATAGTTTTACCTAAATTTTTCAAATTCATTAAAATATCTATAAAATTCTCAGATAATTTTTTATCTAAATTTGCAGTTGGTTCATCAGCTAAAATAATATTTGGATTATTTATCATAGCTCTAGCGATAGCACATCTTTGTTGTTCTCCACCAGAAAGTTTTGATACTTTTTGCTCTTTTTTATGAAGTATTTTAAACATTTTCAAAACCGTATCACATTTTTCTTCCATACTCTTAAAATCAATTTTTAATGGGATAAGAGGAAGCAAAACATTTTCTTTAACACTCAAATCTTCTAAAAGATTAAACTTTTGAAAAATAAATCCTATATTATCTCTTCTAAAATCAGTAGCAAAATGATCAGGTAACTTAGATATAACTTCACCTTTTACTACCACTTTTCCATTTGTTGGTTTTAGAAATCCAGCCATCATAGAAAGAAGTGTACTTTTACCACTTCCACTAGCACCTAAGAGTAAAACTACTTCACCTTTATCGACTCTAAAACTTATATTATCAAGTGCAACTACCTCTTTTATTGTATCTTTATTATAAATTTTAGTAATATTTTCTAAAATAATTTCACTCATCTAAGAGCCTCCTCAACTTCAACAACTGAAGCTCTCCAAGTAGGTATGATCGTTGCTGCTAAATAAAGAGGAACTGTTGCTAAAAATACACTAACCATCAAACCAATATCAAATACAGGTATCAACTTAAACTCAGGTTTTAAAATACTATATCCCATAAAAAGATTTTTTAAAAGTGGAGCTTCTAAAATATAAACATATGCATATGCAAAAACCAAAGCCAATAAATAAGCCAAAACTGATAAAAGAGCTGATTCGAAAAACTTTAACTTCAAAACATCATTAACTTGCCAACCAACAGCTTTAAATATTCCAATTTCACGAACTTGTTCTTTAGAAATAGAACTAGCCTTTTCAAAAACAAGTATAAAAAATGCTAAAAAAGAACTAAAATATAAAGCCAAAAATAATCCACTTTTATAATCAAATATATTTTGATAAGAAACTTTTATATCATTGCGACTTAAAACTCTACAATCAGGATAAAGATATTTTATCTTTGTTTTTACAATTCCAACTTCAAGTGGATTTGATACCTTTACAACTATATCACTTATTTCATCCTCTTCCATACCAAAAATCTCTCTTACAACACTGATAGGCAACAACATAGTATCACTACTTTCAAGTTCACTATCTCCCTTAAAAACTCCCAAAAACTTAACTTTCAAAAACTCTCCATTGGGTTTAACAAAGTTAAAGCTATTATGATAGTAACTTTTTTCAAGTATTTTTTTTACTCCTTGTCCAACCACCATAAAATTCGTTTCATTTATATCATAAAACTTTTCTATCACATCACTATAATTTTTTTTAAAGCTATCCATAGTAAAATCAAGTCCTACCAAACTAAAGTTTACTCCTGCACTTTGAAAATAATAATATCCCCAAACTCTTGGAATTACACTTTTGACTCCTGATATATCAGCTATTTTGTATATTCTATCTATTTTCATATCTTTTACTCGACCTCCCACCATCCTTTGGACATATATATCTGGTAGAGAATTATAAGTAAGTTCCAACTCTTTTTTTATTGAATTGGCTATAAATAAAACTGAAAAAAGAGTGAAAATAAGTATAAAAAATATTGAAAATATTGAAAAATTTTTCCAAAATCTTCTTTTCAGAGATGAGAGTGCAAAATCAAGTAGTTTAATATTCATGGTTTCCTCACAGGAGAATAAACAAAATCACTAGGGAAATATGCTAAAAAAGAGGGAGATAGACTAAAAGCATCTCCCACAGTAGTTAAACTCCGATGCCTTATATAAAATGCTTCACTACAAACAGAAAGATCGGGCATCGTTAAAAGTTTGGCAACTTTTATTTTTGTTTTATAATCATAACTATGATTCTTAAAATAAATAACTTCAAAGATAGAAAAACATATTAAAAAAATTATAAAAAAATATAAATATTTTAAATTATCACTCAAAGTCCTTTTACAACCTCACTATTTATTTCACTATATTTTAATATCTTTTTACCATTATGATCTCTCATAAAAGTCTTTGCATCGCTCTGTTTTAAAAAAGGTATAAGCTCATTTCCCATAGGTCCTAAAACATTACTTCCTACTACAAAAAAAGCATCTTTTGCATTTATAGCAACTTGGTGATAATAGTCATTTACTAAAATACTCTTTTTAGATGCTTTATGAGATAAAAGATACTTAAACATATCTTTTGCACCATCAAAATAAAGTTTTTTACCATCACTCAAAACAACTTCAGCTACCCATCTTGGAAATTTTGCTACAAACATTCCACAAACTGGACACTTTGCATCTTTTGGTACTGATATTCTAGCACCTTTTGTTTTTTCTTTACCACCCTTTATATAAAGAGCTAACATTTGAAGTTTTTTACCCTTAACATCACCACAAACTTTACTACTCATCAAATAACTTTTAAGCTCTCCAATAGTAGCAAATTTACTTCCATCTACATCACTTTTACACATCTTTTTATAAATCATTTTCCCTTTTGGAAAAATCATCATCTTTTTTTTCATATTAAGCATCATCATATCAGCTTTAAGATTTTTCTTTGCTAACTCAAATGCTTCTTTAAAACTAACTATCTTCCCACTAAATTCTTTCTGGAAAGCTTTTGCATCGACCTCTCTTGAAAATGCCACTTTACTAACCTTACTCATAGTCCCTTTTACTTTGCTTCCAACAACATAAAAAGCTTTGTTTACATCTATCATTTTTCCACTTTTAGCATCAGCAACTAAAATCTCTTTGACTCTGTCTTTAATCTTTGGATAATCAACAACCAAACATCTGATACTACAATATTGCCTAGCCGACCCATCTTTTAACTTTACAGCATGACTAGTCTTATAAAACATTTTCAAACTCATACCACAAACATGACACCACATCTTCGCTTTACCACTTTGTAAAAGTGTAGGATGCTTACTCATCTTTGAAAAATCTTTTGCACTAAGTTGCAAACCTAAAACTGTAACCAAAACTAAAAATAATTTAAATATCTTCATGAAAGTTCCTTTTTGATTTTTTATATTGCATGATAGAAAATTAATGTTAAGTAATTGTTAAATATGATATTATAATAAGTATAAAAACAAGAGGTGTATAATGATTATTGATTACAAAGACAAAGAACTTACAGAAAAATACCAGCTTATGGCTCAAACCATCATCCCAAGACCAATAGCTTGGATAGTTACAAAAAGCAAAAGTGGAGTTTTAAATATCGCACCTTTTAGCTACTTTACAGGACTTAGTTCAAATCCACCAACTATGATAGTAAGCATTGGTCATAAGAGTGATGGAAGCCAAAAAGATACACTGAAAAATATAAGAGAAACAAAAAAGTGTACTATCTGTATGGTTGATGAAAAAAGCCTTGAAAAGATGCACTTTAGTTCAAAAGAGCTTAGAGAAGATGAAAGTGAAGCAAAAGTATTTGATATAAAAACTAAAGATATTTTTGAAGATTTTCCTCCTATGGTTGCAGATGTTCCAAGTGCTTTTTTTTGTGAACTATACCAAGTGATAGAGTTAAAAGATTCAAAGACTATTCCACTAATAGTAGAAATAAAAGCTCAATTTATAGATGACAAAATTATCAAAGATAGTGAAAAAATCACAATAGATTTTGAACCAGTAGCAAGAGTTGGTAAAAGTTATGCACTCCTTGGTAAAAATATCACACCACCGACTATAAAATAATTTAATTTCATGAACGATTATATACTTTATTCACTTTTAACGATTTTATTATCTACACTATTTTCTATGGGTGGAGCAGGAGCTGGGGTTGCACTTATCCCTATATTTAACTTTTTAGGACTTGGATTTACAGTTGCAAAAGCAGTTGGACTTTTTGCTGGAGCTTCAACCACCATCACTTCAAGCATCATGAATATGAAAAGAAAAGTGGTGGATTATAAGTTTGTATTTCCTATCGCTATAACTATGCTTATCTTTGCACCACTTGGAGCATATAGCAGTAACTTTATAGATGAAAAAATAGTAAAATTTTTCTATATGATTATGCTTTTTTACTCAGCGAGCATGATGATGTTTGGCAAAAAAAAGGCTCTATTTTATGCAAATTCAAAATACACTCTTTTTGTAATAGGTAGTATTGTTGGCTTTTTATCAGGACTTTTAGGAGTTGGTGGAGGAAATATCCTAATACCTCTTTTGGCACTCTTAGGGTTTGAGCCAAAAAAAGTAGCAGTTGCAGTTAGTTTTGTAGTACCATTTTCAGCACTTGGTTCATTTTTTACTTATGCTACTTATGTTCCACTTGACCCTGTTATGCTTGTTGTTGTTTCGCTTTCTGCAATAGTAGGAGGGTATATCGGAAACTATATGATGCACTTTAAACTTAGTCAAAGCCATATCAAAAAGATTATGGCTTTGCTTTTGTATCTTTTAGCTATAAAGCTACTTTGGGACTTTATTTAGAATTGTTTTTAACTATCTCCACCACAAAAGCACCTCTAAAATCACCCTTTTTATAGCCTACTGCTTTATCATTAGGGTATTTTTGTTTTATAAGTTTATAAGCCTCTTTATCTCTAGTTTTATCATCTCCATGACAAGCTAAACAAATATCTTTATTGATAAAAATAGGTTTATATACTTTATAAGAGTTTTTAGAAACCTCTTTCACTATCATTTTAGGTATCTCTTTTTTAGCCTCATATTCACTTTGTATATTTTTTAGTACCTTTGCTTCATCTTCGCTTGGTTTGTTTGCTGGATTTCTATACTTTAAAGAAACTCTTTTTACACTCACTCCAGTTGGATAGCTACTATTTACCTTTTTTTCTATTTGTGTTGCTTTTTCTAAACAAAAACCTGTTGCTTGTATAGCACCACCAGCTTTCATGTTTTGCTTCATATTTGTTTTTAAAGTTTTACCCATCTTCATGATGGCACTTTTAGCCTCTTCTTTTATCACATTGATATCATTTGCACTTAAAAGTGAACCACTAGCTATAAATATCATCGGTAATACTATTTTTTTCATTTTTTCCCCTTAAATTATTTTTTAATGTATGTAATAAACTTATCTTTCTCTATCTCTTTTGAGTAAACTTCAAATCCTTTCTTTTCAAACTCTTCAATAAGTGGTTCTGGTTTAAAATCAGACTCAATCATAAGAATTTCACCATCTTCAAGGTTTTTTAAAAGATTAAAAGATTTTGCCAAAGGATTATCTCCACTATCTAACAGCTCATTTGCATCAATAGTTGTTTTGGGTGTTTTTTCTATCCAAATAGGTGCTTCTTTTTGCTTAACTTCTTCCACACTCTCTAACTTAATAGGCTCTTGTCCAACAGCTATACGAAGTTGATTTAGTAAATCCACTGCATCCATTCCACCTACCATAGCTGCTTGTTTTACACTTGCTAATTTTGCCAATGTCCTACGAAGTATTGGATTATTCAGTTTTTTAAATTTTGGATTGATTTTGATAAGTATATCCTTCATTCCCTCATAATTATTTAGTAACTCTGAAACTTTTGTATCTAGTGTAATTTCTCTCATTTTTTATTCCTTTTTTTATATAAATCTCTCATCAGAACGAACACTACTTACCTCATCAATACTTGACTTCATCCATCCATTTCTAAGCTCACCCTCAATCTTATCAAAATTTTCAATATCACAAAATGGGGAACAAATAGTCGCTATCTGATTTAGGGTAAAAGTCATTTGATATTTTCCTTAACAAGCTTTAATAATCAATCAAAAGGAAGCTTTAAATCTATCGAAAGTTGTATGGCTCCGGATGCTGGATTCGAACCAGCGACCAAATGGTTAACAGCCATCTACTCTACCACTGAGCTAATCCGGAACAAAAGTAAGTTATTTAAACATATCGCTTAAATGTGAGGGAGATTATATACAAAAAGTTTTGATTTGTCAAGAGTTTTTTAAAGAAATTTGCAAATTTATAAAAACTATCTATTAAACTTCTCTCCTCTAGCTTTATAAACAAAAGCTAATACCTCTGCAACTGCCTTAAACAAGGCATCTGGGATAGTACTATCAACTTCACAACTTTTATAAAGCTCTCTCGCAAGTGGTGGATTTTCTACTACTTGGATAAGATTTTCTCTTGCTATCTCTTTGATTTTTAAAGCTAGATTATTCATTCCCTTGCCAACAACTCTAGGTGCATTTTCTTTTTCTCTATCATACCTAAGAGCCACTGCATAGTGGGTTGGATTTGTGATAACAACATCAGCACTTGGTATATCACTCATCATTCTTTTTTGAGCCATTTCCATTTGTAGTTTTTTTATCCTTGATTTTACTTGTGGATCTCCTTCCATCTGTTTATACTCATCTTTTATCTCTTGTTTACTCATCTTTAAATCTTTAAAATACTGAAACCTAACTATAAGAAGATCCAAAAGAGCAAACACTGCAAAAAGTATAAGCATGATTGATACTAAAATCATAGCTTTTTTTATTATCCATATAATCTGAGAATTCAGATCAAAGAGTATTACGGTTTGAAGCTCATGAGTAAACTTTATCAAAAAGTAAAAAGCTACAAAAAAGACAACAGCAACTTTTGCAGTAATTTTCGCCCCATCAAGAAACTTTTTAAGTCCAAAAAGTTTTCCAAAACCTTTTATAGGATCTATCTTACTAAAATTAGGCTCTAAAGGTTTAGTGGTAAATATAAAGCCAAACTGCATAACAGAAGCAATAACACCTGAAATAGCAACCATCAAAGCTAAAGGAATAACAATAAAAACAAGTTCTCTAAGACTAACTATACCTATATCTACTATCACAGTTTTTGTAAGCTCTACCCCAATCAAGCTCATGTAGTAGTGATAAAGCTTTACTACTCTTTCACTCATCAAAGTAAAAAGAGCTATAAAAGCTCCTATCGCTACAAGTATAGTAACAAAACTTGCGACATCTTGAGATTTTGGGACATTTCCCTCTTTTTTGGCATCTTCTATCTTTTTGGAGGTGGGTTCCTCCGTTTTTTCCATATCATCTGCCATCTTTTATCCCCTACTTTTCTACTCGCTAAGTCTTTTTATATCTGCTCCTAGTTTTTGTAACTTCTCTTCTAGTTTTACATATCCACGATCAAGGTGATAGATTCTATGAACATTTGTAATATCTTTTGCAACTAAGGCTGCTATAACCAAAGCCGAACTTGCTCTAAGATCAGTAGCCATAACATCAGCTCCACAAAGTTCTGCATTTCCCTCTACAGTTGCTGTATATGAGTTTAAAGAGATATTTGCTCCCATACGACTAAGCTCACTTACATGCATGAAACGATTTTCAAAAAGTTTTTCTTCTATGGTACTAACTCCATCAGCCACTAAAGTAAGAGCCATAAACTGAGCTTGCATATCAGTAGGAAATCCTGGGTACTCCGTAGTTGTTATCTTTACTGCTTCTACTTTTGAAGCTGGTTTTATAGTTACACTCTCTTCACTCTCATCATAGCTAAATCCCATCTCTTTTAGTTTTAAAAGCATAGATTCTAAGTGAGTTGGATTAACATTTTTTAAAGTTATCTCACTATTTGTTATCGCTCCTGCACACAGATAAGTTCCAGCCTCTATCCTATCAGGGATAACTGCAAAATCTTTCATATCAAGTGTCTTACCACCTGTTCCTTCTATAGTAACTTCATAAGTTCCTATACCTTCTATCTTAACACCACCATCTCTTAAAACTTCACAAAGTTGAACAACTTCTGGCTCTTTTGCACAGTTTAGTATCCTAGTAGTTCCATGTGCCAAAGCTGCTGCCATGATGATATTTTCACTACCAGTAACAGTAATTTTATCAAAGCTTATAGTAGTCCCTTTTAGTCCACCCTCAGCTTTTGCTACAACATAACCTTGTTTTATCTCTATATCTGCACCCATTTGCTCTAGTGCTTTAAGATGCAAATCTATTGGTCTTTGTCCTATCGCACATCCACCTGGAAGTGAAACTTCACAGTAACCAAATCTAGCTAAAAGTGGTCCAAGCACTAGTATAGAAGCTCTCATAACTCTTACTATTTCATACTGAGCTATGGTATGATCTATTGTACTTGTATCTATAGTTGCACTCTTTTTAATCTCATCTATACTAGTTTTTGCACCCAAGTTTTCTAAAAGTTTAACCATTGTCCTTACATCACTAACCTGAGGTAGATTTGATATAGTAAGTCTGTTTTTCGAAAGTATAGTAGAAGCTATAAGAGGAAGAGCTGCATTTTTTGCCCCATCTATTTCTACTGTTCCACTAAGTTTTTTACCACCTTTTATTTGAAGAAAATCCATTTAAACAACACCTTTTTTGTTTTTTTATAGAATTATAATACAAATTTATTCTAAAAGTAATGATTTTTTGTAAAAAAAGAGTGATTTAAAAAAAGTGTAACATTTTGTAGTGGTACCCGAGGCCGGACTCGAACCGGCAAGACCGTAAAGTCAACGGATTTTGAATCCGTCGTGTTTACCAATTTCACCACTCGGGCATAAAAAAAGGTGATAGAGATACAAATCCCCACCACCTCTTAAAATTTTAGCTAAAGCTTACTAAGCTTTAGCTACTGTATCTTTAAGTTGTTTACCAACTTTAAACTTAACTGCAGTTGTTGCAGGTACTTCTACAACTCTATCAGTTCCTGGAACTCTTGCTGTTCTTGCAGCTCTTGGAGCTGTTGAGAATGAACCAAAACCTATGAAGCTAACACTTTTACCAGCTGTTAATGCCTCAGTTATAGTTTCTAATGCTGCATCTACTACTGCATTTACATCTTTTTTAGTTAGTTCTGTTTTAGTTGCTACTGCATCTATGAATTCTGCTTTTTTCATTTTACTTCCTTTTTTGTAAATTTGCGATAATGTTACAATTATTTTCTTAAACAACTCTTATTTGGTATACATTTTGCTATATTTTTGTCGATATATAGGCAATAGGAGTTAATATGCAAGTAAGTCAACAAGTTACATTGAACAATTTCTCATATAGTCATAAAAAAGTATATGATGAGATAAACAGAGTAAATACTCAAATAAGTTCTGGTAAAAAGATACAACACTCATATGAGGATGGTGGGATTGCTACTAAGTCTCTTCGTCTTGATAGTGAAGTTAAAAACTTAGACCAAGTACAAAAAAGAACTAGTGAAGCAAAAATAATTGCAGATAGTGCAGATAGTGTGATGAGTGATTTTGATACAACTTTGAGAGATTTTAAAACAAAACTCCTTCAAGCTGCAAACTCAACTATAAATTCTGATAACTATAAAGCACTTGCAACAGAGTTAGATGGGTTAAAAGATCATATGAAAAACTTAGCAAATACGAAAGTAAATGGAATATACCTCTTTAGTGGAACAAACACTAATATAAAACCTATAGATAATAATGGAAATTATTTAGGAAATGATAAAGAACTAACTACAACTATAGCCAAAAATGTAAAAAATCCATTTAGTATAGATGGTAAAAGTCTGTTTTTAGGTAATTATGATGAACATAAAACTATTTCTACAAATATCCAACTAAGAAATCACTCAGAAGATAGAGTCATACAAGGTGGAGATAAGATAAAAGATTTGATAGAAAATCCTACAGATGATAATATAAATTTTTTCATAAGTGGCATAAAAGCAGATGGAACAGCTTTTAAAAGTAAAGTTTCAATGAATCCAGATACAACTGTAGATGACCTCTTGACAAATATTGGAACAGCTTTCGGAAATACAGATACTACAAAGTTTGTAAATGTAACCCTAAGTGATAGTGGGAATATAGTAGTAGAGGATATATCTAAAGGCAAAAGTGCTATGGATTTAAAAATAGTAGGTGTTCAGGGTAAAAATAGTGATACAGAAACTAATTTACCCGATGTAACTTATGATAACATCATAAAATTTACAAAAAGTGATTTTAACAAGGTTAACCAAGCCGAAGAATCTTTACAAATAGATAGCTTTTACTTTGCAAAAAATGGCTCAACCCTAAAAGCAAATGTTCCTCTTTATGAACATGGAGAATTTGCTACAAATCAAACAAAACTAACTGATATAGCAAATGCTTCTATGGATGGAAAAACTTTTGATATAAACCTTACAAATATAGCTGGCGATGAAAAAAAAGATGTAACTATAAAATTAAATGATACATCTACATTTACTATAGATGGGAATGACTACAACATCTATAATGCAGATGGAAGTCAAACAAAAGCAGATGAACTTACCCAGGGACAACTAAACAATATAATCTCTATGATTGTCTCAAATACTCTTCCAGCTTCAAATGATAAAGCAGGATTTGACCAAGCAGTAGTAGATGCAAAACAAAAAGTAGAAGTAAAACTAGACACTGACTCCACTCTAACTATAAAAGACAAAACAGACAATCAAAGCAAAATCCAGTTTGCTATGTGGGATGATGATGCAAATGACTTTAGTAAAACTACAACTCCTTCCATCTCTTTCATGTCAAATGACCTTATCACAACTAAAAAAACAGAGATAGACTTTTTTAAAGATATAGATAAAGTTATACAAAGTGTTAAAGAGGGAAAGATAGATATAAACAATCAAAGTACAAATCCTAGAGATATAGGCATAGAAGACACCCTAAACACTCTTGATAAATTTCTATCTCACTTTGAGAAAAACCAGTCAAAACTAGGAACTTACTCTAAAAACCTAGAGCTAGAAAACCAAAAAGCACTAACACTTCAAACAAATGTAAAAACTCTACAATCAGAGGTAGAGGATATAGACTTAGCTGATACCATAGTTAAACTAAATCAACTCACTTTAAACTATCAAGCCATGCTTTCATCTATCACAAAAGTAAACTCTCTTTCACTACTTTCATACTTAAAATAGTTTTGATATAATCCCTAAAAATTAAAATAAATTTAAGGATTATATAGTTTGAGAGAGTTTTTCTTTACCATTATCGTTTTTGTTTTACTATTTATGGGTGTTTCTACAATTTTAGGAGATACTGGACTTGTTGGAGAATTAGGTACATCTTTTGGAAAACAAAATAGGGAGTTTTTCGGACTATTTAGCTACTTATATCCTTTTTTATTACTTATCCCAGCATATAAGATTTATAAAGAAGAAGTTGACGAAATTGACAACATTTATATCTTTATCACCTCAGCTATTTTACTAGTACTATCTCTCCTAACACTTCAAGGAATGCTTTTTGATGAAATGGCAGGAAGTGCAAGCACTAATTTATATAACTTTTTTTACCAATACATAGGAGCTTTTGGTACATTTTTACTTATAATATCCACTATCATACTATCAGCAAATATACTTTTTCACTATAGTTTCAACCTAGATGAAACTATTTCAAACATTTCAGCAATAAAAGAAAAAGCAAAATCAAATCTAAACTTACTAGATTATACTTTAACAAAAGAACCAGAAAATGAACTTTTTGACTTACCTTTAGATGTAGATAAACCAAAAAAACCACTTCCAAATAAAAAAGAGAGTGAAGAAGTTATAGATGTTAGTTTTGATGAGATAGAAAACTCTCTTAAAAATACTATAAATCATGAAGATGAAAAGGTAGTAGAAGAACAAAATCAAAAACAAGAAGAAGTACAAGAAACTACAAATACTCATGTTAAGATAGTAAAAGAGTTATCAGAAAACAAAAAACTTTTAGAATCCATAGAGAGTAGCAAAAAGATAAACAAACCAAAAAACTTCAGACTTCCAAAATTTGAATTTTTAAAAGCACCTCCTAAAACAAGAAAACATGTAAATGAAGCAGAGATAGACAAAAAGATAGAAAACCTACTCCATAAACTAAAACAGTTTAAAATAGAAGGCGATGTAGTAGCAACTTACTCAGGTCCAGTTGTAACGACATTTGAATTTAAACCAGCTGCAAATATAAAAGTCTCAAAAATCCTAACTCTCCAAGATGATTTAGCAATGGCACTAAAAGCCCAAACTATCAGAATCCAAGCTCCAATCCCTGGAAAAGATGTAGTTGGTATAGAGATACCAAACAAAGAGAGTGAAACTATATACCTAAGAGAAATCCTAGAAACAAAACTTTTCCAAACTGCTTCTTCACCACTAACTATGGTAGTAGGAAAAGATATAGTAGGGAACCCTTTTGTAACAGACCTTAAAAAACTTCCTCACCTACTTATAGCTGGAACTACGGGAAGTGGTAAAAGTGTTGGTATAAATGCTATGTTAGTATCCTTGCTTTACAGAAACTCACCAGATGACTTAAAATTTCTCATGATAGACCCAAAAATGCTGGAGTTTTCTATATATAACGACATCCCTCATCTTTTAACACCAGTTATAACCCAAGCAAAACAAGCGATAATGGCACTAGCAAATATGGTTTTAGAGATGGAGCGAAGATATAAGCTTATGAGTAAAACTAAAACTAAAAACATAGAAAACTACAATGAAAAAGCAAAAAAAGAGGGGTATGAACCATTTCCATATATAGTTATCATCATAGATGAGTTAGCTGATTTGATGATGACAAGTGGAAAAGATGTTGAGTTTTACATCGCAAGACTAGCTCAAATGGCAAGAGCTAGTGGTATCCACCTTATAGTAGCAACCCAAAGACCTTCAGTTGATGTTGTAACCGGACTGATAAAAGCAAACCTACCAAGTAGGATGAGTTTTAAAGTGGGACAAAAGATAGACTCTAAAGTTATACTTGACTCAACAGGAGCTGACTCACTTTTAGGACGAGGTGATATGCTCTTTACACCTCCAGGGACTAGTTCACTTGTTAGACTTCATGCTCCTTTTGTAACAGAAGAAGAGATAGAGAAGATAGTTGATTGGCTAAAAGCCCAAAGAGAAGTAGTATATGATGCTAGCTATCTAAGCGAACCAAATCCAAATGGTTCAAGTGCAGTAAACTCAAGCCCAAGTGGAGTAAGCGATAGTGGAGAGTTTGATGAACTTTTTGATGAAGCAAAAAATATAGTCCTAACAGATAAAAAAACTTCTATAAGCTACATCCAAAGAAGACTACAAATAGGATACAATCGTTCAGCTAGGATTATAGAGCAGTTAGAACAAGCAGGAGTACTATCTTCTCCAAATCATAAGGGACAAAGGGAGATATTGATTTAATTATACAAATTCTATGCAAAAATGTTAAAAAAATTAAAATATAGTCGATTTAATCCTAACTTATACTTTGTATAAAATTTAATTATAGGAATTTGTATGTGGAAATATCTAACAAAAAAAGGAAATAAAGATAATTATGATTTTCTAGACAAAGAAATATCTGATATTCTTTCAGATGATAAAGTAATTGTTTTTGATAAAGAAAAAGAAATCTTAGAATCATCAAATATTGAAAAAAAGTTAAAAACACTTTTTACTATCAAGGATAGAGAAATGTTCTATTGGGAAGAGTTTAAACAAACTTATCCAGTAAGTATGTTTGCTGTATTACCTGACAGAAGATTTGCAGAATGGAATGATGAATTTAAAAAACTTGTTAAATGGAATGATAATGAACTAAAGAATATAAGTGGTGCAGGTAAAGTACTTTGGCCTAGTGAACCAAATAAGTGCCAAGTATGCAGTATTGTAAAAAAATATGATATGCAAGATAAAAAAACTGGCTATGGATATGCAAATGTAGAAGATAAAAATGGTGAAATCATCCCTGTTTTTGTTTATGTCATACCTATTTTTAAAAATAATATACTTGATAGAACTTTTGTTATTATCAGAGATAGACGAGAAGAGATTAAACAAAGGAAAGAGTATCTTTTAAAACAATCTGCACCTCTTGTAGAACATCTTAAAAGACTTGAAAAGAAGGACATTTCAAAGTTAATATATCTTGATGATAACTCAGAATTAAAAACACTTGAAGAACCTGTTAATGCTATTATTACAACTCTTCAAGATATAGTTTCACATACTGAACAATCTGCAAATAGAGTTGATGAAGACTCTGCAAAAACAAAAGAAGTTGTCAAAAACTCTGTAAAATGGGCAAGTGAAGAATTTCAAGCAAGACAAATAGAACTTGTAGAAAAAGCAAAATCACTAGAATCATCAACAAAAGAGATTGAAAATATGGTTAAACTTATAAAAGATATTGCAGAACAAACTAATCTACTTGCTTTAAATGCTGCAATAGAAGCTGCTCGTGCAGGTGAACATGGAAGAGGTTTTGCCGTAGTTGCAGATGAAGTAAGAAAACTTGCAGAAAGAAGCCAACATGCAACTTCTGAAATTGCAGCAACTATTTCAGTAATCAAAGATTCTACTTTTGCTATGGTATCTGATATAGAACATTCAAATCAAGATGGAGAAAAACTTATAAATGATCTTACTGAAATAAACGAAAATGTTGATTCTATTGATGAACATGTCCAAACACTTAAAAATGAAATATCGGTATTTCAACTTTAAAAATTAGATGCGGTTACTTGAGTTTAAGATTGGTTATATTAGTACCCTAACCTCTCCACAGCCTCATAAGCCACATCAACTACCCTCTCCAACTCCTCATCACTTATAATAAAAGGAGGGATAAAGTAAACCGTCTGGGCAAGTGGTCTTAAAAGTACTCCATTTTCTAAACAATACTGGTAAATCTGCAGATTCTCTCTTTTATTAAAATCATAATTCTTTAAATCAAATGCCCCGATAAGCCCTCTTTGTCTGATATTTTCCACTCTTGGTAAATCTTCAAACCTTTTTAAAAGTTTTCCTAAAAGCTCTATCTTTTTTCTATTTTTCTCTATAATATTTTCATTTTCAAAGATATCCAAAGTAGCATTCGCAGCACTACAAGCTAGAGGATTTGCAGTATATGAGTGAGAGTGCAAAAAGCTTTTCCCCTCACTATAATCACAATAAAACTTACTATAAACTTCATCAGTTGTCAAAACTAAAGATAGTGGAAGATAACCTCCTGTAAGCCCTTTTGAAAGACATAAAAAATCTGGTTTTATCTCTTCATCACAGATAAACATCTCCCCGGTTCTACCAAATCCAACAGCTATTTCATCAGCTATCAAAAAAACTCCCTCTTTTTCACACAGCTTTTTTAAACTCTTTATATAGCTTTTATCATACATTTTCATGTTACCTGCACACTGCACAAGTGGCTCTATGATAACTGCACTTACTCTTCCTCGGTTTTGTTTTAAAACTTTTGCCATATCCTCTAGGGCATCATCCTCACTAACAATCGCAGGAGATTTTGCTTGCAAGGTTTTTATGATAATATCTTCGTATATCTCTTTATAAAGTTCCACATCTCCAACAGCTAAAGCCCCGAGTGTTTCTCCATGATAAGAGTTTTTAAGTGAGACAAATCTATCTCTAACTTCACCACTATTTTTGAAGTATTGAAAAGCCATCTTTAAAGAAACTTCTATCGCAGAAGAGCCATTATCTGCAAAGAAAACTTTTGTTAAGTTAGAAGCTGTTAGAGAAAGTATTCTTTTAGAGAGATTAAGGGCAGGTTTGTGAGTAAATCCTGCAAATATCACATGCTCTAAAACATTCAACTGCTCTTTTATCTTAGAGTTTATATAATCATTGGAATGTCCAAAAAGATTTACCCACCAACTGCTAATCGCATCTATATACTGATTACCTTCAAAATCTTCCAGATAGACACCCTTCCCACTTTTTATAGGAATAAGAGGCAGACTCTCATAATCCTTCATCTGTGAACATGGGTGCCAAATATGTTGTAAATCTTGCTCTTTTAGATAACTATTCATGAAACCAAAGATGGGTCTAGTTTTAGTTCCTCATTATTCATCACACCAACACCCTTTTTTAAAATCATCTTAGCTACTTTCTTAGCCTTTTTAAGAGAGTGCATTTTATAAGTTCCACATTGATACTTATTTAACTCTGGTATATCTTTTTTTCTTCTAACAGCTAGTATATCTTTCATAGACTTTTTCCAAGCCTTACCAACCTCTTTTTCACTCGGACTTCCAAGCAAACTCATATAAAAACCAGTCCTACAACCCATAGGAGATATATCTATAATCTCTACTTCATCACTGTTTAAGTGATCTCTCATAAAACCTGCGAACAGATGCTCAAAAGTATGTATAGCTTTTGAAGAAAATAAGTCCTTGTTTGGTCTATAAAATCTCAAATCATAAACTGTTATAGTGTCCCCACATGGAGTACTCATCGTTTTTGCAACTCTAACTGCAGGAGCAGGCATTTTTGTATGATCAACCATAAAACTATCTAACATTGGCATAAATCAATCCTTTTCATATATTTTTTTGTTATTATACTTGCCTAAACAAAAGAATAGGAGATTTTCATGAAATTAAATGAAAAAGTTTACTGCAATGTATGTGGAGCAAACAATGAAGACCCAACAAAAGTTTTAGTTCAAGCTGTATTTGGACAAAACCCAGTTCATATATGTACTTCATGCATCCCAAGTGTTATCCATGGTGGAAGTGATGTTGTAAAAACAAATGATGAGTTAAAAGCTCAAGTTGAGGGATAAGTGCCTGACCACAATAAATATCATATTTTGATGAAACAATTTTGTCTTAGATTTATTGATGTTAACTTGCAGGACTAGCATAAGCTAATTCAAAAGTTCACAGCGATAAAGATGAGGCAAAATTGTTTCACCCATAGGGCATCTATTAAAACGACATCTGTTATGTTAGATTTTCTCCGAGTAGCTAGCTACTCATCAAAAATCTGCCTTTCATCTGCACATTTTAATAGATGTCAAAATGTGACATTTATTATGGTCAGGCACTTGACACTCCCTCATCACTTCAAGCCAATCTCTACTAAAAACTTTTTTTATATAACTTTCACGATGAGGAACTTTACACCCACTACAATCTTGATGAATAACACCACTTTTAGTTTTTAACTCTTTTCCATCTTTTGAACCAATAGAACAAAAACTTTTTTTAATCTCAGCTTCATCATCAAACCTAAAGTTAGGACATGCACAAAGATAACAGTTTAAATCTTCCATGTCATGACACTTCTTTCCCTCACGATAAAGTGGACAAAAATCAACTTCATTTTTAGCCATATTTTCATATCTAAAATACTCTATAACTTCATCATCACTCAAATCTTTTAACTTATCTATTATCACTTCATGCTTTTTTGCATGTTTTAAAAACCAAGATTTATATCCCACAAAAAGCTCCTATACTTAAAAATCCAACTATCTCTACACTCTCTAAAACAAATCCCAAAACATCTCCATTTTTAAAACCTAACCTTTTTTCAACTTCTTTTACTAAAAAAAGGCTAACACCAAAAAGTAACAAAAACAAATAAAAAACTTTGATAAAAACCAAGCCAACTAATCCCATCATGATAAATACTTCTTTTTTAGTTACACTGTTTTTTAAACTATCTACAAAAGAAGATTTAAAACTCTCACTCACTATCAAGTAAACTAAACTAGCCCTAGAAATAGTAAGTATCGCTACTATCTCAAAATACTTTCCATGAAGCAAAAGATATGAAAAACCAGCCACTTTTAAAAGTAAAAATGAAACTCCCCACAAAACCCCAACAGCCCCAACACTCGGCTCTTTGATAATCTTATAGGCATCTTTTCCACTCATTTTTGCATAGACTGCATCTACCACATCAACTACTGCTTCAAGATGTAAAAATCCATATAAAAAGAGATAAAGAAAAGCAGAGAAGATAGCAAATAAAGGATTTTGTATCATGATAAAAGGAAATATCGAGATAAACCCTAAAACTACTCCAACAAGTGGTAAAAACAGTATCATTTTAGAGCTACTAAAATCCTCTTTGTCCTCAAATTTCATAGGCAAAATAGAAAAAAATGAAAAAGCACACTTTATGTCAAATAAATATCGCACCTAAAACTCCTACAATCAAAACTATATCATACAATTTTTTTATACTTAAAGCTCTCAAAACATCACCTCTTTTTATCTCCACTCTTCCCTCTCCAAAGTATGGCTTCTTCTTAACTTCTCCAAAATACTTAGTATCCCCACCAAGTCTAACTCCTATCCTATAAGCCAAAGCACATATAGGATAGCCAGCATTTGGACTCTCATGAAGTTTGCCACACTTAAAGACTTTTTGCCTTGGATAGATAAGCAAAGCAGTTATTCGAGAGGGGATAAAGTTTGCCACATCATCTAACTTCGCACTAAAAAAACCAAAGTTTTTATATCTATCATTTTTATATCCTACCATACTATCAAGAGTATTTATCGCTTTATATACAAATGCTCCAGTTACTCCAAAAAATAAAAGATAAAACAGAGGTGCAACAACCCCATCACTTAGATTTTCTCCCAAAGTCTCTATCCCAGCTTTGTAAACATCACTTTCACTCAAATCTTTAGTATCACGACTTACCAAATACTTTATATTTTGTGGATTTTTTAAGATATCTCCTACACTCTCTAACAGCATTTTAAAAGAGATTGTCATAGAGCCAAAAATAGCTAAAATATACTCATTTTTCACTAGATTTTCTACAAAAAAAGACAACAAAAACACAACTCCAACCACAAAAAGAACTAAATAAAGCCCCCTACTTTTGCTATCATGATAAAACTTACTTTCAAAAAACTTTATCAAATCCCCAATATAAATCACAGGATGTTTATAACTTTTCAAAAAGCTAAACTCCCCAAAAACTCTATCTATCAAAAGCGATATTAAAGCTACTTTGAAATACACCGAACTATCCCATCTATATCTAAATACTCACTCATAAACCCTACAAATTCGTCTATCTTTTTAACTTTATAATCTTTAAAATCATATCCTTTATATGTAGGATTGATTTTCCTAAACACAAACTCTCTCAACTCATCACTATCAAATACTTCATGAACAAATGTTCCATAATACTT
The DNA here is from genome assembly GCA_027023305.1 of Campylobacterales bacterium. GTDB lineage: Bacteria > Campylobacterota > Campylobacteria > Campylobacterales > QNZT01 > SZUA-1377. Next base: position 3,213 of record JALVVR010000034.1, on the reverse strand, counting down.
TCCGTTTTCTGCCCATAAAGGATACTTTGTACTCACTCCCTCATGAAGCTCAAAACCCTCAACTTCTAAACCAAATATATCATACTTTCCACGATTTAAAATCTTCTTTTTAAACTCTACCTCACCATCAAAAAATCCAAGCCCATCTTTTCCATCTAATCTCTCATGCATCTTCTCAAATCCACCACAAATCCCAAAGACAAACCCATCAAAACTCTTCACTCTATCAAACAACCCACTTTTCTTAAACCACTCCAAATCTTCTATCGTTAGCTTACTTCCAGGAAGTAAAATCATATCAAAGCTATTAAGATTTTGCTTACTTTTTATAAACTCTACCTCTACCTCGCTATCAGCTAAAAGTGATTCAAGGTCATTGTAGTTACTCATAGTAGGATACTGTATCACACCAACTGTTATCTTTTTTTCACCCAATTCTTGTGTATAATTTACAAGAGATAAACTATCCTCAAATCCAAAGTTAAACTCCTTATAGGGAAGCACACCAAAGACTTTGAGTCCAAACTCTTCCTCTATTATCCTAACTCCCTCATCAAAGAGCCTCAAATCACCTTGAAACTTGTTTACAACTACACCTATGACATTTTTTTGTATCTCTTTGGGGAGCAAGTTATAAACCCCATATATAGAGGCAAAAACTCCACCCTTTTGTATATCTGCAACAAGTATCACTTTAGTATCAAACTCGTCTGCTACAAAAAGGTTTGACAAATCTTTATCCATGAGATTTAACTCCACAGGACTTCCAGCTCCTTCAGCTACAACTATATCAAACTCACTATCCAACTTTTTAAAAGCATCTCTTACAACAGGCTTTAAAACATCTAAGTTTTTATAATACTCCCAAATATCCTGCTCTTTTATAGCCTTTCCATTTATGATTAACGAAGAGCTTGAACCCCTGCCCGATTTTAGAAGGATTGGATTTATATGGTAAGTTGTTGGAAGATTTAAAACTTTTGCTTGAAAGTATTGGGCGACTGCTATTTCTGAGTTGTCATCTGCTACTTTTGCATTATTTGATACATTTTGAGCTTTAAAGGGAGTTACGGTGTAACCTTTTGTCTGCAAAAGCTTTGCTATCACAAAAGTTAGAGTAGATTTTCCAGCATCACTGCTAGTTCCAAAAATAGAGATATTTTTCACTTCAAAGCCTTTAAGTAACTCTTTTTCTTCACAGCAATCCGAACAAACCTGTCATCTAAAAAATCAAAGTTTGAACAATCCCTTATCATGATAAAACTCTTTTCAACTCTTTTTTGAAACTCTTTAGCACTGACATTTAGCCTTACTAAAAGATAGTTTGCAGATGACGGATAAACCTCCTCTACCTCTTTTAGTTTCAAAAGTCTTTTTTTATAAAACTCTCTATTTTTTGCTATCTTTTTTTGAGTCTTTTTTATAAACTTTTTATCTTTTAAAGCTTCCAAGATATAGTTTTTATCAAACTCGCTTATCTTCCAAAGTGGCTCTTTTTGTTTTATCGATTTTATATTTTTTTTACTTGATATGATAATTCCAAGCCTTATACCAGCAGATGAGTAAAACTTTGTTAGTGATTTTAAGATATAAAGATTGTCATGAGATTTTAAAAACTTTGTAGCACTTTCACAACCTTTACAAAACTCTAAAAAACTCTCATCTACAAAAACTTTCGCAACTTTGCTAATCTCTAATAATCTCTTTATATCATAATACTTCCCATCAGGAGTAGAAGGGTTTACAAAGATAACTAAAGAATTTGGACTTATATCAGCAGCTATCTTCTCAAATCTATTAACCAAAATTACCTCTTTACCAAACACTTTACAAGCTCTCTTATACTCCAAATAGGCAGGAGAAAATATATAAACCTTGTCAAAATCCAAACTATTAAAAAGTGAAAAGATAGCAGAGGTTGCTCCGTTAAAAATCTCTAGTTGAGAATTTTTAACTTTATACCTTTTTGAGAGTGCTTTATACAGCTTATCGTAATTTGGATATGAAGATATATCTAAAGAGTTAAAATCCTTTTTTATCTTTGGCTTTAAAAAATTTATATTTGAAGAGAGGTCTATAACTTTATCTTTTTTTATCCCAAGCCTTTTAGAAAAACTCTCTACATCTCCACCATGAGCAAACTCTTTCACTTTAGTTTTACCTCTAATCCAAGCTTTACTTCATAAACTTCATCACAAAAACTAGCAACTTTTTGCCCTACTATCCCACTTATATCCACATATTTTCGACTTAGTTTTTCTAGTGGGATTACCCCACTTGATACATCATTTAAAACAAAAATTATTGTGGCATCAACAGTTGCTAATTTTTCTAACTCACTATACAAAAACTTCTCATCTTCTATAGAGTTTAAAATCCACATTGAAAGACAATCTACAAGATAAACTTCACCATCTTTCATGACAGATGAAAGCTCTTTTGTTTCTTCTATCGTTATAAACTTTTTTTCTCTTTGAACTCTATGTTTTTCTATGCGATTTTGCATCTCTTTATCATCATAAGAGTTATCATAAGTAGCTATATAGTATGGTTTTTTAGATAGCTCCAAAGCTCTTTTTTCAGCCAATCTACTTTTTCCACTCTTTTGCCCACCAAAATAAAGTATCTTCACGATAAAAAACTCTCAACTTTTTTTGTAATATCTTCTTTTGAAAGCCCATTTAAAAGCCCATAAACCAAAGCTCCACCAGCTCCAACTCCCTCTTTTGCCTCTCCCTCATCATATAGTTTTAGTGCAGGATGATTTGAGAGTGAAAAGTCAAAATCAGCATAATAAGAGTTGATAGGAAGATCCAAAAGGTTTAAGAGTGCTTTTAAGTCGCTATTTTTATCCTCTGCTACCCATTTTGTAGTACAAAGAGCTATATTTTTAGAGTCAAACTCTATCTTTGATTCTCTTAAAATCGAGTTTACTACCAAAAGCACTGCTCCCATCTGAGTTCCACCTGCAAGGATTACTTTTGTTTTCTTTAAGCCTAGCAAAAAACCAGCTAGAAAAACTATCATGTTATCACTAACTTTGCCTAGCCTTTTAAAAACTCCATCACTCTTTTTTATCTTTTTCAGTGCTTTTTTTATAACCTTTTCTCTTATATCATCTGGAACATTTTTAAAACTACTACTAAAAAAATCTTTTGCTTTATACCCCAAAGCCAAAGCAGTTGCCTTTGCAGTTGTAGTTCCACTAGGAGT
>JALVVR010000033.1:3930-9912 GCA_027023305.1 Campylobacterales bacterium | reverse complement strand
AACTTCTAAACACCACCTCTCCTACTTCGCCTTTGATAGGTATCTTGATAGGAAACTGCCCACCTATTTGCTCGTTTAAGTAAATGATAGGAGTTTTAGCAATAGTTGCTGTCTGTTTACTATCACTCATCAAAATCACACCATAGAGGTGCTTTTCGTAACCATCTTCATTTGTCATATCTACAACTGCTGTAAACACCCCACTATCATCAAAGTAAGTTGCCTCTGCATCAAACTCAGCAAAGATGTAGTTTTTTACATCATTGTAAGTTAGTTTTGCAGTTGTTTTTAACAGATTTATAAGTGCAGAGTTGTTTTTCTCATCTGCACCTATCAACCCTACATGATGAAACTTATCTCTCATAGAACTGTTAAGAAAAGAGATGAGCTCGTCGTTTGGTAGGGCTGTTAAACCTCTAGTTGCCATTTATAGCCTCCTTTTATATTGATTTCATCAAGACTTAAAAGCTCGTTGATGTTTGTCTTAAAGGTAGGCTCATATATATAGCCACCCTTTATCTCAAAGCCACTCTCTATACTCTCATCTATGTCCCCAAAAGGTTGTAAACTAACTGGACTTTGTAGAGTACTTACACCGACAGTTGCTTCAATCGGTGGAAGAACTACATCAAACCCAGCAAAATGACTTCTTACATTTTTAGTTTGATTTATAAGTCTTTTTATAGCTTCAAACTTTTTCTCTCCATACTTCAAAGATGGATCAGGCTTAATCGTAAGATGAGCTTTAAACTCTCCTTTTTTTAAGCTATCATCCTCAAACCACTCTTTTAAAACTGCTTCACTAAAGATTGATTTTAAAACCTCTTCAACAGCTCCAACAGTTCCTTTTTTTGTTTTTGTTTGTATAGCTTTTTTTATGTACTCTCTAGCCTCACTCTCTTCAAGGTCAGATATATCAACTCCAACCCACAAAGCCAAGTGAGGTAACAAAGAGGCTTTACACTCCAAAGGACAGATACTTAAAACACCATAATCCTCTTTTGCCACCTCATCTAAAAACTGTGCAAACTTTTGCTCTTGTAAAGAAGAGTTAGAAGGTAGTAGTTGCATCAAGCCACCTCCCTAAAATCTAAATCAAGCTCAAAACTCTTTATCACTGTTTTGTTATCTATCTCTATATCTTCAAAATCACTCTCAACCCTAACCACTCCATCAACATGACACTTCTTAAAAAACTCACTTTTTGCCAATCCCTGACCGATATAAAAAGAGTTTTCAAAGTTTGCTTCTATTCTTTTTTTTATCTCTCCACTGTTTAAAAGAGAGTTTAAAAAAACGACTGCAGATGTTTTGATGTTTTTATAAGTAGGTTTTTTAACTGTTACTTTATCGCTAAGAGGTCTTACATATCTATCATTTAGAGCTTCATCAACTCTTTTTATCATCACATCATCTACACCACTAAAGCTATGCACATAAACATCTACAACCAAAGGCTCAGGCGATAAAATCACAACATCATCTATCCTACTATCAGCACTATAAGCCCAGTACTCATAAGAGTCATAAGCTCCAGCAGTTGAAAATCTACTAAAAGAAGAGATGATCCTAACTCTATACCTATCATCACTCTCTGCTTCATCTCCACCACTAAAACTCTCAAGTTGTTTAGCTTCTACAACAAAAGGCATATCTGTAACTATATTTTCAGTTTTTATCTCACTTGTCTTTGTATAAACTTGCAGAGCGACTTTTCCAGTTGCTTTTATATCTCCAGCTTTTATCACTACATCTTCAAGTAGTAGAGATTTGTATATATCATCATCACTGTTTAAAAGTGTATCTTTTGGAAGAGTTATATCATGGTCTAGTTCCACACTCAAACTAAACTCAAAAAGTGCTACTGGATACTCCCCAGCATCTCTAAAAACTCCAACACTTGCACCCAAGTTGTCTAAGTTTGCACCAGTTGCAGTAGTAACGAGTAGTTGTTTTATAGTCTCATTTTTATCTACTATGTTATGAAGTTGTCTTAGAGTTAAAACTCTAAGTTTTTTCATAAAAGGATCAGACTCAAGAGGGATATAATCCTCTCCTAAAAACCTTTTTAAAGCCTCTATATTTTCAGATAAAAGCTCCTCAAAGTTTCTCTCATCCACAACTGTGGGAGCAGGGAGTAGTGATAAGTTTTTTTCTATATTTTTATACATATATATACCCCTCAACTCTATCTACTCCTATATCTGCACTAAAAAAGACTCTCTTTTGCTCTTCTTGATACTCTAAAGTGCTACTAACAAATACAAGTCTATTATCAAACTTTGTCGCATCTTTTAAGTACCTCTTAAAATCAATCAACCAAGAGTTGTTAAAACTTCTATGCTTTAACTTGTAAAACTCAGTTCCATACTCACTCTCTCCTATAACAGAGCCTTTAGGAGTTATCAAAGCATCAAGATAGCTAAGGATAGGAGATACTGCGAAACCATCTCTATCTAAAGCTCCATTATTTAAAGGTAGTTGATTTGCTAGTTCTATTCTCATCTTGGAACTGCCTCACTATGGTCTTTTACTGAGTGAGGATGGTCGGTCAGATTTCCTAACTCATCAAAGATTTTTTTAGCTACATTTAGATTTTTAGTTGTCTTGACCTCTCCATCAAGCACGATAAGAGGAGCTTTTAGAGAAAAGTTGCAAGGTGTGTTTAGTTTTATAGTTTTACTCTTCGTATCATGCTCATACAAAGTCCCATCAAACACTTTAAATAGCATAGTATCTTTACTAGCATTTTGAGGCAGTGGCACATCAACATAAGTGAAGTTTGGCATAACATAGCCATCTTCATTATTTCCAAACGGATTTAAAACCATAACTTGGTCTTTTTCTCTTGGAGGTATATGAAGCACTCCAAAAAGCCCAGCTATAGTCTTATAAGGTAGCCAGTTTGTAGAGCGACTATCAACATCAACTTTAACTTCACAAGCTTTGCCACTTCCAAGAGGAACATATCTTATAGCTGTTATTTGTCCAAGTTGTATCATTTTTCAGACTCCAACTCTGCTATAGCTTCAAGTTTTGTTTTATTGTCATACCAAGCATCGAGGAGAGCCTTTATATATTTACTAGCTTTATCTCTACCACTACACACTTTTACATCTTTTAGCATATTTGCATCAGGTGCTGGAGTAGGTTTTAGGAGTACAAAAGGTACTCTCTTTTTTAAAATCTTTGTCTTTACTATATAAGGAGGTTTAGTCGGCTTTTGATTTTTGGTACTACTGCAACTGATGAGCATAGTTGATAACATCATTAATACTGTTAAACTTAGTATTTTTAACATGAACTTTCCTTTTTGTTTGGTATGCTTTTATAACTGTTGTTGCTTTGTTTTGATACTGCTCCATCTGGAGTAACTGCTCGTTACAAGCTTTGCTATTTGCCTCTGCGATTGTTTTTTGTATTTGTATATTTTTATATTTAGTTTTATAGTTTTCTACTTTTTGCTTAAGGTCTATATTTTGAGCTTTTAAGCCTTTTGTATAAATATATGTTTTTATCCCTATAAATAGCACTATTAGAGAAAAGATACTTATCACTACTCTTTGCACTTTTATAGTTAAGAGATTAAACATTTTTTTTATTTTTCCCAGTTGTTAGCATCACTTTTTCAAGATTTAGATTTACTTGATCTATCTTATCTCCTAGATTTCTATAGCACTCTTTAGTGTTTGCTCTCTCTATCTCTAAGTTTTGAGTGAGCAGAGAGACTACTTTGTCATGGTGGTCTTTGCTTCTGTTATAAAGTCCCAAGAACTCAGTTTGATTTTGTGTCATCTGCTCTATCACTTTTTTATTGCTATTGTTTCTAAGCAGTAGATAGAGTAAAACACCACTAACTAAAAACAAAGCTACGACTGTAGCACCTATGACACCATGTTCTAAGTAACTGTTTGCAGTATTGTTTGCTATGTTTCCAACTGTATTTAAAGCATTTTCATTCAAATATTAACCCTTTTTTCTCATATCGCTTCATTTTATAGAGTGATAGTTCGAAAAATCAACATGTAAATGCTATAATTTTGCAAATTTTTTAAAAAAAGGAGAATTTATGAAGAAGATTTTGTTAAGTTTGGTGGTTTTGGTGGGGTTAATACATGGAAAATCACTCACATATAAAAGAATGGATAATGCTCTAGCAAAGATAAAAAAGGTTTATCATATAAAGCCTACTGATAAGATTTGCTCATCTGATAGATACTGTACTATCTACTTTAAAGATAACTCACTTATTATCTTTAAACACATGATAGTAGATATAACTCAAGGTAACAAAAAATCAAAAGAGTTTTTTAAGATTACGAGTGGAGTTCTTATGAGCTTAACAAACTCAAAAAAGAAAGTGGCAGAACAAACAGTTAAAAATATAATCAAATCTCCTGACGGTCAGTACAACTTAGCAAATGTAATACAAGTTGATAAAAAGTCTTATTCGTCTTTAAATATTCAGTTTACAAAGACTGGGTACTAAGTTAGCTTTTTAAAATCCTACTAACCACAAAGCCGACGATGTCAAGATACTCTTGAGACTCATCGGCTTTGATTATCTCATCTTTATATGCTTTGTTACAACTACTTATCACTATATCTCCAGTTGCTTTAAAAGTTAAGTTTTTAACCATAGTTCCATTTATCGTCGTGATGATATACTTTCCATCAGGAAGATTGTATCTATCTCTTTTTATTTCAGTAAAAAGAACTATATCTCCATGATCTACAAAGGGAATCATACTATCTCCTACTACTGTAAGAGCTTTTATTTCACTATCTAAATACTTTGGAGCTATCATCATTCTATCTATATATAGAAAGTTATCACTATATCTACTAACAACCTCCCCTGCACTTCCTGCACCAACATAACCTTTTAGAAAAGAAACTTTTTTTATATTACTCATAGCATCTTCCATCTCTGGAAGTTCTTTTTTTATAATTTTTGATAAAGCTTCTTTACTATCATCAAAAAGGTACTGTACTGGGATATTTAAAATTTTAGCTATTGCTTCAATAGTATCAATTTTAGGATTAGTTCCTTTTTCCCAGCTTCTAACATTATCTTTAGTATAACTTGTATTTAATAATTCATTTATTTCATCAGATAATTTATCTTGAGTAAGATTGTTAGCTTTTCTGTACCTTTTTAGATTATAAGAAAACATTTTTAACCTCCTTTAGCTAATTATAGTGTAAGTTAATTACACTTTAGAGAAATCTTATTTCTTTTATGTAATTTAATTAAGTTAAAAGAGAAATTTCATTATACTTTTATAAATTTATCTAAGGTTATAAAGAAATGGAATATTTATCTGCTTCTAAAATTGCTGAAATTGCTAATGTAACTGTAAATATGGCTCAAAAGTACAAAAGTGGTTCAAACTTACCTCGCCTAGATAAAGCTATAAAACTCGAAGATGAGCTCAAAATCCCAGTTAGATACTGGATAGAACTCAAAGAAAAGAGGATAAAAAAATGATGGTTAGAGCTTACTCAACCTCTGATATAGCTGAGTGGTTAGGCATAAAGAGACAACAAGTAAACTACTATATAAAAGCTGGATACCTAAAAGCAGAGCGAACTGGGAAAAGCTATATCATCACTTTTGATGATTATGTTGAGTTTAAAGACAACTACTTTATACCTGAGCAGTTTAACAAACAAAGAGGTCCGAAAACTCTCACAGAGAAAGCTCTCAAACTTTTAAAAGATGTTGTAAGAGACTTAGAAGATGAGTCCATAGACTTGGATGAGTTTCAAAAAAAGCACCCAGATTTATACTTGCTTCCTCATCCAAAAATGTATCTAAGATATAAAAGAGACAAGATGATAGAAACTGATAGAGAGAAAGGATTTAGCAAAAAACAACTTAGCGAAAAGTACAACCTCTCTATCATAAGAATAGAAGAAATCTTAAAAAAGGAGGTTGAATATATTTAACTAAAATTTTTAATTGTTAGATTTAATGCA
>JALVVR010000033.1:0-3920 GCA_027023305.1 Campylobacterales bacterium | reverse complement strand
TAAGAAAATAATATATTTTTTAAAGGTTTTGTTTAAAGGTTATTTTGATATACTTTTAATATCTTTAAAAAATAGGAGTTTTTATGCTGATTGATGTTGAAAAGCTTAAAACAAAAAGAAAAAAAAGCAACAAAAGAACTCAGAGTTATACTTTGCCAAATAGTGTAATAGAAGCTTTTGATGTATATGTTAAAAAGCATAGAGTAAAAAAAGTTGATGTTATAGAAGAACTTTTGAGAAGTCTGTTAGTTGAGGAATTAAGAGGGAACGAGGTGAGGAGAAGTTAATCTCCCCTATCATTTCTGATATAATGCAAACCCCACTAACACCCTGCATTATATCAGAACTTGATTAATTTAAAGTTAATTATATAGGAAAAACAATGCAGGAAAAAGATTTAAACCAACTAAAAAGCAAACTAGACATCGTTCAAGTTGCTGAAAAATATGGGGAGCTTGTAAAATCAGGCTCTAACTATATATATAAAAATAACAAATCAATATCCATAAGTCCATCTAAACAAATTTTTAGTGACTTTAATGGTAGCATTACTGGTGGCTCAGTTTTAGACCTCATAGCTTACATGGAAAATCTTGATTTAAAAGAGGCTATAAATAGGCTTAAAGAGTTAGCAGAAGGAAACGACTACAAAATCAACCCATCCTTACAACTTAAACGAAAAAAAGAAGCTGCTAAAAAGAAAGAGGTTGATTATAGAGCTCTTGGACTTTTTGCTAAAAATGACCTTGTATCAGGACAAACAAAAAAACCTTATCAAGTAGTGGTTGATGATAAGCCTTTACATCTTGCAGTAAATAGTGCTTATTTTAAACTATATGAAAGAGAAACATTCCCAGTTGAGTATGAAGCAAAGTTTGATTATCTTCATCAAAAGATTATAGGTTTTGATGAGTTTTATAGATGTCCTTCTATCATCATAAGAGATAAGTTTGGTAAAGTGATAGATAAGTGTGCATATAGACCAAACAAACCTGACCACTATGAACAGTGGAGCAATCCAAAGTATATCTATAAACATCAAGATAATAGACCAGATAGTTTCTTGTATCCTTTTCAAAAAGAGGTTGAGACTATTTTAAACAAAGAGGATTATTTTATAGTTGGAGAGGGCATCAAAAATGCGATAAATGCTCTTATATATGGAGTTCCTTTTATATCTACAGAAAGCACCTCTAACAAACCAAATACTAATCTTTTAAACTACATAAAAGAGCTACTTAATAACAAATATAGAGTTATAGCGATGTATGATGGAGATGAAGCAGGGGCTAAAGGTTTTGAGTCTTTAAAAAAAGAGCTTGGAGTAAACATAGACAACTTTTTTGATTTTACTTCCGATGATGATTTTACTAGCTATATATCAGGGGAAAACAAATGAGTGTTATAACTGAGAAAATAGATAAAATAAAAAATAGTGCAAAAACCACAGCTAAGCCTCTAAAAGTTGAAAAAAACATAGAAGAAGAAACTATACAAGCTACTAGTTTAAACAATATTTTAAAATCATCAAAGAAAATAGAGAACTTTCATGCAGTATATGAGAAAATAACTGGAGAAAAGCAAAACAACAAAGCTGAGGCTTTAAGTGTATTTTATGAAGAAATACTCATGAGTGATTTAAAAAAGCATAATACTGACATAAAAAGTCAAAATGGACTTTTTTATGTATGGACTGGGAAATATTGGAAATCACTTGAAAAAGACTCTTTAAAACGATTTATAAAACAATATATCAAAAAAAGAGGCTTGGTTTTACATAGGGGTAGTAGTGTAGTAGATGGAGTTTTTAAAAACATAGCTATTTCAACTGGTGGTGTGATTTACACCCCTGATGAAAAAGTACAGATGCTTAACTTAAACAATGGTGTACTTTTTATCTCTGCTAAGAAAATAGAGTTTAAGTCTCATGATAAAAAATACAATCTTAACTATTGTCTTGATTTTGACTATGATCCAGCGAGTGAAAACTCACTATGGCAAAAGTTTTTAGATGATGTGTTGCCAAACAGACAAACTCAAAGAACTTTCCAACAAGTTATCGCAAATCTTTTAATCAAAGGACTTAAGATTGAGGTACTACCTTTTTTATATGGCACTGGAGGAAATGGTAAATCTGTAGTTTTAGAGGTTCTAACTGGACTATTTGGTCGTGAAAATGTAACAACCTATAGTCTTACTAAAATCACAACAGATGAAAAGATAAGAGCTAGAATAGCTGACGGCAAGATAATGAACTTATCGAGTGAAAATAACATGGGAAATGTAAATATAGAGGTTGCAAAATCTTACAGCTCAAATGAGCCACTAGATGCAAGACTGAACTATGGGAATCCTTTTGAAATCTATGACTATGCTAAATTTTTAGGTAATGTCAACAAGTTATCAGTTATGGACGGAGAAAGAACAGAGGCTATAGCTAGGAGACAAATCATAATACCTTTTACAAGAGAGCTCTACAAAGATAAAACTATAAAAGTAGATATTGACCTACATAATAAAATCTTAGAAAATAAAAGTGGGATTTTAAACTGGATACTTATAGGAATAAGTGAAGTTTTAGAAAACAGATGCATCTATAAAAGTGATGAAGTTAAAAAATTACTTGAGAGATACAAAAAAGATACTAATCCAGTACATCAAATGATAGAGGAAAAAGAGTATAAAATAGACACAGACAAATCATATCCTAAAACTCAATACTTAACACTTAAAGAGCTTTATCAAGATTATATTGATTTTGCAAATGAGATAGGTGTTGGAAAGTTAAATAGAAACAACTTTAAGACTGACCTACTATCATATCCTGAAATAATTGAAACTAGTAGTAATAATAAAATTTGTTTCAACCTTTTAAAACCATTTTATAAAAATGAGAATACTACAACAGCCCAGCCAGTAGAAGAAACCCTATTTAACACTTGATTTGTTAAATAGGGCAAATCTAATAATAAAAACCAAAATCTAATAATCTAATAATTACCTAATAGTAAATCTAATAATCACAAAATCCCATAATATAGGCTTTTAAACAACTTTTTTCTACAAATTATTAGATTATCCCCCACAACTTACTTCTTTTTTTACTTCACTTTACTTCATTTAAAAAAAGATTTGTTTACCCCACCCCCTCTTTGAAATCTAATAATTTACTAATATTTTTTATAATAATCCCTATTTTTAGGTATTTATTCTACTTTTTAAGCTATTAGATTTGATATTAGGTAATTATTAGATTATTAGATTTTACTCTAATATTTTATTGATTTCCTCAACTATTAGGATAAAGCACGGAGTTTTTATCTCAAGCTTTGTTTTAAAAAGTTAGATATTGTTTAGACTCTATGTTGATTTTTCGAACTATAAGGGGTTATCATAGCTCAAAATTAAACAAAGGAAAAGAAAATGTATCAAGTAACGACCGAGAGCTTCACTATAAATGCAAAGGATCAGGTAGAAGCCTTTAATATACTGTTAAAGCTAAATAACCTCACAACAAGCAAATTTACACTAAAAATGGGTGTAGATGCATCCACACTAAAAAAAGCTCCACAATGGGCTATAACCTATCTTAAAGACTTGGCAGACATAAACCTCATCCACCTTGGATATGTGATGAAAGATACTAAAACAGACGGGATGTTAGAGATAACAAAACGACTAGAACAAGAGATAAACAAAATCAAGACTGACAAGTCCATAACTGCCCAAAATCCGATTATTTTAAACAAAGACATAGTATCAGAGCAAGGAGCTATCAAAGTTGCTTATATAGCCAATATTGAGCGATTACTAGAGAGTTTTAAAAGTAGTTTAGAAGCCAATTAATATATAAAAATCTTTTGCTAAAATAAAGGTGTTCTAAACTCAAAAATAAAAAACTATACCAATAAAAACTATAC
>JALVVR010000032.1 GCA_027023305.1 Campylobacterales bacterium | reverse complement strand
ATTAACATTGATATTTTTTAAATAACTTACCTTTTCCGAAGGTTGTCCCTCGTTTAGGTGAGGAGGATTATAATAGAGTATCGCTTAAATATGGCTTAATTCATAGGGAAATTTTGAAAGTTTTTTTAAATGAAATATACTTAATTTTTTTATTTAAGTTTTAATTAACTTCTACATATCCTGTTTCTTTTTTTACTGTGATTATTTTTGAGTTTGAAGGTGTAGAAATTGTTATCTTGCAATCTTTTTGTATTAATCTGCCACTATACTTTGATATCATGCTTTTAGGATATCCTTGTATTGGTCTTCCTATATAATCAAAAGATAATCTCTTTGCACTACTACATCCGCCTGTAAATGTAACACTATTTATACCATACTTTTTAGTTAAATTCATTGATTTTGTTACGTTACTATCTGTTTTTTTTAAAACATGTTGATATCCTCCACTTAAGTATTGTTTATTATTTAGTGGATTATGTGCTAGTTCATTTAAACCAGGACTTCCAGAATATGTTGGTTTATCTGCATAAATATTATAAACAATATCTCCACCAAGATTTGAAAATAATATTTGCCATCTTCCTTTATACCAAATTGGATCATTATATTTAAATTTATTATCATGAAGAGCTAATCTTTGAGTTAATCTAATATGCGAAGCTATTTGATCTGCAGCTTCTTGCAGGGTGTCTCTTTTTACTGATGGTGCTATGATAGCTGATAGTATTCCTACAATAATTATAACAAAAACAAGTTCTATAAGTGTAAATGCTTTTTTCAAGAAAGTTTCCTTTGCCGATATATTTAAGTGTATATCGGCAAAGAAGTTAAATAGTTTAGAAGATTATAGCTCTTCTGCCTCTTGTACATCATAAAGTATGTCATCCATTGGATGTCTGTACATTGGCATTGCAAGTCTTTTTTCATCTAGTATATGTCCTATGAAACCTATTGTTCTTCCTAAGATAAAGAAAGAGTTTAGAGTTCCACTTTCGATAAACTCATTTATCTCTTCTTCACTATATCCCAATGCTCTCCACATATCAACCATCAAGATACCTATAGTTCCGTCAACATTTAGGATAAGGTTATCTTTTTTACTTGTTGTTAACTGCTCAACAGTTAAGGCATAATCAAGTAGTGGTGTTGCTGGGAAATACTCTTTTGCAAACTTTTTAAGTCCTTCAACTCTTAAGTCTGGATTTTTAAGAGATTTTATTCTATGTCCTATTCCCGGGATTGGTACACCTTGTTTTTTCATGTAGCCCAAAAACTGTGCTGGAGTTAGATCGTTATCATCTGCATATTTGAAGTATTTAGCTGCTCCATCTATCGCTCCTCCAAATCTAGGTCCAATAGTTAAAAGTCCAGTCACAAGTGATTCTACAACACTCTTACCTGCTCTTGCTGTTACTTTAGCATTGTGAGCACCACTAACTGCTGGTCCGTGATCTGCAACTGTTTTCATAACAGTTTCTATAAACTCTGTAGCCCATTTTGGATACTGTTTTTTGAACCAAAGAAGACTTACAACATCACCTATACCTTTTCCTGTATCTGGAGTCGCTACTGAGCTGATTGGGAATCCTGCATAAGTTGCTTCATCACCTCTATCATCACTTATAGTACAGATAAACTGTTTTGGTCTTCTTGTTTTTGGTATAGTATTTATCTCAGGCTCTGGGATAGCTGGGAGACTTAGAGACTCATATACCTCTTTTATTTTTGCTGGTAGGTCGTTGAAAGTTGCTGGAACATGGATACCAGCTTCAGCCATAGCATTGTTTTTATAATCTGCTGTTTCACTATCTGCATTTGCACTAGCTCCTGCATGACCAAACTGTACTCCACTATCATAATGTTTAGCGATAGTTCCTATACACCATGCTATGATTGGTTTTTTTATCTTTCCACTTTTTACAGCTTCAATCACTTTGTACTCTTCAGTTCCACCAACTTCACCTAGAAGTATCATGTATTTTACATCTGGATTTTCTTCCATTCTAAGTAGATGATCTATAAAAACTGACCCTACAAATCTATCTCCACCAATAGCAACACCTTCAGCTATACCATCTGCATTTAAAGATATGATATTTGATAACTCATTAAAAAGTCCACCACTTCTAGTAACTAATCCACAACTTCCAGCACGATGAAGTTTTGAGTTTATAATATTTTCAATAGTTCCACCGATATTTGCTATTTTAAATGCTCCTGGAACTATTGCACCAACTGTTGCTGGTCCTATGATAGTAACACCTTTTTCTCTTGCCATTGCATTCATGCCACGAGCAAGTCTTTCAGGAATTCCCTCTGCTGTTATCATGATAGTTTTGAATCCACCTATATTTAGTGCATCTACTGTTACATCATAAGCTGTTCTAAAAGATCCAAAGTTTAGAAGTACATCTGCATTTGGATGTGCTGCTTTTGCATCAGCAGTTGTTTTATAAAGTGGTATCATGATCTCATCACCACCCCAGAAAAATTTCTCAAACTTGTTACCACTTGTAGGAGCTACGATAGCTGCCACTGATGGAGTTTCTCTTTTTATAGTATAATCATAATCCAACATTCTTTGGATTGCAGTTTTGTTGTTGTTCCAAAAAATTGCTTGTGTATCTTTAGTAAATAGTTTTGACATTCTTAACTCTCCCTACTTTTCTAGTGCCATACGCACGATATCTGTTACATGTGTTTCAGGTCCATAAACCTCTATATCTAAGCCCATTCTATCAGCTGCCTCTTTTATATCTTTTAAACCTTTTTCATAGTTTGGTCCACCACGACGAACATATATCTTCGTGCCAACTTCTTTTAGTTTATCTTGATAGTTTTCAAAGGCTTGTATAATACCTGTAAATGTTTTTGCAACATCTGTAAAGTTTGCGATAGCTCCACCAATAATAAGAACTTTTCCTCTTCCTTTTGGATCTTTTTGTCTTGTCATAAGATCAAAAATAGTCTCAGCATAAAACTTAGTCTCTCCAGTAGTTGGTCCACCACTATACTCACCATAGTTAGCCAAGTCATCAATACCAGCCATATCAGCGATAGTATCAGCATAAACAACACTTGCACCACCACCAGCAACCATAGTCCAGATTCTAGCATCAGGTTTTAAAAGAGTTAGTTTTAAACTAGCACCAGTTTTAGAATCAGCCTCTTCGATAGCTAAAACTTCTGGTGATTTTTCTTCCATACCAAAAGATGTAGGATACTCAACATCACCCCACTCTTCTGTCATCATAAATCCAGCTGTATCATCTAGTTTTGCAACCATATCTAGTAACTCTATCTTGTTTCCTTGAAGTACGAAAGGATTTATCTCTAAGTATGCAAAGTTTAACTCTCTATAAGCTTTGAAAAAACCGATAGCAAACTCGGCGAATGCTTCTTTGTCTTTATCTGCTACATCAGCAGGAATATTTGCTTTAATCTTCTGGGATATCTCTTCCTCTGTTGCAGTTATAGGGAAAGCAACTTCAGTAACTTTTTCATCCCATCCCTCTTCTACTTCCATACCACCTTCTGCTGACATATAAAGTACATCTTCATCACCAACACAAGTTGCAGAAATATAATACTCTTCTTCTTGCTCATGTGGAGTAAATGGCTCAACTATAAAATGTGTAAGCATATCTACTGAAGGATCACCAGCTGGAGTATCACCGTCAAATGCAAAATAAACTTCTTGTTTTGAACTAGATTTTTCATCTATCCAACTAGCAGCTTTTTCTAAAGTTACATCACCTGGTTTTTGATCTTTGAAAAGAACTAAACCATTTTTACCTCTTTTACCAAAAAGCATATCTGGTTTTGCTACCAATGCTTTTTCTTTTAGCCAACTCTTCTCTTTTGCAGCCTCCAATAGTTCAGAACCATTTTTAACCAAAACTGTTTCATATGCATATGTGAAATTTGGAAAATACTTATCCCAATGTCTAGCTAATATAGACTTAGCATCATATTCTCTTATCGCCTTTTGAGCCATCTTTTCTCCTTGTTAAGATTTGAGGTATTGTATCAAAGTAAGTGTTAAAATATAAAAGTTTTTTTGGTTTTTGGTTTTTTTATTTAGTCCAAAGTGTGTAGTTTTGAAACATAATATGTTTTGATTGGTTTAAAAGTGTAACTTATTGTAACTTTTTTTGCATTTTGTGAGAGTTTAGTATCACTAAGTAAGTATTTTTCACCTTTGGATATACCATAAAATTTTAATCTATTGGTAAGATCTTTGTTCTGACATGAGACTTGATTAATATTTAATGCTTTTAACTTATTTGAGAGTTGTTTTGCTATATGAAATTTTTGAGCAAAGTTCATATCTGGATTTGGAAGAAAAATATATAGAGTCTTGTTAAAATATGTAATCAAAAAATTTAAACCTAATAAAAAGATAGTTGCATAAAGTCCTCTTTTGTACCATGTTCTAAACTGTGGAAGTCTTATTTTAAAACTTTTTAAAAAATTTTCATATACAAGGGGGATAGCTATAACTCCATAAGGTGCAAAATCTGTTATTGGTATCCTTTGTCTAAAGGATAGTAAGATTGAAAGAAGCAAAGCAGTGAAAGAGATAAACCAAAGAAGAGTTTTTTCTCTTTTGAAAAGTATCCTATACATCGTATAAAAGTAGTACAAAAATAGAAATGGTGAAAAAATTAGTGCATACATAGCTAGAGTATCAAGAAAAAATCCTCTAGGTTTTCCACCTGAATCAAATCCATAGATATAAAGTGTTACTAAAAAAAGTATGCCACTTAGGATATATAGTCTTTTATTATTTTTAAAGATAGCATATGTAAAAACTCCTAGGTATAGGATTTCAAAGGCACTATCTATAAAAGCTATCATGATAAGAAGTGGATAATATAAATACTTTTTATCTTTTTCATACAAATACACAAATAAAAGAGTAAAAAATATGGTTATAGGGGCTGTGTTTACTATCAAAGAGGAGCTTAAAACTCCTGGGAGAAGTATAAACAGAGCTATTGCATAGACTCTATCTTCCTCTTTTTTTATGTATAGTTCACTGATTTTATATAGTAATATGACTGATAAAAGATGAAAAGTGATAAATGGCAACCTTAATGCTAAGTCATTTTGTCCAAAAATAGAGGTTGAAAAGTTTACTAGATAGTGTAAGAAATCTCCTCTTTCATAAAAGATAGAAGCTTCTTTAGCTGATATGCTAAGTTGGCTAACTCCATAAAGCAAAAAAACTAAATCTAAAAACAGAACTAGATAAAGTTTTCTCATAGTTTTAAAAAGTTATCTAACATCTTATGTCCATGTTCGCTCATGATAGATTCTGGATGAAACTGCAAACCATATATATCATATCCATCAACTTTAAGTGCCATAATCTCACTATCATCTTCACTAAATGCAGTTGGGATTATGCATGAGGGTATAGTCTCTTTTTCAACTACCAAAGAGTGATACCTTGTAGCTCTAAAATTTTTTGGTAACTCTTTGAAGATTGGCATATCAGTACTTACTTCTACTTGTGAAGTTTTCCCATGCATCATGTTTTTTGCTCTAACTACTTTAGCTCCAAAGCTTTGTGCTATGGATTGATGCCCTAAGCAGATTCCAAGGATTGGGATTTTTCCTTTAAATCGTTCTATCACTTCTAAACTAACTCCAGCTTCATTTGGAGTTGCAGGGCCAGGAGAGATGATGATTTTCTCAGGTTTTAAATCCTCTATCTCTTTTAGAGTTAACTCATCATTTCTTATCACTTTCAAATCTGCCCCTAACTCTTGGCAGTATTGAACTATATTATAGGTAAAACTATCGTAGTTATCTATCATGAGAATCATGTTTTATTTTCCTATATGCTCTTGGATTTTTTCATAAAGCTCTAAAATCTCTTTTTTCTTTGAGATAAAACTATTTTTATTTGCTATAAGGTGAGCTGAACTTTCCATGATGGTTTCGACTACTTTTAGTCCATTTTGTTTCATGGTAGTTCCTGTTTCAACTATATCAACTATTGCATCACTTAAACCTACTAATGGAGCTAGTTCGATAGAACCATAAAGTTTTATGACATTTACTGCCATAGCTTTGCTTTCAAAGTATCTTTTTGCGATATTTTCCATCTTACTTGCTACTGTTATCTCTGGTTTTGTAAGGTCTAGTTCATCTTCATTTTTCATACCGATACAGACTTTGCACTTTCCGATACCCAAATCTAGCAGTCTTACTAAATCTAAACCTTTTTCTTCTAAAACATCAAGTCCTACAACTCCCAAATCTGCTGAGCCATAAAGTACATATGATGGAACATCTTGATTTCTAACAAGTAAAAATCTAAAATCTCCCTTTTCTAAGATAAGTTTTCTATCTTCAAAAACAAACTTTTCATCAAATATTGTTTCAAAAATTTCTAGTGTTTCTTCGGCTATTCTACCTTTTGGTAGGGCTACTGTTAACATATATTTTCCTCTACAATCTTTTTCATTGCTTTAAATATCAAATCTTCGCTAAAAGTGGCATTTTCAAAGTAGTTTGACAACTCTTTTCCATCACCACCACAAAAGTATATCTTATAATCTTTTGAGATTTCTTTAATACCGTTTATAAGTGGAAAATATATCCCAAACTCTATCGCCTCAGTTGTGTTTTGTGGCAAGGAAAAACTCTTTATACCACTATCTCTTTGTATCTTTAGAAGTGGAGAAATATCCTTATATAAGTTATAAAAAGAAGCAATCCCTGGGTAGATAAATCCACCCTCAAAAGCTCCATCTCTCATGACATCTACTGTTATAGCGGTTCCAGCATCTACAATAACTCCATCATTTATATAATAACAAAGAACTTTTCTGTCTATTCCTAAGCCTTTGTAGTTTGAGTTGATAGTAAACTTGTCTTCTAAATTTATACCTTTTAATTTATCTTTGATAGATTTGTTTACATTTATATAGTAAAAATCTTTTTGTGAAAAGTCAAACTCTTCTACTTTTATAGTAGTTATTTTGCTTTCATGATAAATCTTTGCATTTGTGTTTCCAAAGTCTATTAGTTTCATGATATAAGTGTCCATTTTAACTCTTTTAACATCTCTTTAGCATGAGAGCATAGTGGCATGTTATAAATCAAAATCTTCTTTTTAAAGTTATGCTCACTAAGGCTAACCAATCTTGAAAAAAGTTCTTCAAGTTCTTTTACATCTTTTCTTAAAAACCTACTCTTTCTCTCTATAACAAACACACAAACATAGTTTGACTTTGTATCAACTCCACTAAAAACTGCTATCTTTTTTCTTGTTTTTAGAAGTGCAGTATCTATCGGGTTTACTTTTTTTAGCACTATTTTCTTAGTAAGTAGATTTTTCACCATAACTTTCATGAACTTTCCTTTGCCAACGGATGATATTTTTGTATAGTATCTTGTAAATGCTTATTTTCTATATGATTAAAGAACAGCTACTTTTAGAGTTTACATTATTTTATCATGAGGTGGCTTTGGTGGTGGAGTTGGAGTATTTTTACATAGATATGTAAACCCTCATATTAATTTCCCTATCTTACTATTACTACTTTGTCTTTTCTATTAATTTCAATAGTTATACCTTTCCCTGTAATTTCAATATCTCTATTTTTATCAATATGATATTTTAGTTCTTCTTTATTTAAAATTTTATATACATTTTTTCTTGTCATTCCTTTTTTAATAATAGACTTAATATCAAAATAAATAATATTTCTATTTAGTTTATTGTCAGAATGAGTTTTAAAAATAACATTTTTAGTAATAAATACTAAAAATATTACTCCTATAAAAATTAAAAAAGTTTTCATTTAAAATCCATTCACATGAGGGGTTGCACCCCTCATGTTTTTATTTATTAATGACCAATTTCATATAATGTTTTTAATTCCTTATTATTTAAACTATTAATATCTTTTTTTAAAAAACTTTTACTATATTGAACTATATTTTGATTTTTTGGATACACCTTAGTGGACAAATACAAACGAATTATATCTTCATCACTAAAATCTATATAACTCAAATAACTCCAAAACAATCTATCAAATCTCCAAAAATATTTATTTTTATCTTTGTTTAAAACATTGCGATTATATAAAGTCATAAATGTTTGTATTCTTAGTAAATGTTCTACTGAGACATTTGATTTCATACTCTCCAAGTTTTTATTTTTTTCTGAGACTATCAACTCTTGAAGTATTTTTAACCTACTTTTATCTACATTTACTACTTTTAACTGTGATGATATCTTACTAGTATAGGGATAAAATGATAAAAAATAGTAACTAACTATTGTAATAACAAATACTACAAGTATGGTAAATGTCTTTTTCATTACATATCATCCAATTGTTCTGCTAAACTACTAGGAAATGTTACAACTTCAATATTTTTAAACTTACTTGTTTTTGATAAAATTGTAGAAATACTTGAAGTGCAATCAAAACCATTCCCTCCACCCCAACTTTCTGCACCTTTTAATAAAATAGCTTCATCACTTTCACTTGTATTAAAATAATAAATTTTAACATCATCTCCATCTTTTAATTGATACATATAATAATCTGTTATATCAATTGGTGCATCACTATCTTGATATTGTATTCTTCCTGAACCTATAGGTATTCTACCCCATATTGATAAAGCACGATAACTTCCACTAGGATCATAAAGAAAAGATTTATTGCTTTCTGGTTTCTTATCATTAATTACTATAAGACCTGTATGAGAACCTCCCCACCCAAACAAATAGCCTCCATTTAAGTTTGATATTATATATGTTGATAATCCAAAAATATCAATCTTGCTAACCGGATTACCCCCAACATACCCAAAAGTATTAACCCCACCATCAAGCCCAATAGGGTCACTTTGTACATACCTACCAGTAGTAGGATTGTAATTTCTGTTTATGTTATAGTTAGTATTTGTTTCACTATCATGATATTGACCTGGAAATCTTAGGTTTAGAGTGTATGTTCCTGTTGGTTTATCCTCTCCAAATGGTTTGCTCTCCCAACTCCATACTATGTTATTTTGACTATCTGCTACTCTTCTTGGTGTGTTTAGGTGGTCTGAGTAGATTTTGTATATGTTTGAGTTGTTATCTATTATAGCTATTGGTGTGTTGTTATAGTAGATATACTCTTTTATAGGGTTTTTGTTTTGGTCATACTCTCCTACTAGTTTATGTCCTTCGTAGATGTAGTATATTGTTTGGTTGTTTACTGTTTTACTTACTCTTTTGTTATCATAGTTGTATTGGTAAGTTACATTGTTATCTACTGCTATTAGTCTGTTTCTTTTATCATATGTGTAGGTATGTTTATCATCTTGGATTATGTTTCCTGCATTATCATAAGTTAGTGTTGTTTCACTCTCTTGTTGAGTTGTATTTTCATCTATTATTTTATATTTAGTGATAGTTTGTAGGATATTACTATTTTCTTTATAGGTGTAGTTTATGGTTTTATTTACCTCTTGGTTTAGGTTTAATCTATTTCCATTTTCATCATATGTAAAGTTTTGATAATCATTATTGTTATGGTTATAAGTTGTTAATCTATCTAGGTTGTCATAGTTAAACTCTTTTGTATCATTGTTGGTTATTATAGATGTTATGTTTGATACTTTGTTATAGTTTATCTCTTCTGTGTAGTTTGGATAGATTAGTTTAGTTACTCTTCCATTTGTATCATACTCTCTTGTGTGAGTTTGGTTATCTGCATATGTGTAGCTTGTAAGACCGTTTTGGTTTGTTTGTATGTTTGTTATATATGGTTGAGTATCTATACTTATGCTATCTAGCTCTCCCTTTTGGTTATAGGTATATTCTATAGTTTTATTGCTTGGTAGGGTTTTACTTGTTAGTTTGTTTTGGTTATTGTATGTGTAGGTGGTTGTAAATGTGTTGTTGTTTATGGTTTGGGTTTTTGTGGCTATGTTGCCTTGTTGGTCATATGTAAAGGTTGTTTCTCCACTTACATCTGTGATAGTTGTTAGTTTACCTTTTGCATTTGCTCCTTGGTCATAAGTATAAGTTTCATTTAGGCTTGCATCATTACTATAGCTTGCAGATGTCTTTCTATTTGCTAAATCATAAGTATAAGTTACAGTATTTCCATTTGCATCTGTTTTTGTTTTTATGTTATCACTTATATCGTATGTGTATGTTGTTACTCCACTATCTGGGTTGTTTTTAGTTGTTACTCTTTGTAGTGAGTCATAGCTAAAAGTAA
>JALVVR010000031.1 GCA_027023305.1 Campylobacterales bacterium | reverse complement strand
TGGAGATGAGTTTTATAGACTTTTTGAAGAACATAACTTCCCTATAAACAAACTTGTTCCACTTGCTAGTAAAAATAGTGTCGGAAAAGAGATAGAGTGCAATAAAAAGTATATCAAAGTTCAAGAATTAACAGAGGATGTTTTTGAAAAAGAGGAGATTGAGATAGCTTTTTTTAGTGCAGGTGGGAGTGTTAGTGAAAAGTTTGCAAAGTTTGCAGTAGATGCAGGAGCAGTTGTGATAGATAACACAAGTCACTTTAGAATGGAGTCAAATATACCACTAGTAGTTCCAGAGGTAAACCCCGAAGATATAGGAGCATGGAAAGAGAGTGGTATCATAGCAAATCCAAACTGCTCAACTATCCAAATGGTGCAATCCCTAAAAGCACTAGAAAATATCTATCCTATAAAAAGAGTTGATGTAAGCACTTATCAAGCAACAAGTGGAGCTGGAAAAGCTGGTATGGAAGAGCTTGTAAGACAGATGCAAGACTTTTTTGCTTTTAAACTAGACAAGAGTGAACACAATGCCTTTATGCACCAAATAGCACTAAATGTAATCCCACAAATTGATGTTCCTCAACCAAATGACTATACAAAAGAAGAGATGAAAATGGTAAATGAAACTAGAAAAATTCTTCACAAAGATATAGAGGTAAGTGCTACTTGTGTTAGAGTACCAGTTTTAAGAAGTCATAGTGAGAGTATAACTGTTACTTTTGAAGAGGGTGTAAATGTAGATGTAAACAAAGTAAGAGAAGCATTTACTAACTTTGAAAACTTGGAAGTTATGGATAACTTAGCTGATGGAGTTTACCCTATGCCAGTTATCTCAACTGATACAGATTTAACTTATGTGGGAAGAATCAGAAAAGACAACTTTCAAGACAATATCTTGCACTTTTGGAATGTAGCTGACCAAGTAAGAGTAGGAGCTGCAACAAATGCACTTAGAATCGCTAAAAAATGGATAGAGATGGAGGAGATTTAAATGGGTATGCTAGAAAAGGTTTTTGAAAATACTCTTTGGAGTGGAAGACTATTTATTATATTAGCAGTCGTTTTTGGTATGCTTGGAGCGATAGCTCTTTTTATAATTGCAAGTGTGGATTTATGGGATATGGCAAAATATGTTTTTATAACTTATCTAAACCATGCACATCCAGACAAGTTTCATGAAGAAGTTGTAGGAAGTATTATTGGGGCAGTTGATTTGTACTTGATAGCAGTTGTTATGCTTATTTTTAGTTTTGGATTATATGAGCTTTTTATATCTGAACTAGACCCTGCTAAAAGTAGTGGTACTTCAAAGATATTAGAGATTCACTCACTAGACCAACTAAAAGATAAACTAGCAAAAGTTATAGTGATGGTTTTGATAGTTAGCTTTTTTAAAAGAGTTTTACATACAGAGTATAATGGAGCTTTAGAAATGTTATATTTCGCAGGAAGTATATTTTCTCTTTCGATAGCACTTTATTTTTTACATAAAGGACATGAAAATGAACATAAACAAGAAGAGGAGCACTAGTTTTGAGTAAAATATTTATAGATGCATGTTTTGGTAAAGAAACCCCATATACACCAGTATGGATGATGAGACAAGCTGGAAGATACCTTCCTGAGTATATGGCAGTAAGAGAAAAAGCTGGAAATTTTTTAAATCTTTGCCATAATCCCAAGATGGCAGCAGAAGTAACTTTGCAACCAGTAGATATAGTTGGAGTTGATGCAGCAATTTTATTTAGTGATATCTTAGTAGTTCCAAATGAGATGGGTATGAAGTTAGATTTTGTTAAGGGTGAAGGGCCAGTTTTTGAAAGGCCTATCGTAAATGAGAGTGATTTAGATGCTCTTATAGGTGGTGAAGAGGCAGCAGATAAACTAACTTATGTATATGATACGATAAAGATAGTAAAAGAGCAACTTCCAGATGATAAAGCATTTATAGGTTTTTGTGGAGCTCCTTGGACTTTGGCAACTTACATGATAGAGGGGCAGGGTACAAAGACTTATAACATCTCTAAAAAGATGATGTACTCTAATCCTGAACTTTTACACAAAATCTTAAAAAAAGTAACCGAAGTTGTAAAACACTACATGGAAAAACAAATCCTTGCAGGTATCGAAGTAGTACAAATCTTTGATTCATGGGCTGCAGCGATAGAGCCATCAAAATATGATGAGTTTAGTTGGAAGTATATGGTAGAAATCGCAGAGTATTTAAAAGAGAAATACCCTCATATACCAATTATCATGTTCCCAAAAGCAATCCCTGCATTTTTAGATAAAGTATATGGAAACTTTGATGTTTTTGGTGTAGATTGGGGAACTCCAATGGCTTTAGCAAAAGAGAAGTTGGGCGATAGATATGTACTTCAAGGAAATATGGAGCCTTGTCGTCTATACTCAAAAGAAGCGACTAAAGAGTGTGTAGAGAGTT
>JALVVR010000030.1 GCA_027023305.1 Campylobacterales bacterium | reverse complement strand
ATGTCGTTTTTGCAATTATTATTATTGCTAGCTCTTTAATGAGTATTCCTATGCTTTTAAAAGAGTCCGCAAAATCAAATGAATTTTCTATGATGCAAGAGGCTATTTTAGCAACTTCAACAAAGATGGGAAATATCCTATCATATCCTTGGGATAAAAACTCTTATGATAGAACAAATAAGATTCTTAGAACTTTGGATGTGTCAAATGGAGATAGTGAGTTAGATAGAGTTACAACAGGAATAAATGATAATAATCTAAGAACTGGTCATGTATATGTTGATTATAGAAGAAGATTTTATGATTATAATGGTTCTGCAGGAATAACTCTACCAGATACTACTATAAACAATATTCCAAAACAAAGCATAAATGATTTTCATGGAGAGATTAAAACTATAGGTGGAAGTGGTGGATTTGATTATAAAGATGCAAATATGAGTATGACTTCAAATGTTTACTATGTAAATGATAGTGCAGATTATAGTCAAACAAGTGTAGTTGCCAACATAGCTTCATCTACCATAAATCCTATAACAAATAATGTAAATAGTACAAATATAAAAATGGTAGAAGTAACAACTTCTATGCCAAGTCTTGGACAAAATATACTTTTTAGAAGTTATCTCTCAAATATAGGTCAGTCAAAGCTACTAACAAGGACAAAACCGTGAAAAAAAGAGCTTTTACACTTATCGAAATCGTAATGGTTATAGTGGTTTTGGGAATAGTAGCTATGATAGGGACAAATATCATAACTCATATGTATGAGGGGTATATAAGAAGTAGAGTTATAAACAAACTTCAAGCAGATAGTGAGCAGATTTTGGATCAAATCTCAAAAAGACTTCAGTATAGGATAAAAGATAGTGTAGTTGCTAGCATAGATGGTAATCTTTTAAGTTACAAGAAGCTATCTGATCCAACTATCACAACAAATTACAATGTACTAGAGTGGATAGGGTATGACAATGAAGGTATGATTGGTGAGTGGGTTAGTGCTGGTGGCATTAATAGATTTGCAGGTTGGAGTGGATTTATAGATTTGGATAATGCTAGTACTGATAGTAGTGCTTTTGTAACAAGTGGTTCGAGGCTTGATAAAACAAAGATTGATATATATAATCTATCATATGATGGAGTTGATCTAAATGCAAAAGGTAGTGGTGCAGCTATTATTTTTAAATGCTCTCATGATAACAGTGTGGCAAGCTATGGATATACAGGAGCTACTCACTCGAGTGTATATCCAGTTCATAAAACAGCATCAAATACTCAGTTGATATTTGATGATAGTACGATGCCTTCAGTTGATTATTGTGAACACTACTATTTAGCTTGGAGTGCTTATGCTATAGTTCCTGAAAATGTTACAGATGCAAAAGATGCAAATGGAAATGTTTTGTATGATAACAGTACCCCTCCTAATAAAATAAAAGATTTTGATCTATTTCTTTACTATAACTATCAACCATGGCAAAATGAAAGATATAGTAGTGGTAAAAAAGCACTAATAGCTAAACATGTAAGTACATTTAGGTTTATACAAGTTGGAAGTACCATAAGAGTAAAGCTTTGTCTTAGAGATGATAAAACCAACTATGGATTTTGTAAAGAGAGGGCGGTGTATTGAAAAGAAGAGGTTTTGGTTTGATAACTGCGATAATTATTATGATGACAGTAGCAGTTTTGATGTCTTTGATGATAGGACTTTCAAGTTCAACTGTAAAACAAACTAGCAATCTTTTTATAAAAGAGCAGGCAAGACTTTATCTTAGAAGTGCAACTGAGTTTGCACTTTTGGCAATCTCTGGACATGATAACAGTGCTAGTTGTGTAGAAGATGTTAATATAAGTTTTGACAATAGCTCATATAATGCAAGTGTAGATATTTGGTATATGGGTAATGGAATACCTACATCTTGCAATAAAATTTTAGACAATACTCTTCAAACTGATGATTCTAACTATACAGTTATTATGGATGTAATGGTAGAGGCAAATCAAACAAAGCTTGGTTTAACTGAACCTATAAGATTACATAGAAGAACATTACAAAAACCTTAAGAAATTAGTTTAATATTTACACTTTTTTTGATATAATTGTGTTATGAGAATTTTAATTCTCAAATAAATTTTAAGGAGATCGTCATGAATACTAGTTTAGTAGGAAGACAGTTAGAATTAACCGATGCTATGAAAGCACATATAGAGAGTGCAATAGAGACTTTGAAGAAGTATAACTTAGATATTATTTCTGTTAGAGTTGTAGTATCTCCGGATGAAAAAAAAGGTTTTATAGTAGAGTTTTCTATAAATATAGCTCATAAAAATACTATAGTTATAAAACAAGATGATAAAGATATGTATGCAGCTGTGGATTTGGCGGTAGAGAGAGCAAAAAAAGTTTTAAGAAGATATCATGATAAGATAACAGATCATCAGATCGATAAAGATGAAGATGAAGTAAGTTTAGAAGAGGTTGATGAGATAATACCTATGGAGCTTGAGCTTTATAAACCTTTAGCTCATGAGGATGCAGTAGAGGTTTTAAAAGATAGTAAAAGAGACTTTTTAGTTTATAATGATTATGAAGATAATGTAAAAGTTTTAATAAAAAATAAAGATGATATCTCTAAAGTTGATATAGAGGATGAGAAACCTCTTAGTATAGAGGAGGCTTTAGAAAAGTTAAAAAGTGAAGATAAAACTTTGATGGTTTTTATAGATGAGGCTGGAAAAACTAGAGTTTTACACAAGATAAGAAACAGTCTTTTTGGACTATATTAACACTCCCTAATATTATAGAGGTGGATTCGTCCCCTCTATATCTCACTTGCAACTCTTATAATATCTATTCCATACTTTTCTCTCATTTTTGTAGTTTGTTTTAGAAGGGTGTTAAATTTTCTATCTTTTTCATACTCAAAAAGTGAATATGGCTCTTTTGGATACTTTGTAAAGTTTCTAAGGCTTATCGATAATCTTATCACTTTTGAGTGTTTATAAATATCTAATTCATTAAAAAGCTTCAAAACTCTCTTTATAAAAAATACCTCATTAAAAATCCTGTTAAATGTGATCTGCTTTTTACTTTTTGCATACTCATATCTGATGGAGAGGTGCAGGGTTGTAGGAGAGTAGTTATACTTACTTACCATAAAAACTAAGTGGCGAGAGAGTATGATAACTCTTCTTTTTAACTCATCTCTATCATCTATAGGATCAAATGTTCTTGATATACCTATAGATTTTCTAGGTCTGTTAGGGATGACTTTTTCATCATCTTCTCCACAAACTCTTTTATATATATCCTCTCCACCTCTACCAAAAGAGTAGAGTAGGGATTTTGAAGTTTTTATATCCCAAAGGGTAAACTTTTTATAAGAGTGTAGTTTTTTTGTAAAACTTCTTCCAATACCTGGAAATTTTTCTATGGGAGTTTGTTTAAGATACTTATCTAAGTTTTGAGGAAGTATAAGTTTTACTCCATCTGGTTTTGCAAAGCTAGTTGCAAACTTTGCTATCCACTTAGTTTTGGCAATCCCTATCGATATAGGTAATCCAAACTCTTGATAAATACTCGCTTTTATCTCTTTTGCAAACTCTTTTACTTCATCATCTTCTACCCACCCACCAACATCAGCGAAAAACTCATCTATACTATACTGCTCTATGATAGGTATCTTTGTATATAAAAAATCTTTTAGTCTTTTTGAAAAGTCATGATATAGTTTATGTGTAGGAGTTAGAACTATCAACTCTTTACAAAGACTCAAAGCCTCTCTTATACTCATACCTGTCTTTATGCCAAGAGACCTAGCTTCATATGATGCAGTTATCACTATCCCTCTTAGTCTATCTCCCTCCTTAAAATACTCCTCAAAGCTTGCCTCTTTATCTCTTATAAAAAGAGTGGGCACAAAAGCTCCACTGTTTTGGTTTTGGACTTTTGTTTTGTTAAAGCCTTTGTCAAAGATAAAGGGGTCACTCCTTCCACCCACAACAACAGGTTTATTTAAAAGAGAGTTATCTTTTGTTCTATGAGCTGAGACAAAAAATGAGTCCAAATCAAGGTGTAAAATCATAAAAGTTTATAGTTAGCAACTAAAAGCATCTCTTCAAGTATGTCTAAAAACAGCTCAAAACTTCTTTTTACATGGTTTATAATAGTACAAATATTCATTTTTTATCCTTTTTTATAAAATTTATGTTAGAATTCTACATAAAAATTTTCTAAAAACAAAGAAATATTTCAAATTGAAATATTATGGAGGTAAAAAATGTTAAGATTAGAAGATGTATTACCAAAAATGAAAGAGATTATAGCTGAGGAGCTTGGTAAGAGTAAGGTTTTTGATAAAGATGTAGCAGATGTCTTAGGTATCAAACAACTATCTTTTGCTACTATGAAAAGAAGAGGGAAGCTACCTTTAGAAGAGATTTTAGAGTTTTGTGCTAAGAGAAAAATCTCCATAAATTGGCTTTTATATAACCAGTCAACAAGAAGTTTAGAGGCTCAAACAGAGAAGTATGTAAATGTAAGATATTTTGGAGATATATTTGCTAGTGCTGGTGGAGGGGCTTTTAACTATGATGATCATACAGAAGAGATAGCGATAGATGAACATATGGCTACTTTGATGGGTGGAAAAAATGAGATGAAAAATATAGATGCTATAAATGTTTTGGGTGACTCTATGGAGCCTACACTTCATGATGGAGATATAATCTTTATAAACAGAACTTTAAAAGATGTAAACAAAAATGGTATCTTTGCTATCTCTACTGAGATGGGGCTTTTTGTAAAGAGAGTTATGCCAAAGAGTGATGGAAGTTTGGATCTTATCTCAGATAACTCTATGTATGGAGTGGAGACAGTTAGGAGTGAAAATATAGAGATTATAGGTAAAGTTGTAGGCTCTGTAAGAGGAATGTAGATAAAATTGTATTATATTTATATAAAGGAAGGTTTATGAGTGGAATTTTGGAAGCAAGAATCATGTCAAATCCTATGGGAAGATGGTATATAGAGATAAGTGATGAGGCTGAGGGGATTAAGGAGTATTGTTTAGATTTTAGTGAGTTTGAGAGTAAGATTGCTATGATGGGCGATAAGTATGGAGGAGATATAGAGGTTTTGTGGAGTAGTGATGAAAATGTAACTAAAGAGCAGATAAATGAAGTGAGAATGCATATGCTTGAGTATGAAGCTAGGATAGCTGAGGAGGATAAACTAAATCCTTTTGGTGGAGGTGGAGCAGAGGAGGGTGGTTTTAACCCTAATGGTTAAAATAAATATGATATAATTATAGAAGGGTATAAATGTATAGATGGAGTAGTGAAAAAAATGAAATTTTATTAGCTACTAGAGGTATTAGTTTTCTTGATGTGATAAAGGAGCTAGAAAATAATGGTATCATAGACCATTATAAACATCCTAACACTGAAAAGTATCCTAATCAATATATCTATGTTATTTTATTAAATGACTATGTTCACTATGTCCCATATATAAAAGAGAATGGTAATATATTTTTAAAAAATATTATACCTAGTAGGAAATTGAACAAAAAGTATAATAGGAGTTAACATGAGTTATACAGAAGAGGAGTTAGAACTTTTAGATGTTGTAGAAAATGGTACTTTGGAAAGTGAGCCTTTTGATAATGAGAAGATAAAAAAAATGGCAAAAGAGACAAGAAAAAAACTTCAAGAAAAGAAACAGATAAGTATAAATCTAAAAAAAATAGACCTTGAAATAATCAAGCAAAGAGCTGATGAGATAGGCATTTCATATCAAAATATAATTCAAGCTTTAGTGCATAACTACACCACAAATAAAATAAGCTTAAGTTTATAAGAAAGAAAAGGTTGCTAACTATTCAACCTTTTCTTTCTTCATAAAAAACTCATGAGCGATAACTATTACATAAAAAACTTGTAACAAAATACCAGAAAATGGTATCAAAGATATAAGATATAAAGTAAGAGTAGTTGATCTGAAAAGTGTTTTGTTTGATTTTACTATCTTTAAAAACTCCTCTTTAGAAACTATCGATGAGCCTACATCAAGTATAAGAAAGTTATGAAAAAGGTAGTAAAAGGGTATATATAAAACTGCTAAGTTTATACCAGGGATGAAAGCTAGTGGCAAAGTTATCAAAAGCAGGGTAAAAAATATAAAAAATACTTTTATATACATAAAAAGAGAGTTTGAAATAGTAAAGTTTTGATTTGTTAGCTTTATGTGAGGATAGTGTCTTTTTTGTACCTCTTTTACAATTTTAGGAGTGAAAAATCCAACTACTATGATAGATAGTACAACACTAACTACTATCAAAAGTCCCCAGATAAAAAGGTATAAAAAGAAGTTTATAAATCCTTGTATAAAGTCAAAAGATAGTATCCAGTTAAGCCAAGGATGAGTAGTAGAATCAACTGCTAAAAGAGTTGCAAAGTCTATATCAGTTACAAAGTAAACCCCAAACACGATAGTAAATACTATCATGACAGGAGCGATAGATAGGGTTAAAAACTTTGCTGAAAAAAAGTCTTTAAGACTTAGTTGGATAATTTTTTTCAAGTTCATGATATAACTCTTTTGCATTTAAAAGTCTATCTTCTAGGATTTCTAACATGACGACATTATCCTCTTTACCATCCCACTCTTTTATGTATGTTCCATCTTTATATCCATGATTTTGACGAAATTGGTTAAGAACATTTTTTGCAATGTAAAATTTGTAAAGTATATCTATATTTAATCCACACTGCAAGGCTACTTCTAAAAAGTCATCTATAAGTTTACTAAACTTCTTACCATCAATAGTATCTTTTATGAAGTGCTCTATAGTATTTATAATCATAAAAATATCTTCATTATGAGTTTTTCTTGGTTCATTTTCAAAATCTGGAAAGTGTTGAGTCTCTAAGATATAGTTTGCTATATCTTCGATGTTACCCTTTTTAGCCAACTTATACTCCTCAAGAGCAAGACTTAGTACAAAGTGCCAAATGTCAACAACCTCTATTTTGACATTCTCCCAATCTGGTTCTATGTTTATATCTTTCCAATGTTTCCAGTTGAAGCTATCTATTAGCTCTGCAAGCTCCATATATATACATCTTCTCCAGTTTATAAGGCGGTTTTGTTTTGTATATCCATTTTCCCAACCCTCTCCATTTGTCTCATCATTTAGTTTTTGTTGGAGATTTAGCATCTCTATAAGTTTATCTTTGTTTGTCATGATTTTCCTTTTTGGTACATTTTACACTCAGCTACAAAGTTTGTATCTGCTATCTTTTTTAACTCCTCTTTTGTTTTGAGAAGCAGTTTTTTTTGTAAAGCAAGAGGTTCCATCTTTTGATTTTTTATAGTTAGTGGTAGTGAGGTATCAGCTAAAAGGCTCATAACCTCACTCTCTAATTCTTTTAGGTAGTTATCTATGCACTCATTTATTTTTTTCATGATTTATTATACTCTATCTCATCTTTTAAGTTGGCTATCTCAAATCCTTTGAGTCTAAGTCGGCAACTATCACAAACTCCGCAAGCCTTTTCTCCACTCTCATAGCAACTCCAAGTTTTTTCTAGTGGAACTTGCATCTTTTTAGCCTCTCTTACAATCTCCTCTTTTTTTAGATGAACTAGAGGAGTTTTTAACTTTATAAAAGTTTCTGGTTTTGTTCCTTTGTCTATAGCATCTTGCATAGAGGTTATGAAGCTCTCACTACAATCAGGATAACCACTGCTATCCTCTTCTACAACTCCTATATAGATAGCCTCTGCTTCTTCTTTTTCGGCAATAGCTCCTGCGATTGATAAAAATATACCATTTCTAAAAGGTACATAAGTTACAGGAATCCCCGGTTTTAATCCATCTTTTGGTACTGCGATATTCTCATCAGTTAAAGCTGAACCACCAATCTCTTTTATAAAATGAAGATCTAAATCAATAAGTTTAATAGCATTTAAGCTTTTAGCTATATCTTTGAAGCATTTTAACTCTTTTTCTTCAGTCTTTTGTCCATAGTTAAAGTGAACAGCTATAATCTCATAGCCATCTTTATACTTAGCAATATAGCTACTTAAGGCACTATCCATACCTCCACTAATAATACAAACTGCTTTTTTCATAAAATAATCCTTATAAAATAAAATTAATCCAAAATAAAAAGGATAATTTTAGTCTTAATATGTATAATCTCGCCGTCATTATGACATAAAAATTTGAGAATAAACTAAAGAGTTTCAGGTTTAGTTTATATAAGGCAAGGTGTTCTTTCTGCCTCCTTTATGACACCTTGCCTTTTGCTTCACAAATTTTTCATCTATTTTAGATACTATTATATTTATGAAAACGATATTTTTAGCGATTATACTTACCATACAACTTTTTTCTTATGAGCAAAAGTTAAAAAGCTATCTTGAGAGAAAGTTTACTAGTTACTATCCAACTATGACTATAAAAAATATAGAGTTGAAAGTAAATAATGAGATACCAAAAGGCTACAAGCTAAAAAAGGTTTATTTCCCCAAAAACTCTATAAAGAGAGAAAATGGAAACTTTTCAGCCATTTTTAGTGATGGAGAGGGTGAAAAAAGGATATATTTTAAGTATAGCATAGATGCTACAGTTCAAGTACTTTTGGCAAATATGGATATAAGAGCAAAGACACCTCTTTCGATGGACTTTTTTACTCAAATACCTCTAAAGTTTGATAACTTCTATGATAAGCCAGTTACTGATGTGTATAAATTAGAAGCAAAAACACTTATAGTTAGAGGCAAGATACTAACCTCTAGGATGGTAAGAAAGATACCGGATATTCATAGAAATGATGAGATTATAGCTGAGGCTAGAGAGGATGGTATAGTGGTTGATTTTCCTGTAAGAGCTTTAGAAGATGGAAGAGTAGGAGAGTATATAAGAGTTAAAAGAGGATCAAAAACTATACTAAAAGCAAAGGTGTTGTCATCAAATAAGGTTTTAATAAAGTGAAGTTGGTAGTAGGGATAAGTGGAGCTAGTGGGGCTAGGTTGGCAAAGAGATTTATAGAGCTTTTGCCAAAAGATATAGAGCTTTTTGTAGTCCAAAGTGAGAGTGCAAAGGTGGTTTTTGAAAAAGAGGAGGGAATAGAGGAGTTTGAAAACTCTGATATATCTGCCCCAATCTCAAGTGGAAGTTTTAAAGCGGATGCTATGATAGTAGTACCAACTAGTATGAATACTTTAGCTAAAATCTCATGTGGCATAGCAGACAATCTACTTACAAGAACAGCTTCAGTGATGATAAAAGAGAAAAAACTACTTATCCTAGCTCCAAGAGAGATGCCATACTCATCTATAGCTTTAGAAAATATGCTAAAACTATCAAATTTAGGAGTTGTCATAGCTCCACCAGTTTTGGGATACTACTCAAATCAACAAAGCTTAGAGATGATGGAAGATTTTTTGATAGGAAAGTGGTTTGATATGTTAGGAATTGATCATGATTTATATCAAAGATGGGGAAAATAAATGAAAAAAACGATATATCCAGGGACTTTTGATCCTATAACAAATGGACACTTAGATATCATCAAAAGAGCTAGTCATATTTTTGATGAGGTTGTGGTAGCAGTTGCAGACTCAAAAGCAAAAAAGCCTATGTTTTCTCTTTCTCAAAGGGTAGAGATGGCAAAACTTGCCACCAAAGAGATAAAAGGTGTCAAAGTAGTCAGTTTTGATAACTTGCTAGTTGATTTTGCAAAAAAGATGCAGATAAGTTTTATAGTTAGAGGTCTTAGAGCTGTTAGTGATTTTGAGTATGAACTGCAGATGGGTTATGCTAACTCCTCATTAGATCCAAACATAGAGACTATCTATCTTATGCCAACACTTGAAAATGCCTTTATAAGTTCATCAGTAGTTAGAACGATACTCTCACATGGAGGAGATATATCTCATCTAGTTTGTAAAGAGGTTGTTAAACAAATATATTCATATCAGAAATAACTCTGTTTTTCCCACTCTCTTTAGCTTTATATAAAAGTTTATCTGCTTGAGTTATCATTTCATCAAGTGAGTTTAGTTTTTGGGTTGTTAATCCTATCGATACAGTAAAATTTAGTTTAGCTATATCTTTGCATAGAGTATTTAAAAAGTTTATAGCATCTAAAGTTTTTATATCTTGTAAAAGTAGTATAAACTCTTCTCCACCAATTCTAGCTACTATATCTTTACCTTTTATACTCTCTTTTAACAGATTTGCTAGTGATTTTATAACTTCATCTCCTTTATTGTGGCCAAAGGTATCATTTATCTTTTTGAAATTATCTATATCTATCATAGCAATAGCAATATTTCTTGATTTTGAGTGAATTTTGTGTGCAATCTCAAAAAAGTATTTTCTATTTGATATACCTGTTAGAAAATCTTTATTAACACTCTCTTTTAAAAGAATAAATGTATTTAGAGTTTTATTTAGGTTATTTACTCGTTGTATTAGTTCGTTGTAGCTAAAATTTTTAGATAAAAAATCATTTGCACCCTTGCTAAAAAATTTAGTCGAATCTATAGTATCAGAGATTCCGATGATCCCAAATTCTGTAAAAGATAGATTTCTTCTTATGATTTGTAAAAGTTCAATTCCACTCATGAGTGGCAAATCTTTTTTTGTAATGAGCATCTTTATATCTTTATATTTTTCATAAATCTCTAAAGCTTCTAAAGGATTTGTTGAGGTATAAACTGTATATAGT
>JALVVR010000029.1 GCA_027023305.1 Campylobacterales bacterium | reverse complement strand
ATATAATACTATGTGGTGGAAGTGGAACAAGATTATGGCCATTGAGTAGAACACTTATGCCAAAGCAGTTTTTAAAGATATTTGATGAAAAATCACTTTTTCAACTAACGGTGAAGAGAAATAGTAAATTTTGTAAAAATCAACTAATAGTATCAAATGCAGAACAATACTTTTTAGCACTTGATCAGTTAGAAGAATTAAATCAAACTAATAACAAATATTTACTTGAACCAATAGGAAGAAATACTGCTCCTGCAATAGCTCTAGCTTGCATGAGTTTAGATAAAGAAGAGATAGTTTTAGTTACTCCAAGTGATCACTTAATAAAAGATGAAAAAGAGTATGAAAAAGTTTTGGAGCAAGCAGAAGAGTTTGCTAAAGATGATTTTCTAGTAACATTTGGTATAAAACCTACCTATCCAGAAATAG
The DNA here is from genome assembly GCA_027023305.1 of Campylobacterales bacterium. GTDB lineage: Bacteria > Campylobacterota > Campylobacteria > Campylobacterales > QNZT01 > SZUA-1377. The sequence goes on along the minus strand of JALVVR010000029.1, from coordinate 2,061 downwards.
GGTTTGGATATATAGAAGCAGATAATTTTGATGTAAAAGCCTTTCATGAAAAACCAAGTTTAGAGAGAGCAAAAGATTATATAGATAAAGGAAACTTTTTTTGGAACTCTGGTATGTTTTGTTTTAAAGCAGGGGTATTTTTAGATGAATTAAAAAAATACACATCTAAAATATACGATAGTTCTAAAATAGCATTTGACAATAAAAAAATTGATAATTCAGCATTAAGAATTCAGTATTCGTATATGGAAGCTATTCCAGATGATAGTATAGATTATGCAGTTATGGAAAAAAGTAAAAAAGTAAAAGTAGTTCCAAGTGATATATCTTGGAGTGATGTTGGAAGTTTTGATGCCTTATCATATGAACTTGAAAATGACAAAGATAACAATTTTATTATTTCTAGTAAAAGAGTAGAACTTATAGATGTAGAAGATTTGATAATCATAGATACACATGATGCTCTGTTGATAAGTAAAAAAGGCTCATCCCAAAAAGTAAAAGATATAGTCCAAAAACTAAAAAATGAAAACAGTGAACTTACTAAAGTTCATCAAACAGCTCACCGACCGTGGGGAACATACACAGTACTTGAAGATAGTGAAGGCTATAAAATAAAAAAAATAGTAGTTAAACCTGATAAAAGACTAAGTCTACAAAAACATTTTCATAGAAATGAACATTGGATAGTTGTAAGTGGAACAGCAACTGTAACAGTTGGTGATAAAAAGTATTATGTAAGATCAAATGAATCAACATATATCAAAATGGGAGAGGTACATAGACTTGAAAACGAAGGTAAAGTTCCTGTAGTACTTATCGAAGCACAAGTTGGAGAATATACAGGAGAAGATGATATAGTGAGGATTGAAGATGATTTTAGAAGAGGTTAAATAAATGGCAAAAAAAGTAGCACTGATAACAGGTATAACAGGACAAGATGGATCATATTTAGCAGAATTTTTACTAAAAAAAGGATACGAAGTTCATGGTATAAAAAGAAGAACATCACTTTTTAACACAGATCGTATAGATCATTTATATCAAGATGTACATGAAAAAAATATAAATTTTCACCTTCATTTTGGAGATATGACAGACTCTATGAATTTAACTCGTATTATTCAAGAGACCCAACCTGATGAAATATATAATTTAGCTGCTATGAGTCATGTAGCAGTCTCTTTTGAAACACCAGAGTATGTGGCTAATGCAGATGGAACAGGGACACTAAGAATACTTGAAGCAGTAAAGCTTTTGGGTCTAACTAAAAAAACAAAAATCTATCAAGCCTCAACAAGTGAACTTTTTGGAAAAGTACAAGAAACACCACAAAGTGAAACCACACCTTTTTATCCAAGAAGTCCTTATGCAGTAGCAAAAATGTATGCTTACTGGATAACGGTAAATTATAGAGAAGCTTATGGTATGTTTGCTTGTAATGGAATTCTTTTTAATCATGAATCACCAGTAAGAGGAGAAACTTTTGTAACAAGAAAGATAACAAGAGCTACTTCTAAAATAGCTTTGGGATTACAAGATAAACTATACCTTGGTAATTTAGATGCAAAAAGAGACTGGGGACATGCAAAAGATTATGTAAGAATGATGTGGATGATACTTCAAGCAGACAAACCAGAGGACTGGGTGATAGCCACAGGTCAAACGACAACCGTTAGAGATTTTGTAAAGATGGCATTTAATTATGTTGGTATAGAGTTAGAGTTTAGAGGTACAGGAGTAGATGAAAAAGCTTATGTTGTTTCTTGCTCAAATCCAGATTATGTATTAGAAATAGGTAAAGAGGTAGTAGCTGTTGACCCAAGGTATTTTAGACCAACAGAAGTTGATTTACTTTTAGGTAATCCAACTAAAGCAGAAACTAAGCTTGGATGGAAAAGAGAGTATAAGTTAGAAGAGTTAGTTTTTGATATGATGAAATCTGACTTAAAACTTATGACAAAAGATGTATATTTGCACGATGGTGGATATAAAACTATGAGTTATTTTGAGTAATTTTAGTTTAATATCATTTAAAATGGCTAAAAAGAAGTAGTATAT
>JALVVR010000028.1 GCA_027023305.1 Campylobacterales bacterium | reverse complement strand
ATACTATATGCTATCCTATACTCAGTTTTGTTTTCTTTAAAATGATAAGAGTATATATTTGACAGTTTTCCTTTTAGCAAAGGATTATCACAAGGAGCATCTAAAATCTTGTTTAAATGAATCTCTTTAATTTTTTTTACTACTTGTTTATCAATCTTTTTAAGATCATTTTTTACCTTAGGATGAAACTCTTCTCTATATTTCACCAAAAACCTCATCCCTACTTAAAGTTTTAACTCTTTTTTCTTTTATATCATTTACTCTATTTAAAAGTTCATCTTCATCAAATATATCTGTATCTTCTATCTCTATTTTTGCCACTTTTTCAGGAAGAAGTTTTAAAAAAGCAACAACTTTGCTTACATAATCATCCTCTATATTTATCCTAATAGTTTGCATATTAGCTCCTACTTATCATTTTATATGATTATAGCATAATTAAAAAAAATTAAAGTTTTTCCCATATATCACCGATATATCAATGTAATCTAATACAATAAGGATATAAAATGAAGAATTTGAGTATATCAAAAAAAGTTTTTTTAGTAAACTCTCTAGTAGCTTTTATTTTGATAGTCATACCAGCTATTTGGATACAAAAAAAAGCAAGTGATATAGAGAAAAGCACTATTAAAAAAGAGATGTCAAATTTACAAAATCAACTTCAAAAAAGTATAGATAAAAAGAAGCAAATAGGTTTGACAAATGCTATAACCCTCTCTTTAAATAAAGATTTAGCTACTGCTTTAGTTGATAATAATAGAGATTTAGCATTAAGTATCTTGTCTGATATGAGTAAGAAGTTTAAACAATACACAAACTATAAAAATATAAAAGTCCATCTTCATACAAAAGACATAAAATCTTTCCTAAGAGCTTGGAAACCAAACAAATATGGAGATGATTTAAGCTCTTTTAGACAAACTTTGGTTCATGAAAAAGTGGTTCAAAAACCTTTTGTATCTTTTGAAACAGGACGAGCTGGACTTGTTTTAAGAGGTATCGCTCCTATTAAAAAAGATGGTGAGTATGTAGGCTCAGTAGAGTTTATACAAGGATTAAACTCAGTAGCAAAAAGCTTTGAGAAAAGCAAAAGTCATGCTATTCTTTTGATGAATAAATCCCTTTTAGAAGTTGCTTTTAAAGCAAAAAAGATGCCCAAAGTAGGAAACTACAGAGTTTCCCAAAAATTTGTAAATAAAGATTTTTTACAACATGCTAAAAAACTAAACTTCAAAACTCTCTTAAAAAATGGTTTTCTTCATGATGATAAATATTATTACACATATAGTAAAGTTAAAGATTTTAATGGTAAACCACTTGGAATATTTTTAGTTGGAAAAGGTGTTAAAGATGTTGAGTTTGCGATAAATAAGGCAAAAAGTATTATTAATACATCTTTATTTAACATAATTGGACTTGCTGTTGCAATGCTACTAATAACATTTTTACTACTTAAAAAGTTAATCTTTTCAAGAATTACTGACTTGCAAAAGATAATAGAGAAAGTAACTTCAACAAATGATTTAACAATAAGAGCAAAAATCACAAGTGATGATGAAATAGGAAAAATAAGAAAAGCATTTAATATTCTCATGGATACAATGAATAACTTGATAATAGACTCTAAAACTTCAGGAAATGAAAATATGCATGTATCACAATCTCTAAAAGAGACATCAAAAGTTATATCAGAGCATATAAATTCTACTACAACAATCATACAAAACACAGTTAGTAACAATGAAGAGTTAAAAGAAAAACTTGAAAACTCAGTTGAGTCAGTTAAAAGAACTGAAGGCGATATAAGAACTGCCCAAGAAAAACTTTCAAATGCAAAAAATCAAATAAATGAAATGAGTGAAAATGTATCACTTACAAGTGAAGTTCAAAATGACTTAGCAGATAAGCTACAAGAATTATCAAATGAAGCTGGTCAAGTAAAAAATGTACTCTCTGTTATATCTGATATTGCAGACCAAACAAATCTACTAGCTTTAAATGCAGCTATTGAAGCAGCAAGAGCAGGAGAACATGGAAGAGGATTTGCAGTAGTTGCTGATGAAGTAAGGCAACTTGCAGAGAGAACTCAAAAAACTCTAAGTGAGATAAATATAACCGTTCAAACTATAGTCCAATCTATAGATACTGCAAGTGATGATATAATAAAAAATACAAAAGAGATAAACAAACTAGTAGAAATAGCTGAAAATACATCTTCTATCATAGATGAATCCTCACTTATCATGGATAAAGCTGTAACTGCTTCTGTGGACTCATCAACTGTTAGTACTGAAATATGCCATAAAGTAACTGCTGTCATGAAAGACATGGAAAATATAAATGAACATATGAATTGTAACTTACAAAGTGCAAAAGATATAGAGTATTCTTCACAAGATATATCTAGTAAAACTAAAACACTATCACAAAAACTAGAACAATTTAAAACTAAAGAAACACTGTAGGTTTTAATTTTTCAATCAAGATTGGTTTATAAATAAGCTTTTAAACTAATCTTGACTCTTT
>JALVVR010000027.1:2174-2580 GCA_027023305.1 Campylobacterales bacterium | reverse complement strand
GAGTATAGCAACAGCACCACAAACTACGACTAGTACGATAGTTACTGTAAACTCAAAAGATTTTAAAATCAACATTGATGAGTTTGGTAGAATAAGTACTTATACACTTCTAGGTGATAAGTTTAAAACAAAAGATGGTGGATATACAGCTGTTATAGATAAGAGTATGAAGTTAAAACCTTTAGAGCTTAGATTTAGTGAAAGTTCTATAAATAGTGAAGCTTTTTCAAAACCATACAAAAGTGAAGTTAAAACCGTTGAGTTAAAAGATGAGGCAACTGTTAAACTTACACAAGAACTTACTAATCTTACTGTAACAAAAACTATAACTTTTAAAAAAGATGGAACATACAAAGTTGAAGTTAAACTTTCAAAACCAGCAGAGTTTTTTATCACAAATGGAGAG
>JALVVR010000027.1:0-2164 GCA_027023305.1 Campylobacterales bacterium | reverse complement strand
AGCATCCAATAGCTGAGAAAGATAAGTTTGTTTTTAATGGAGTTATCGTTGAAAAGAGTGATGATACTTTAGAAAAGATAGAAGATGGTGATAGCGATGGAGTTTTAACTATAAATAATGCAAAATACCTAGCTTCAAATGATAAATACTATACAACAGTTTTTTATGATTTTAAAAAAGGGTTAAATGTTGTAGTTTCAGATGAAAATGAAAATCCAGTTCCTTTTGTAAAATCAAACAGTGATATAACTTTAAACGGCTACATAGGACCAAAGAGTTATGATAAACTACACTCTATAGACCCACAGCTTACAAATGTTATCGAGTATGGATTTTTTACATTTATCTCAAAACCTATGTTTACATTTTTAAAATATATCCATTCGGTTATAGGTAATTGGGGTTGGACTATAGTTATCGCTACTATTTTGATAAAACTATTTATGTTCCCTCTAACATTTAAGGGTATGGTCTCTATGAATAAGATGAAAGAGTTAGCACCTAAGATGAAAGAGCTTAAAGAGCAGTATAAAGGTGAACCACAAAAGTTAAATGCTAAGATGATGGAGCTTTACAAAAAACATGGAGCAAATCCTATGGGTGGATGTCTGCCTATGATACTTCAAATTCCAGTATTTTTTGCGATATATAGAGTTTTACTAAATGCTTTTGATTTAAAACAAGCTAGTTGGATACTTTGGTACAATGACCTTTCAGTAATGGATCCTTTTTATATACTTCCACTTTTGATGGGTGCAACTATGTTTTGGCAACAACACATAACACCTCAAAATTTCACTGATCCTATGCAAGCAAAAATCATGAAGTTTTTACCACTTATATTTACATTTTTCTTCATAACTTTCCCAGCAGGTCTTACCCTATACTGGTTTACAAATAACCTATTTACAATAGCTCAACAATACTATGTAAATGCTATATTTGCTAAACAAAAAGTGGCAAAGGGGTAAAAGATGAGATTTATTGCATCCACTTTAGATGAAGCATATCAAAAAGCAGCAAAAGAGTTTAGTTGCTCAATAGTCGAGCTAGATATAGATGTAGTACAAAATCCAAGCTCAGGTTTTTTAGGAATGTTTTCTAAAGATGCTATCATAGAGGTATCAAGAAAAGGAGCTAAAAAAGAGAAACAAGTAAAAGAAGAAGTTAAAAGTAGTTCTTCTTCAAACACAAGTGTTGAAAGCGAGATAAAAATTGGACTAGAAAGATTGCTCACTTCAAGTTGCTATAAACTAGATGTTATAGAAACTACTGTAGAAGATGAAAATGTATATATAAAGATAGATGGAGAAGATGCTGCTCTTATGATAGGAAAAGAGGGTTATAGATATAAAGCTATATCATATATCCTTCATAACTGGATAAAGATGAAGTATAACATGACAATCTCTTTAGAAATATCAGAGTTTTTGAAAAATCAAAAAGAAAATGTTGTCAACTATCTTGATGGCATAAAACAAAGAGTAGAAGAGCAGGGCCGTGCCCAAACAAAACCACTTGATGGGATACTTGTAAAGATAGCTTTAGAAGAGCTAAGAGCAGTTTACCCTGATATGTATGTAGCTATCAAAACTCTAAGAGATGGTAGAAAAGTTGTTGTGGTAAATGAGCATAGAAAATAACTTTTTAGACACTATCGTAGCTATTGCCACTCCAACTGGAAGTGGTGGTATCTCTATCATTAGACTTAGTGGAAAAGACTCCCTAAAAATAGCAAAAAACATAACAAAAAAAGATGCACTTACACCAAGATATGCCCATCTTTGCAATCTTGTTGATAGCATGGATGAACTTATAGATGAAGCTATAGTGATATACTTTAAAAACCCATATAGTTTTACTGGTGAAGATGTTGTAGAGTTTCAAACTCATGGTGGAGATATGGTAAGCTCTTTAATAGTAGAAGAGTGCATAAAAAGTGGTGCTAGATTAGCAAATCCAGGTGAATTTAGCAAACGAGCTTTTATAAATGACAAGATGGATTTAACAAAAGCAGAAGCTATAAGTGCTTTGATAGATGCAAAAAGCAGGGATGCAGTTAAACTTCTTTCCAAGCAGTTAAAGGGAGAGTTAAAAGAGTTTGTTGAAGATATACGAGACAAACTTGTAGAAATACTAGCCTTTATAGAGGTAAATATTGACT
>JALVVR010000026.1 GCA_027023305.1 Campylobacterales bacterium | reverse complement strand
ACTTAGTTGGCTTAGGTTTAACTCTCGTGTACTTTTTCAATCTCAGATGAAATCAAAACCACTTTTAGAGAGGTTAAAGTTTATCGCTATCTACTATACAAATCTTGATGAATTTTATATGATAAGAGTTGCTGGACTTAGACAACTTTATAGTGCTAGGATTACATCTTCTGGAAGTGATGAAATGCTTCCTGTTGACCAGTTAGAAGCTATATCAAATCATCTTCACTCAGAGCAGAAACTTTTAGAAAAAAACTATATGGAAATTGTAGAGGAGTTAAAGAAAGAAAATCTTTTCATCACAAGATATAGATATTTAGAAGAGGAACAAAAACAAAAAGCAGACAGGTTTTTTCATGAGCAAATCTTCCCTGTCATGATACCTATAGCAGTAGATGCAACCCATCCATTTCCACCACTAAACAACCTTAGCTTATCACTAGCTATTAAGCTTTGTGATGAAGAAAATGAAGATGACATAAAGTATGCGATGATTAGGATTCCTCGGATACTGCCAAGATTTATCAAACTTGATGAAAATACTTATATAAACATAGAATCTCTAGTAAGAGTTCATGCAGCAAATGTCTTTCCTGGATATAAAGTTTTATCAACTACCTACTTTAGGGTAACTAGAAATGCCGATATAGAGATAGAGGAAGAGGAAGCGGATGACTTTATGGAGATACTTGAGCAAGGGTTGAAGCTTAGAAAAAAAGGTGCTTTTGTAAGGCTAGAGGTTGAAAAAGATGCTGATAGTGAACTTTTAGAGTTTTTAAATAAGTACTTAAAAATAAACAAAAGAGATATATATGAGTATGCAACACCACTAAACTTAGGGGCTTTATGGGATATAGTTGGTAACAAAAACTTTTCACATCTTCTTCTACCTGTGCATCGTCCAAAAAGTTTACCACCTTTGGATAGTACTGAGAGTATCTTTGAAGTTTTAGATAGACAAGATGTCTTAACTATGCAACCTTATGAGAGTTTTGAACCAGTTGTAAAACTTATCCAAGATGCCGCAAATGATCCTGAAGTTTTATCTATCAGGATAACACTATATCGTGTAGGTAAAAACTCTCCTATAGTAAAAGCTCTCATGGAAGCAGCTAGCAACGGAAAACAAGTAACAGCAGTTGTAGAGTTAAAAGCTAGATTTGATGAGGAAAATAACCTTATCTGGGCTAGAGCCCTAGAAGATGCAGGAGCTCATGTAATCTATGGAATACCAGGCTTTAAAGTTCATGCAAAAGTAGCACAAATCATAAGAAGAGATAATGAGAAGTTAAAAACATATCTACACTTTTCAACAGGAAACTATAACGAACAAACAGCAAAATTATATACAGATATAAGCTACTTCACATCAAGAGAGGAGTTTACAGAGGACTCGATAGACTTTTTTCATATCTTAACTGGATTTTCCAAAAAGAAAAAACTAAAAAATCTTGTCATGAGTCCAACTCAGATGAAGAGTACTCTTTTAAGTCTCATAAAACAAGAAAGACAAAAGGGTGAAGAGGGAAAAATCATAGCCAAGATGAACTCTCTAGTTGATAGTGATGTGATAAAAGCCCTCTACAAAGCTTCAAATGCTGGTGTAAAAATAGAGCTTATAGTTAGAGGTATATGCTGTTTAAAACCAGGTATAAAAGGTGTTAGTGAAAACATAAGAGTAACATCAATAATAGGAAAATATCTAGAACATGCAAGAATCTTTTACTTTAAAAACTCAGAGCCAAAAGTCTTTATAGCTAGTGCTGATTGGATGCCTAGAAACTTAGAAAAAAGATATGAGCTTATGGTTCCTATCTATGAAAAAGCACTTTCATATAAACTCTATGACCTCTTAAACCTACAGATAAATGACAATGAACTAGCATGGCAACTTGATAGCAGTGGAGAGTATGAGAGGGTAGAATCAAAAGAGGATGAAAAAGTTATCAATTCTCAAGAGTTTTTAGAAAACTATGTAAACAAAATCTATAAACAAAGCAAGAAAAATCGCTCTTCGGGAAAGAAGAAGATATTTAAGTAAAGGAAGCTTCATGATACAAAACTATAAAGATTATAAACCAACCATAGGGAAAAACACTTGGATTGCGAAAAGTGCAGATGTTATCGGAGATGTAGAGATTGGAGAGGATTGCTCAATCTGGTTTGGAACAGTGATAAGAGGAGATGTTCACTTTATCAAAATAGGAGATAGAGTAAGTGTGCAGGATTTGTCAATGGTTCATGTAACTCATCATAAAGGCAAAGAGAGAAAGATAGGAGATGGGACTCCAACTATAGTAGGAAATGATGTAACTATAGGTCATAGAGTGATGCTTCATGGATGTACCATAGAAGATGCTTGTCTAATCGGTATGAGTGCTACTATACTTGATGGTGCAGTGATAGGGAAAGAGAGTATCGTAGGAGCTGGAAGCTTAGTGACTAAAAACAAAAAGTTCCCTCCAAGAAGTCTTATCATGGGAAGTCCGGCAAAAGTAGTAAGAGAGCTTACAGATGATGAGGTAAAAGAGCTTTATGCCTCTGCTAGTAGATATGTGGAGTTTAAAAACGGATATATGTAGTGATTGCTTATGACTTATGATTATC
>JALVVR010000025.1 GCA_027023305.1 Campylobacterales bacterium | reverse complement strand
CCTATATATATACCTTTTAGATTTAACTCTTTTGCATATAAACACTTAGGTATAAAACAAAACAAAAGTGTAAAAAATACTATAAATAAAAATGCAACACTAAACTATCCAAAAAAGGCACTATCCTTTAAAGATAACAAAAAGTTTAACATCCTCATTATAGCTAGTGATGCGACTAGATACTCTGTTATAAACTCCAAAACTGCACCAAATTTAACTAAGTTTAGAGATATTGAAGCGATTGATTTTACAAATCACTACTCTGGTGGATACTCCACTAGATTTGGTATATTTTCTCTTATGTATGGGATAAACTCTACTTACTGGTTTAACTTTTTGGATGCAAATAGGGGAAGTGTATTATTTGATAGTTTAAAAAAGCTTGGATATGAGATAGATATAATCTTTTCAACCTCAGCATCTTGGCCGGAGTTTAGAAAGACTTGTTTTGCCAAAATAAAAGAGAGTATAAAAGATAACTTCAAAGGTAGACCTTGGCAAAAGGATATAAAAAGTAGTGAGTTTTTGATAGAGAGTTTAAAAAAACATGATAAAAACAAACCTTTTTTTAGTTTTTTGTTTATGGATGCTCCTCATGGATATAGTTACCCTCCTGAGTTTAACAAGTTTGATGCAAAGAAGCAAAATATAAACTATATAGCTGTATCAAAAGATAGCAAAGAGACTAAACTAGCCTTTGCAAGATATAAAAATGCAGTTTATTTTATAGACTCACGATTTAAAAAAATCATAGATACCTTAAAGAGTAGGGGAATGTATGATGAAACGATGATTATATATACCTCTGATCATGGGCAGGAGTTTTATGAGTTTGGTTACCTAGGACATAACTCAGCTTTTGATGAAGCTCAAACTCATGTTCCTTTTTTTGTAAAGTTGCCAAAAAGCTTATCAAACTTAACAACCAAAAAAAAGATAACCTCTCTTAGTAGTCATCTTGATCTAGTTCCAACCATACTTTCACTTTTGGGAGTAAAAAATAAAAGTAAAGATTATAGCAATGGTTACAACCTTTTTAAAAAAGACTTTAAAAGGGATTTTGTATTTTGTGGAGGATGGAACTATAACTCTATAAAGACAAAAAAATACACCTATATCTTTTCAAATAGACCTGATGAACTTTTTAAAAATGAGATTAGAGATACAAAAAGTTATAAACTTTTACCAAACAAATCAGTAGATACAAAACTCCTTATAAAGGTAGTAGACCAAAACAGAGCTTTTTTAAAGTAACAACTACTTTTCCATCTGCTTCTTTAAAAGGTATCCTTCAACTGCTAAAGTTGCATTGTATAGGTTGTTGCACATCTTTTGAGCTTTTGTCTTTGGGCTTCCCTTTTTAAATCCACCATCACTACTTACAATAACTCCACCACTATTAAATCCACAGTGCCACAAACTCTGATTTGCCAAATCATGACCTATTGAGAGATAAGAGGTGTTTGATAGTGTTAAGTTGTAAAGAGTTGGAAATATATCTTTATGTGAACTAGCTATATTTGTGTCAAAATCCTTTTTTATATCTCTTGGTAGATATAGATAAAATGGTATCTTCTTTGACTCATCATAAAAGTTATCATATCTCATGTTGCCCTCTATTGTGTTGTTATCAGCAGTTATTGCTACAACTGTGTTGTCTTTTAAAGGGGAGTTTTTAAAGTTGTCTAAAAAGATACCTAGTTGATCTAGTGCATAAGCATAATCTTTTAATCTCTTTTTAACCAAGCTCATATCTCCAACTAGATGCTTTTTTAACTCTGATGATATTTTTAAAGATTTGCTTTTGTACCACTTAGGTATGTTATATGGTGGGTGATTGTTGGTTGTTAGTAAAAATATAAACTGTGGTTTTTTAGCCTCTTTTAACTTTTTTAAAACAAACTTATGAGCAAACTCATCAAAGATACCCCAAGTATGTGAGTTCTTTTCCAAATCCACTCCCAAAGCTTTAGCTATGGAGGCTTTACTGTATACATTGTCAAATCCTTGATGAGAGAAGAACTCTCCTACATTTCTCCAGCTAAGATCTCCTCCATATATAAACGATGTCTCATATCCACTTTTTTTAAAGACTAGAGCTGAGGCTTGTTTGAAAGTTTTGTGTGAATATCTGCTTTGTGCTAGAGGTGTACTAGATGGTCTTGCAGTCATATTTAAAAGAAAAGGCTCTAGTGAAGCTATCGTTCCATTTGCAGTTGAGATAAAGTTTGTAAAGAGTATATCTTTATCAAAGTGCTTCTTCAAAGCTCCCATTATGTTAAACTCTTTGCTTTGATACTTTGTTATAGGCAGTCCAAAACTCTCTACCATAATAACTACTACATTTTTAGGATGCTCTTTTAGGTAGTCATTTTTTGGAGTTTTTTTAACTAAGTTTTTTGTTAGATTTGAGTCTATATCATCCTTTTGCAAAAATAGTTTAAAGGCATCTTTTACATGCCCCTTATAGCCACTAAGTTTTATCAAGTCATATCTATCCTCTTTTGACCTTTTATAAAACTTGTATGCATCTACAAAGGCTAAAACTCCATTTTTTGGTAGTGAGTTTATAAGTTTATTAGTGGATAAATCTGGTATATACTTTGTTATAGGAAAGGTACCAAAACTCCCCCTTATAGATATAAAATTTAAAAAGACAGCTACAACTAAAAATACAACTTTATAAGATGTTGGGGTAAATTTATCAACTATATCTTTGTTTTTAATGATTTTAAAAATCATACTATAAAAAATCGCAAAGTATATAAAG
>JALVVR010000024.1 GCA_027023305.1 Campylobacterales bacterium | reverse complement strand
TTTTAAGACTTTGATAGCTTTTTCAGGATTGACTAAATAATCCATAATCAGAATTTGAGCCAACCATATATTTTTTTAACTTTTTAATGTATTCCTTACCTTCTTTTGTAGTTGCTTTTGCTTCATTATTATGTGCTAATTTCAACTCTATCATAACACTACCAACAAACCCATATCTAACAGTAAAATCCAAGCGATTGTCATTAAGTAACTGTTCTTCCCTGATGATGTTATAGTCTGTATTTCTAAATCCTCTTTTAACTAAAGCCAACTCTATCTGACTTTTAATACTCTTTTGAATAAATTCCTCTGCACTTGTATTTTTTTCTTTTTTTGAAAGTTCATTTATATGTTTATATGCCCCTTCATCCTCTATCCATCGTCTAATATCTTGATTAATAATATCTTGAATAACTTCTTTTAATTCAATGGAAGAGGTAATAGGTAAGTAGTCTTTATTCTCTAATTGATTGTACTTTTTTATAGCCTTGACAATATTTGTCTCTTTTGCCTTAGCCAAATAAGTTTGTTTCAAACCTTGCAAAGTGTATTCAAACCAATGCAAATCTTTTTTATCTTTATTAGTTTCTAAAAACTTTTCTATTTCTAAGATAACTTCATGTGCTTCTGGTTTAGTTTCTATCAAATATTTTAAATGTTGCTCTACTACCTTTTTTAAAAAATCACTACCTGAATTTTGTCCATTTTGTGAGAGTTCAGATGACAATAATAATAATAGAACCCTCTGAAAAATAACCAAATATAAACCCAAAATGTTAAAATAAGAGAAAACAAAAAGAGAGAAAAGAAAGATGGGAACACCAACATTTTTTGATTATGCAATACAAGATAAAGGTGGAAAAAGAACAACAAAGTTTCTAGATGAGATGAAGAAATATATACCCTATAAAGAGCTGGAAGAGTTGTTAGTAAAAGAAGGAGTATATAAGCCTAAAGTACCAGGCAAAAAAGGTAGAACACCATATCCAAGTAAAGTATTGCTAGGAAGTTTATTTTTACAAGCTTGGTATGGACTAAGTGACCCAATGACAGAAGAGATGATACATGATAGATTATCATTTAGAAAGTTTTTAGATATAAAAGCAGATGATGATATACCAGATGAAACAACAATATGTAACTTCAGAAATGCACTGATGAATAAAATGCTGTTTGATAAGATATTTGCCCTAATAAAAGAGACAATGATAAAAAACAACCTTATTCTAAAAGAAGGTACATTAGTAGATGCAACACTAATACACAGTAGCGAACCAACTAAAAAAAGAGATAGTAAAGGAAAAGTAGTATCAAATAAAGCAGCAGATGAAGATGCAACATATACCTCAAAAAGAGGAAGAAAACATCATGGCTTTAAAATGCATATAGCAAGTGATACAAATGGGATGATAAAAGAGGTAATAACCACAACAGCAAAAGAGTCAGATATAAAACAACTAGATAACTTAACAAAAGATGAAAAAAGCTTTGTGTTTGCAGATAGTGGATATATGTCAAAAAAAAATAAAAAAGCCTTTAGAGATAAAGGAGTATTTGGTGGTATAATAGAAAGAAGAGTAAGAGGACAAAGTAAACTAAGAACTAAACAACAAGATCACAACAAAAAGTTTTCTAAAGTAAGAGCAGTAGTAGAACTACCATTTGCATTTATAAAAAAACTTATGAACTATACTCAAACAAGATTTTTAGGATTGGAGAAAAATGATCAATATCATCTACTCTTAGCAACTGCCTATAATCTAAAAAGAGTACCAAGTTTACAAAGAAAGATGGAAAGTATATGAGAAATAGAGAAAAAGTTAGGAAAAAAGGCTGTATAATAACTTTATATTGGCTAAATCAAAGGATTTACTCCAATTAAGTTAAGAAAATATTAAGTTTATTGGTCAGATTTGTAGAGGTTTAGAGAAAGAAATTTTATGAGTTTGTTTTTCAGAGGGTTCAATAGTGATTTTGGATACTACAAAGTTCAAATTGAGCGACCAAAAAGATTAAAATCACAGTTTAAAGATGAGTTGATAGAAAAACTTAGATTTGACAAAAATATAGAAGAACCGATGAGATGGTGCTATGAAAAGTTTGGTAATGAATGTTATACAGATATAACAAAATATAAAAAAGAGATAGAAGAGTATCTTGGAAAAGAAGATTTAAACCTAAATACAAAACAAAAAAAAGCTCTTTTTTCTCAAACAACTTGGCTAAAACACAAAATACTAATAGATACTGCCTACAAGCTAAAAGAAAAAATCGGCACAGATGTGTATGATGATTTTAATCTTTTTAAAAAAGAGGTAGAAAAAGTTTTAAAAGAAGAAAAAATAAAACTAAGCTCAAGTGAAAAAAATGCCATTTTAAATGCTCTAAGCTGGTATGATGAAAATGCAAAAAAAGTTATCAAAAAAGTGCATAAACTTAGTGGTGAGAAGTTAGAAAAACTAGTTGAACATTTAGGATGCAGTGAAGATGAACTTGAAAATTTTGGCTACTATAAAACTGCAAATAAGGATGAATATATAGAGTATGAAAGTGATACCGAGTTAAGGGATAGCGAAAATATCCCTTTAAAAGATGATATTCAAAGCTATTTTTTAAAAGAGGTAAAACCCTATGTAGAGGAATCTTGGATAAACCTTGATAGTGTCAAAATCGGCTATGAGATAAGTTTTAACAAATATTTTTATAAACACAAGCCACTAAGAAGTTTAGAAGAAGTAACGGCAGATATTTTAGAGCTTGAAAAGAAAAGTGAAGGACTTATAAAAGATATATTAGGGTTTGGAGATGAATAAGTGGCAAAAATATCCGGCTTATAAAGATAGTGTGATTAAGTGGTTGGGGGAGATTCCTAAGCATTGGGAAATTAAAAGATTGGGAGCATATTTCTTAGAGAGAAAAGAAAAAGTTTCAGATAAAGATTATCAACCGCTTTCAGTAACAAAAAAAGGTGTTGTTCCTCAACTTGATACTGCAGCAAAAACAAACGATGGAGATAAC
>JALVVR010000023.1 GCA_027023305.1 Campylobacterales bacterium | reverse complement strand
ACCAAAGTGGAAGTCCAGCACCTATACTCTCATCAAAAGTAAAGAGTTTCAAGTCATTTCCAAGCTTTCTGTGGTCTCTTTTTTTAGCCTCTTCTAGCATAAAAAGATAATCTTTCAAAGCCTCTTTAGTAGCAAATGCAGTACCATAAACACGAGTTAGCATCTCATTGTTTTGATCTCCCCCTAAGTATGCTCCTGCTACTTTTAGAAGTTTGAAGTTTTTAAGTAGTTTTATATTTGGTACATGAGGTCCACGACAAAGGTCTTCAAAATCCCCTTGCTTGTAAACTGAAAGTGTATCATCTGGAATATTTTCCATAACTGCTTGTTTTAACTCATCATCTTTAAACTTCTCTTCTGCCTCACTTCTTGGCATAGAGGATTTTTCTATATCATACTTCTTATTTAAAAGCTTTTTCATAGCTTTTTCTATATCTTTAACCTCTTTATCACTGATAGGAGTATCTACCTTAAAATCATAATAAAATCCATCTTCAACGGTAGGTCCTACATAAAACTTCGCTTCTGGATATAGTTGTTTGATAGCTTGTGCCATAAGGTGTGCTGTTGAGTGTCTGATAATCTCTAGTGCATCTTCACTATCATCAAAATATATCTCTTCTCCACTGATACCAAGCTCTTTAGCAGTCTGAGTATCATATACTTTGTCATCTACTTTATAACCGATAACTATTTTTTCTTCCAAGTCAAAAAATCCTTTTTCTATAATTGTCATGATATAAACATATGTCATGACAAATTTATTGATGGTGGCTCCGATTGGACTCGAACCAACGACCACCACCATGTCAAGGTGGTGCTCTACCAACTGAGCTACGGAACCATAGGCAAATATTATATTAACTTTACTTAATATTTTCCTTTTTTAGGGCAAAGAAAAGGGATAAGAGTAAAAATCCAACTAAAAACCAAAGTGGTGTACTGATAAAGTAACTATTTGATTTTAAATCAAATAATTTTAAAATCCACTCATCCAAGACTCCTCCCATTCCTACAAGATGTAAAAACAACTCTAAAGGATAAAATAAAATAAAAGCTATCGATAAAAGTGGAGATAGAAACTGTAAAAAGGTAAACTTTGGAAAAATATAGTGGATGATAGGTAGCATCATGATATAAACCCAAAGATTTAAAAATAGCACTATTTGCCACTCTTTTAAATGTGAAAAATAGTTTAAAAACAGATATATAAAGAAAACTCCACTAACTGAAAACCAAAAGCCTATGCTAAAGAAAAAACTAGGTATAAAGGCTAGTATCAAAAGAATGGCAACTGCTAAAACTTCAAATGAGACAATCTTTACAAACCTATCATACAAAACAAATCCAACTATCAACATAACATAGCTTCTAACAAGTGAGGGTACAAAACCCAAAAGATAAAGGTAAAAAAACAAGATAGCTATGATAAAAACTGTTAAGTCAAATCGCCTATTTCTGTATGGGAAAAATCTATCTTGAAAAAATCGATAGGGATATTTTAGCAAAGTGTAGAGGATAAAAAACAATACTCCTAGATGAAAGCCACTTATAGCGATAAGGTGGGATATACCTAAGTTTGAGACCTTTTTCCTTAACTCCTTTGAGATAGGTTTTGCTAAAAATAGAGCTGAAAAAAGCTCCTTTGTTAAGTTGTCTTTGTGCTGTGAGGTTATGAAGTTTAAAATCTTTTCTTTTAGTTTATCCTTTTGCATCACTTCTAAATAAAAAGTTGGAGCATAAAAGCCTTTAAAAAGGTCTAAAAACTCTATCTTTTTGGTTACTATTTTTAACCTCAACCTATCATACATGAGGTTTTTTAAATCCTCTTTGCTTGTAGTATAGAAGATATATCCATCATCACTTCTTAGTTTTAAGACTGTGTAGTTTTTATCATGTTTTGTTTTTTGATACTGGTTTATGACGGTTGCATAGATGGTGTTTACTGGTTTACTTGTTAAGTTTTTGTAGGTGTTGTATTTTAGAGTGAGATTTACTAAAAAAATAAGACTCAAAAGAGCAAAAAAGATAAAATAATCCCTTTTGCCCTCAAAGAGCTTTACCTCTAGCTCCATCTATATCGGTGGAAGCTCTATTTTAGAGTGTTTTGCATCTACTTCGGCACTCTCATAGACTATCTCAACTGGAATCTGCCCTTTATCAACAAATCTTGTGAAGGCTTTTTGAAAGACTAAGTTTGCAACTCCTGTTGGACCATTTCTATTTTTTCCGACGATTATCTCTGCATCCTCTTCTGGTTTTTCAAAAAAGTCACTTTTATACTCTTTGCCCTCTGCTTTTGCTTTTTTCTCTTTCTCTTTTTCCTCTCTTATCCTATAAACATCATCTCGATAAACAAACATAATAATATCAGCATCCTGTTCGATAGAACCAGACTCTCTAATATCACTTAGCATTGGTCTTTTATCATTTCTACTCTCTAAACCTCTGTTTAGCTGTGAAAGAGCGATGATAGGTATGTTTAACTCTCTAGCAAGTAGTTTTAGTCCCCTACTTATCTCACTAACTTCTAAGTGTCTATCTTTACTTCCTGTTCCACTCATAAGTTGTAAATAATCAATAATCGCCATAGAGATCTCTGGATGCTGGGACTTTAGTTTTCTTAGTTTGCTTCTTAGTTGGTTTATGTTTATAAGTCCATCATCATCTACAAAAAGCTTAGTTTTTGCCATCTCATCAGTTGCTCTAGTTAGATTTTCCCACTGCTCATCACTCATGTTTCCTACTTTTAGGTTTTGTAAAGGTATAGAGGTCTTTGCACTAAGCATTCTCATCATAAGCTCTTCAGCTGGCATTTCTAGTGAAAAGATAGCTACTCCATCACCATTATCAAGAGCTTTTTGAGCTATATTTAGGGTAAAAGCAGTTTTTCCCATAGCTGGACGAGCCGCTATGATAATAAGTTGCCCTGGTGTAAATCCACTTGTTAAGTGATTTAACTCCCTAAAACCAGTATCAATCCCTATAACATCGGTATTGCCCTTTTTTTTCATTTCCAAAATATGCTTTATGGTTGACTCCGTCATCTCAGGAGCATCACGAAACTCTTTAGTTGTAGCATCCAAACTTATCTCA
>JALVVR010000022.1:1840-47753 GCA_027023305.1 Campylobacterales bacterium | reverse complement strand
GATGCTTTACATTCAATAGAAAGTAAAGACAAATTATCTATAAGATTGAGTTCAGATATAAACTTTGATATTTTAATGAAACAATTAATAAAGTATTCATATGTAGAACAAGGACTTAATATTCCACAGGGACAATTTGGATTGGGATATTCAAATCTTATGACAATAATTGGTGAAATAATTGACTACATAGAGCAATATTCTGAAGATACTAGCCATAGTAAGTTAAACCTAATTTGCATAGAAGAACCTGAAGCATTTATGCACCCTCAAATGCAAGAGCTATTTATCAAAAACATTAATGAAGCTATTACACATTTACTTAATGGTAGTAGTAAAAAGATAAATTCTCAACTTATAGTTACAACTCATTCTTCACATATTTTGAATAGTAAAATTCACACAAGTAATTCTTTTGATAACATTAACTACATAACAATTATAAATAACAAATCTACAGTTGTAAATCTTCACGACAAAAATATTATAGATGGAGAAGATGCAAGTGCAATAAATGATTTAAAGTTTATAAAAAAGCATATTAAACATAAGGTATCGGAGCTTTTCTTTTCAGATGCAATTATATTTGTTGAAGGAATTACAGAAGAGACATTATTAAATTATTATATTGATAATAATGAAGATTTGAGTAAATATTATATTAGTATCTTTAATATCAATGGTGCTCATGGGCTTGTGTATCATAATCTAATTAAGCTACTAAAAATTCCTACAATTGTTGTTACTGATTTGGATATAAAAAGAACAGAGGATGAAAAAAAAGATTTTGCTCAAATTATAAGCTTAGAAAATAAAGAAACTACTAATAAAACAATTTCTCATTACAATGAGAGTGATAGTATTAATGATATTAATGAATTTTTTATAAATGATAATTTGTATATATCTTTTCAATCTAAATTAATAGAGGGATATTATCCTACAAGTTTAGAAGAAGCTTATATCTTAACTAATTATAATAATGATATTTTAAACAGTGTTTTGATAATTTTAAAACCTAATATATATAATGAGATTGTTGGAGACCCAATAGATAAAAGTAAATTAAAAGAGAATTCATTTAAACTTCAAAAAAAATTATCAAGTAGTAAAAGTGATTTTGCAAATGAACTTTTATATCAACTAAGCATTAATGAAGATTCTGTAAATGAACCTAAACTTCCAAATTATATAGTAGATGCTCTTGATTGGTTAAAAGAAAAGTTAAATCCTGATGGAGATAGAGCATGAGTTTATCTATAATTTCTGAAGAAAAAAAGCAACAAGAGCAACAAATACAAAAAGATATATTTCAGTGTATTGATGATTATGATGATATGATATTTAATGCTGGAGCAGGAGCAGGTAAAACATTTGCTCTTATCAAAAGTTTAAAATACATTATAGAGAAAAAAGGAGATAGACTTAATCACCATAATCAAAATGTTATTTGTATTACTTATACCAATGTCGCAACAAATGAGATAAAAGATAGACTTGGTAATACAAAATTAGTAAAAGTATCAACAATACATGAAAGATTGTGGGATTTGATAAAAGATTATCAAAAGCAGTTAGTGAAGATTCATATTGAGAAACTTGAAAAAGAGATAGAAATAATCAACAATGAATTAGGAACTGAAACTAAGTTTGAAAAATATAGAGCATTAGTTGATAAAGGAGCTTTTGTATCTAGTATGAGTCAAAACAGAGATACTTATTATCAGAACAAAGATAAAGGAGCAGGAGATTTTAGAACTGCTTTTAAAGCTTTTTTAGATGAGCAATATCATGGTTTATTAACTAATGTCAGTCATTTTAAATCACTTGTTGGTAAATTATATAAAGTTCAAGACTATGAAGAATGTTTAGAAAAAATAGGTAGAGAAGAAGCAAAATACAAAACTGTAATTTATAATGCTAGATTTAATATAGATAAGCTTCACAGAATGCTAATAAGTCACGATACTTTATTGGAGTATGCTTATAAAATAATAGAAACTTACGATTTAGTAAAACAGATAATAATAGATAAATATCCTTATATATTAATAGATGAATATCAGGATACACATGAAAATGTTCTTAAGATATTAAATCTTTTATCACAATATTCTAGGCAGATTAAACATAGTGTATTTATTGGGTATTTTGGAGATACAGCTCAAAATATTTACGATGATGGTGTAGGAAAAAATATTTTTGAATTGCATCAAAATTTAGAAAATATTACAAAAGTTTATAATAGAAGATCAACAAATGAAGTTATAAATGTAATTAATAAAATAAGAAATGATGACATACAGCAACTATCAATTTATAGAGATGCAGATGGTGGATTGGTAGAATTTTACTATGGTAATCAAGATAATATTGATAGTTTTATTAATAAATGTAAAGATGATTGGGGTATAAGTCAAGAAAAAAAATTGCATTGTTTAGTCCTAACAAATGAATTAGTCGCAAAATATAATGGATTTGAAAATATATATCAAAAACTAAAAGATACAAAGTATTATAAATCTAATTGGCAAAGTATTAATACTGAAGTTTTAAGCAATGACTTGTCAAAACTTGGAAATATCCCTATTTTACTATATAGAGTTGTAGAATTGAAAAGAAAAATTGATAATCCTAAAACACCTATTACAGATATTTTAAATGAAAAAATATACAGAAATCTTACTTTTCAAGAATTAAAAGAGCTTATTGAGATTTTTAAATCTTTAAATAATAGTTCTATCAAAGAATTCTTAATAGCTATATTTACTGTATATCATATAACTGAAAATCAAAACTATAAAGAAGCTATTAAAGAATTAGTACAACTAGAGGAATATTCTTTTGATAGTTTTTTAGGACATATGTTGCAAAATTTATTTCCTAATGTTAATGAAGAAGATATTGAAACTTCAAAGATACATTTAACCGAGTTGCTAGAAGTAGAGTTGGAAGAGTATACTTTCTGGTTCGAATTTATTAATAAAATAGAAAATAAAGATGTAATTTATCATACTTATCATGGAACAAAAGGTGAAGAATATGATAATATAATAATATTCATGCAAAATAATTTTGGTTTCGATAGAAAGAAGTTTTCATCATACTTTTCTAAGTGCTTAGATACAAGTGAATTGGGTGAAGAAGAGTTAATAAAGTTTACAAATACTAAAAATTTATTATATGTTTCATGCTCTCGTGCGATTAACAATTTACGAATATTATATCTTGATGATATATCAGAGTTTAGAAGTGGTATTGAAAGTATATTTGATTCAATTAATGAATATCAAACCTGACACAACAAAACTTAGCACCGAACAGGTAAACCTGTCGGTGAAGTCAAACGTTATCATTCATTTTTAGTTCATTATCTAAACCAAAGTTCCTTTATACCTTCTTTTTAAAAAAGAAGCAAAACTAACGGTAGTGATTTTACTTTTGCAAAAAGTTTCCTTGAAAACTTCCCAGAAGTTTAAAATTTCAAGCAAATTTTACAAAAATAGCTCCAAAAAATGAAAATCATGATAAAATACAAAAAAACTCTAGTTGAGGATATATCATGACAACAGTAAAAGAAAGAGAACTTTTTGAAGAAATTGAAGTTTTGCCACTTGATTTAAAAGTTAAAATTGTTGATAAAATTTTGACTAATTTAAATGGGTTGGATAAGTCTATTGATAACTTATGGTTTAAGAAAGCCTTAGAAAGAAAAAATGATATTGAGAATGGAAAAGTCCATCTGATAGATGGCAACGAAGTTTTTGAAAAAGTAAAACAAAGATTTGCTTAAATGAAATTTTCTTTTCATCCTGATGCTCAAAATGAGTTTTTTAAAGCTGTTGATTATTATGAAGAATGTAGAGCAAATTTAGGTCTTGAGTTTGCAGATGAAGTTTATAGTACTATCCAAAGAATTATACAATTTCCAAATGCTTGGCATCCAATGGGGGATGATATAAGAAGATGTTTGACAAACAGATTTCCTTATGGGATAATATACTATAAAAAAGATAATGAGATTGTTATATTAGCAGTAATGCAACTTAATAGAAAGCCTGATTATTGGAAAGATAGGCAAAGTTTATTTGAAGATGATAACAAGTTCAAGGAAGTGAATGGTAGAGGTTGAAACAAATAGTATAGGTATAGATACTAAAGAGGGTTTGCAAAGAGTTTTGGGGTATTAAATCTTATAAGAAATCATCCAAAGTACCAATTACGAGGAGGAGTGTTTTAGTGGCACTTTGGACTAAACCTAAATCGGACAACTAATAAAAAACTTTAAAAAAATAATCAAACTTTTTCTATATAATCAACACTAAACAACCGTGTTAAGTATCTTTCATGATAATCAGTATTGAGTGAATATACTTTATTTGAAGTAAATAAAAGTTGCAGAAAGTAACACAATATTAAAAAATAGTAACTTTTTCAAAACAAAGTTAATAAAAAATTTACTTTCGCCGATATGCTTTTAACGACAAACAAGAAGGATTAAAATATGTTAGGTAAAAAAGTATTTTTTATAAAAGAGTTTTCAAAACTAGATAGAGTTAAAGGCAAGGTAGATTTTGATGAATTTTTAACAATTTATACAAAAGAAAAACTAAATGCCATAGTAAATGATGAGATACACAATGATAGGAATGAAGAGAAAAATCTCTCAGGTGTTCACTTTGTAGCTACTTTTAAAGAAAACAAAGAGATAGTTGACCACTCTACTCTATCAAGGGTTGCAGAAAGATTAAACTATGAGATTAGAGATACAGATATACTTGTAGAGTGGGATGATGGAGAGTTTGTTATACTTTTATTAGAATGCACCATAGAGTCTGCTCAAAAAATAGCATTTTTACTAAAAAGTATAGTAGAATCAAAAGATTATGATGGTAAATTTGTTGAACTTAACTACACTATCACTGGCCATCATGAAGATGATACTGTAGAGTCTTTTCTTTCTCGAATAGGTGTAACAGAGATTGCATAACAATTTCTAAAGAAAATGTAGTATAATCTCCCAAAAATTTGGGAGATATCCTTGAACAAATACATAATAAAAATCTCATGCAGTGATGAAAAAGGTTTAGTTTATAAAATCTCAGACATACTTTTTAAAAATGCTCTAAATATAGAAAAAAACAATGAATTTGTAGATAAAGAAAATGCAAAGTTTTTCTTTAGAGCTAGAGTTTATGGGGAATTTAAAGAAACTACTCTAAAACAAGAGCTTTTATCATCCCTTCCACTTGATACCAACATCAGCATAGCAAAAAGTAGGAAAAAAGATATAATTGTTATGGCTACAAAAGAGTCTCATGCCCTAGGTGATATACTTATAAAGCATTATAGTGGTGCTCTAAATGCAAACATAAAAGCTATAATTGCAAATCATGAAGATTTAAAAGAGTTAAGCCAAAAATTTGACATACCTTTCTACTGCATATCTGCAGAGGGAAAAACAAGAAACAAACATGAAAAAGAAGTTTTAGAATTACTCAAAAATTTAGATATTGATTATATCATCTTAGCAAAATACATGAGAATCCTCTCTAGCGACTTTGTCAAACCATATGAGGGAAAAATCATAAACATCCACCACTCATTTTTACCAGCTTTCATAGGTGCAAATCCTTACAAACAAGCATACAATCGTGGAGTAAAAATCATAGGAGCAACTGCTCACTTTGTAAATAACAACCTTGACGAAGGACCTATAATAGCTCAAAATGTCAAAGAAGTAAACCACGAATACAGCTGGAAAGATATGCAAAGAGCTGGAAGAGAAATAGAAAAATCCGTTCTTAATGAAGCAATAGATTTAGTCTTTGATGATAGAGTTTTTGTTTACAACAATAAAACTATTATTTTTTAATAATTTTCTAGTAATATATATAACAAAAGAAAAGGGACAATGTTTTGAGAAAAAGAAAAAGAGTTTTAGTAAAGTTTTCAGGTGAAGCACTAGCTGGAGATGAAGGTTATGGTATAGATACGAAAATCCTAAAATACATCGCTGATGAGATAGAAGATTTAGTGAGAAACTCAGTTGAGGTAGCAGTTGTTGTTGGTGGAGGAAACATCATAAGAGGTGTATCAGCAGCAAAAGATGGTATCATCAAAAGAACTAGTGGAGATTATATGGGTATGCTAGCAACTGTGATAAATGCAGTAGCACTTCAAGAAGCTTTAGAGTATAACGGAGTTTATGCAAGAGTTCAAAGTGCTATAAAACTAGAGCAAATCGCAGAAACTTTTATAGTTCGTCGAGCTAAAAGACATCTTGAAAAAGGAAGAGTTGTTATATTTGGTGCAGGAACTGGAAATCCTTTCTTTACAACTGATACTGCTGCAACTCTTAGAGCTACTGAAGTAGAAGCTAGTATGATTATAAAAGCAACAAAAGTTGATGGAGTATATGACAAAGATCCAAAAAAGTATGCCGATGCAAAAAAACTAGATGTTTTAACTTATGAAGATGCACTTAGAGATCATATAAAAGTGATGGATGATACATCTATCGCTTTAGCAAAAGATAACTCTCTACCTATCGTAGTTTGTAATATGTTTGAAAAAGGAAATCTTTTAAAGATAGTAAACGGCGACTTAAACTCAGCATCAATAGTACAAAAAACAAAATAACAAGGAAAAGTAATATGAGATTAGAAAAAATAATATCAAAAGCATTAAAACAAGTAGATGAAGATAGCTATGTTCTATCTTTGATGGTTTCAAAAAGAGCAAATGAACTCTCAGCTGGAAGTGAACCAAAAATAGAACTTAAAAAAAATCATAACTTAAAAAATCCCGACATCGCCTTGATGGAAATAGCAGAGGGTGCAATAAAACTAGAAAACATCTCATAAGATAGCTTTATGAATACATCTTTAGAAAATTTAAAATTAGTTAAAGATGTACTCGAAGCAAAAGGAATTTTTTACAACATAGTAGGTAAAAACAAAAACCTACTAGATGCCCTAGAATTTGCAAAAAATGCACACGAAGGTCAGTTTAGAAAAAGTGGCGAACCATACATCATTCACCCTATTTTAGTAGCAGTTGTTGTTAAGTTAGTTGGTGGTGATGCTGATATGATTATCGCTGCTCTTCTTCATGATACAGTAGAAGATACATCAGTTACAAGTGAAGATATAGAAGAAAAGTTTGGAAAAAAAATACGAAACTTAGTAGATGGACTCACAAAGATAACAGAGATAAGAGAAGAGGAGCTGATATCCTCAACTTCAGATAAAAAGATTATTACTTCAGCCCTTACTTTTAGAAAGATGCTTATCACTTCGATAGATGATGTGAGAGTTCTAGTGATAAAACTATGTGATCGAGTTCACAACATGCTAACTCTTGATGCACTAAATGCACAAAAACAAAAAAGGATAGCAGAAGAAACTCTAGTTGTGTATGTACCCATAGCCCATAGACTTGGTATATCAAAGATAAAAAATGTACTTGAAGATAAATGTTTTTACTATCTATTCCCACAAAAGTACCAGGAGATAACAACTTTTTTACAAAACAATTCCCAAGATCTAAGACTAAAACTAAACACTTTTGTAGAAAAGCTAAGAAAAATGATGCTAAAAAACGGCTTTATAGATGGTAGCTTTAAAATAGAAGGTCGTATAAAACACAAATACTCAATCTACCAAAAAATGCAAAGAAAAGGGGTCTCAATAGATGAAATACTTGACCTCTTAGCTCTTAGGATTTTAGTAAAAGAACCTCTTTTATGCTACAAAGTTTTAGGCTTAGTTCACTTAAAATTTAGACCACTAATAGCAAGATTTAAAGATTATATCGCACTTCCAAAGGATAATGGATACCAAACTATTCACACAACCGTTTTTAACAAATCATATATATATGAAATACAAATAAGAACCTTTGATATGCACAAATCTGCCGAGTATGGTGTAGCATCTCACTGGAAATACAAAGGTCATGAAGGACTCAGCCCAAAATTAGAGTGGCTTAATGATCTTAAAAGTGAAAGTGATACTAAAAACATAGACCATATCATAGATGCAACAAAAGCCGAACTTTACAGCGAAGAAGTTACCGTTTACTCTCCAAAAGGAGATCTATTTAGTTTTCCAAAAGGCTCAACTATACTTGACTTTGCATTTACTGTACATAGTGAAGTTGGACTTTATGCAAAAGAAGCCTATGTCAACAAAAAAAGAGTACCCTTTCTAACTGAACTAAAAAATGGAGATATAATAAAGATAGTAACTGGAAATGAAATCATATATAGATGTAGTTGGATAAACTCAGTCAAAACTACAAGAGCAAAAACTGCCCTTACTCAAAACTGTAAATCAAAACTAAAAGAGATAAATGAAAAAGTAGCAAAAAATATCATAGCAAGTGAACTAAGCATATCTCACAAAGCACTCTTAAAAGTGATAAAAAGGGAAAATCTTCAAAACAATATTTCTAAAGCAGCAACAGATATAAATGTTTTACAATCAAAAATATCAAAAATAAGAAAATCTTTGATAGATAATCGAGTCATAATACCTATCATTTCTCCTTTAAAATCATATAAATTAAAAGAAAAAGTTTTTGATAAACTCTCTATCTACTCAACAAACAACTACTCATCACTATCATTTGATTACTGTTGTCATCCAAAATATGGAGATGATATAGTAGGCATAGTAAAAGGAAACTCTATAACAGTTCATCACAAGTTTTGCCAAAAAGCAAAAGAGTTGATAGATGAGAGAAATAAGGCAGTATTTATCAAGTGGACAAAGAAGAAAAACAATATTTTCAAACTAATAGTAAGTATCGAAAATAAAAAGGGAGCTTTAGCAAAGTTTTTACAATATTTAGCTAAAATAGAGGTCGATTTGATAAATATATCTCTATCAAAAAGTGAAGATGATTTAACTTCATTTTTCCAAATAGATATAGAAATCACAAATGATAGCGATTTGAAAGTTATAAAAGATAAAATTATCAACAAAAAAAGTGAAAGTTATAAGATTATCGATTTTTTTGCCATAGATGATGCTTATAAAAACTAAAAAGGGGTTTTGTGTTTAAAATAGAAGATGCACTAAACGATATAAAAAGAGCGATAGCTGAGGTAATAGACGAAGAAAGATTAGAAAAACTTTTAAAAGAGTATTTAGAAAATGGAAAAAACTACTTTGTTAAAGTAGGATTTGACCCAACTAGCCCGGATATACACTTAGGTCATACTGTTGTACTTCAAAAAGTAGCCATTTTTCAAAAGTATGGTGGCATAGTTCAGCTTTTAGTTGGGGATTTTACAGCTATGATAGGAGATCCTACTGGGAAAAATGTCATGAGAAAACCTCTACAAAAAGAGGATGTTTTAAAAAATGCTTTAACCTATCAAGAACAAGTTTTTAAAATCTTAGACAAAGAAAAGACTGTTGTTGTTCATAACTCCTCTTGGTTAGATGAGCTTGGAGCAAATGGCATCATAGGGCTTTGCATGAACCAAACAGTAGCTAGAATGCTAGAGAGAGATGACTTTGATAAAAGATACAAATCCCAAACTCCTATCGCTATAAGTGAGTTTATATACCCTCTTTTACAAGGATATGATAGTGTTCATCTTAAAAGTGATATAGAGCTTGGTGGAACTGACCAAAAGTTTAACCTACTTATGGGAAGACAACTTCAAAAAGCTTATGGTATAGGCAAAGAGCAAGTCCTTATCATGATGCCTATTTTGGAAGGACTTGATGGAGTCCAAAAGATGAGTAAATCTCTAGGAAACTATATCGGTGTAAATGACTTACCAAAAGATATGTATGCAAAAGTACTAAGTATTAGTGATGAAATTATGTGGAGATACTATGACCTTTTAAGCTCTCTTACTACAAAAGAGATTGAGGATCTAAAACAAAAAGTAAAAAGTGGAGAACTTCATCCAAAAGTGGCAAAAGAGAACTTAGCTTTAGAGATAACAGCTAGATTTTCTAGCAAAGATGAAGCCAGAAAAGCAAAAGATGAGTTTGACAATGTCTTTTCAAAAAATGCTCTTCCAGATGATATAAAAACTTTTGATATAGATAGTAACACTTGGATAGCAAAAGCTCTTGTTGACATAGGACTTGAACCATCAACTAGCCAAGCTAGAAGAGATATAAAACAAGGTGCAGTGAAACTTGACTCACAAAAACTCCAAGATGAACAGTTAAAATTACAAAATGGTGAATATGTTATACAAATAGGAAAAAGAAAATTTGCAAAATTAAAGGTGTCAGGATGAAAATAGGAAAGTACGAGATAAAACACCCGATAATCCAAGGTGGAATGGGAGTAGGGATAAGCTGGGATAAGTTAGCAGGAGCTGTATCACTAGAGGGTGGACTAGGAGTTATAAGTTCCGTGGGAACTGGGTATTATGAAAATGAAAAATATGCTCACAAACTAGTAGATGGTAAGCCTTACTCTGAAAAAGATTTTTACAGTCGTGATGCACTCTTTAAAATCTTTGAAAATGCAAGAAAAATATGTGGAGATGCACCTTTAGCTTCCAATGTCTTATATGCTTCAAATGACTATGGTCGTATAGTAAGAGACTCATGTGAAGCTGGTGCAAATATGATTATAACAGGAGCAGGACTGCCAACAAATATGCCAGAATTTATAGCAGACTTTCCAGATGTTGCACTAATCCCTATCGTTTCGAGTGCAAGAGCTTTGAAACTAATCTGTAGAAAATGGAAAAGATACAACAAAGTTCCTGATGCAGTTATAGTAGAAGGACCAAAAAGTGGAGGACATCAAGGCTTTTCTTATGAGCAGTGTTTCCAAGAAGAGTTCCAACTAGAAAACATAGTTCCAGCAGTGATAGAAGAGGCAAAAAATTGGGGAGATATCCCAGTGATAGCTGCTGGTGGTATTTGGGATAAAAATGACATAGATAAGTTTTTATCTCTTGGTTGTGCAGGAGTTCAAATGGCAACTAGATTTATAGGAACTTTTGAGTGTGATGCAAATGAAAACTTTAAACAAGTATTGATAGATGCAAAAGAAGCTGATATAAAACTTTTAAAATCTCCTGTTGGACTACCTGCTAGAGGAGTAAGAACAAATCTTCAAAAAATGATAGAAGAACATACAGCTCCTAAGATAAAATGTATCTCAAACTGTGTTGCTCCTTGTAACAGAGGAGTTGAGGCAAAAGCAGTTGGATACTGTATAGCTGATAGACTTAGTGCAGCTTATCAAGGAGATAAAGATACTGGACTTTTCTTTACTGGGACAAATGGATATAAACTAGATAAGCTTGTAAGTGTAAAATCCCTTATGCAAAAACTAACAATTGGAGAGTAAAGATTAAACATATTGTATTTTTACTACTGATATTTTTAAATATTTTGGTAGCTAACACTCTTATAGATGATGCAAAAAATCTTTATAAACAGATTCCCTTTGCCTCATCTACCAAAACTGTAAATATACTTCATAACTTAGAAAATATATATATTCAAGCAGTAATAGCAGATGAAAGAGGTGCAATAGAACAATCTCTAAGAGGCATAATAAGATGTAAAAAAGCTTTAGGACAAGATAGCAAAACTTTTGAAAAAGAGTATGCTCATTATAACTTTCAACCAATAACTAAGAAACAACCTAAACAAGAAACTCATAAACAAGAAACTCATAAACAAGAAACTCATAAACAAAAAGAGAAAATAACACCACTCGAAAATACGAAGATAACAACTGCCCCTATAAAAGAAGTAAAACCAAATCTACCTATGTTAAAAAATATATTATATAAAAATGGTGATTTAATCATAAACTTTTCAAAAGCATTAAGATACAAAGATGTTCTGTTTTTTGAACTAAACTTCAACAAAAAATATAAAGATATATATGATATAAAAGCAACTCTTCCTAAAGGTTTTTCTAAACATATAAAAATACCAAACATATCAAGATTTGCCATCTCTCAAAACAATAGTGAAAGGATAAGAATTGTTTTTGAAGATAAAAAGGCTATCCCCTCTCATGCTTATATCAAAAACAACCAACTTATTATCCATACCCAAAATAAAGATATAACAATAACTAGTAAAACAACTAAAAAGAAAAAAAGAAAAAGACAAGATTATAAATTAGTAAAAAAATACTCAAAAACTATAGTTATAGATCCAGGACATGGAGGAAAAGATAGTGGAGCAGTAGGATACAATCACCTACAAGAGAAAAGAACTGTTTTAGCAATTTCTCTTAAACTAAGAGATGAACTTAAAAAAAGAGGTTATAGAGTTATCATGACAAGAAGTAGTGATAGATTTATAGATTTAAAAAACAGAACTCACTTTGCAAACAAAAACAAAGCTGACCTTTTTATATCTATCCATGCAAATGCTGTAGAAGGATATAAAAAATACTCTGTTAAAGGAGTAGAAACTTTCTACCTCTCCCCAGCTCGTAGTGCTCGTGCAAAAAGAGCAGCAGCAAAAGAAAACAAAGCCTCTTTGATAAATATGGACTCTATCTCAAAAAACACACTCTTAAACTTTTTAAACAGATATAAAATAAATCAATCTAAAAAATTAGCCATAGATGTACAAAGCAACATATTAAGAGATTTAAGAAATAAATATAGTGCTGTTGATGATGGTGCCGTACGACCTGCACCATTTTGGGTACTTGTAGGTGCTGGAATGCCTGCAGTTTTAATAGAGACTGGATATATAACAAACCCAACAGAAGCAGAAAGATTATTTAATCCTTTTTATCA
Organism: Campylobacterales bacterium; assembly: GCA_027023305.1. GTDB lineage: Bacteria > Campylobacterota > Campylobacteria > Campylobacterales > QNZT01 > SZUA-1377. Next base: position 34,993 of record JALVVR010000022.1, on the reverse strand, counting down.
AAAACTTTTAGCGAAAGGCATAGCAGATGGAATTGAAAGCTATTTTTATAAAAATTAGTTTATTGTTTTTTTTATTTGGTTGTACAAATCACAACATTTATGAAAAAGTAGAAGATAAATCTTTTGTAGGAAAACTTCAAAAGTTTACTATATTGGCTTCCTCACCTGAGCTTTTAAAATTATCAAAATCTGCTATAAAAGATACAAATATCCACATCTCAAAATCACCCTACACAATAGTTGTAGAATCCTCAGCCTACCCAGCCCACTGCAACAATCCTCTAAATATTTCCAGTGAATCAAGGTTTGACGGCTATGTAAAAATAACAATAAAAAAAGCATTTCATAAAATATACACTATTCAAGCAGATTTTTACGATGATGTAAATGAAGATATTATAGTAGAACTTTTACAAAAGATGAAGAAAGACATGAAGATAAAGTAGGTTTTTACCCTACTTTAAACTGTCTAACTCACTACTTACTTTATCAAGTTTCTCTTTCGTAGCTTCAAGTGTTTTTCTGTTTTCCTCAACTACCTCTTTAGGAGCATTTGCTACAAATCTTTCATTTGAAAGCATTCCATTTAGTTTGTTAAACTCTTTTTCAAGTTTTACTTTTTGATTTTCTAGCCTACTTATGATAGGAGTTAAATCAATCCCTTCTAGTGGTAGATTTACTTCCAAGTTATCACTGATATCTGATATACAGTTTTCTTTCTTACTATCAACAAACTCTATTTCCCCTACTCTAGCTAATCTTTTGATATACTTTTCACCACTACTTATATCTATATCTTTATTTAGCTTGATATAAACCTTTGGTATCTCTTTGTTTCCAAGCTCGATAGTAGCTTTAGCTCTTCTTATACTCACTATCGACTCTATAACAAGTGAGAAAATCTTTTCTATATCACTATCTATCTCTTTTGCCTCAGGGTACTTTTCTATCATGATAGATTTTCCATCTTCCAAACTTGTAGCACTTAATTCATGATAAAGATGCTCAGAAATAAAAGGCATCAAAGGATGTAGAAGTTTTAGGCTCTCTTTAAAGATAGCTCCAAGCTCACTGACTGCCTCACTATCTGCTTTGCTTAGCTCTATTCCCCAGTCACAAAAGTCATTCCAAAAGTATCTATAAAGTATTACAGCACTGTCGTTAAACTTATAAGAGTCTAAACTCTCTCTACACTCACTAATAGCTTTGTAAAACTTACCTAACATATACTTTCCAAGTGGAGTTTTTACCTCTATATCATTTAGGTTATCAAACTTATCACTCTTCATCAAAAGATAACGACTTGCATTATAAATCTTGTTTGTAAAGTTTCTGTAAATCCCAAGCTTTTCAACACTTAGTTTTATATCCCTACCCTGCACAGCAAGTGCAGCTAGAGTAAACCTTAGAGTATCAGCATTAAACTCTTTTACCATATCAAGAGGATCGATAACATTTCCAGTTGATTTACTCATCTTTTTTCCATGCTCATCTCTAACAAGTGCATGAAGATAGACATCTTTAAAAGGTACTTCTTTCATAACTTCGACACCAGTAAACATCATCCTAGCAACCCAAAAGAAAAGTATATCAAAACCTGTTATAAGCATAGAGTTTGGATAAAAGTTTTTCAAATCATCTTCATTCCACAGTTCACCTTTTCCAAACTCACCATTTCCCCAACCAAGAGTTGAAAATGGCCAAAGTCCACTACTAAACCAAGTATCAAGAACATCAGGGTCTTGGGTAAGATTTTTACTACCACACTTTGGACACTCCTTTGGATGATCCTCTTCACTAGCAAACTCTTCCCCACAATCATCACAGTAAAAAACAGGTATCTGATGTCCCCACCAAAGCTGACGAGAGATACACCAATCCCTAAGCTCACTCATCCAAGCATTGTATGAGTTTATCCAATGAGCTGGATAAAACTTAGTCTCACCATCATTTACTTTTTGTATCGCATCAGTAGCTATCTCTTTTTTTACAAACCATTGTTTAGAAATATATGGCTCAACTATATTTTTACATCTATAACAATGCCCAACTTGATGCTTATGCTCCTCTATCTTTACAACAAAGCCCTCAGCATCTAGTTTTTTAACTATCACTTCTCTAGCTTCTAGTCTCTCTAATCCTTCAAACTCTCCACACTCAGAGTTTAAAATACCTTTCTCATCAAAGCAAGTGATAAACTCTAAATCATGTCTTTTCCCAACTTCATAATCATTTGGATCATGAGCTGGAGTTACTTTAACAACTCCTGTTCCAAAATCCATATCAACATGCTCATCGGCTATTATTTCTATCTCTCTATCTATCAAAGGAAGTTTTATCTTTTTACCTACTATATCTTTATATCTTTCATCATTTGGATTTACCATAACTGCCGTGTCTCCAAAGTAAGTCTCAGGTCTAGTAGTAGCTACGATAACTTCTCCACTTCCATCACTAAATGGATACTTTACATGATAAAACTTCCCATCAACATCTTTATGCTCAACCTCTATATCACTCAAAGCTCCATCATGAGTACACCAGTTAACCATATAGTTTCCACGATATATAAGCCCATCATCATATAGTTTTTTAAAGATTTTTTTAACAGCACTTTTAAGCCCATCATCCATAGTAAATCTCTGCCTACTCCAAGCTGGACTAATTCCTAGTTTTCTCATCTGATGAACTATAGCTCCTCCACTATACGATTTCCACTCCCAAACTTTTTTCAAAAACTCTTCTCGCCCAAGTTCCTCTTTAGTTACTCCCTCAGCCAAAAGCTGTTTTTCTACAACATTTTGAGTAGCAATTCCTGCATGATCTAGTCCTGGTTGCCAAAGAGTTTTGTATCCATCCATCCTTTTATATCTTGTCATGATGTCTTGTAAAGTAAAAGTAAGTGCATGACCTATATGAAGTACTCCAGTAACATTTGGAGGTGGCATCATGATACAAAAGTTTTTATCTTTTTGTTGAATACCCTTGTTACCATCTATCTCAAAGTAACCTCTATCTTCCCAGATTTTATAATATCTATCTTCTATATCATGTGGATTGTAAGTAGTGTTTTTTTCGCTCATAAAATAACCCTGTATTGTTAAATTTTGTCGCGATTATATCACAAAGATTTAAAAGTTTTTGAAGAGGTGGAAAACCTCTCCATTTTTCTAGTAACTAACCCTAACTCTAACAGGTATTCTTTTCAAATAATGTCTTGAAACTTTCACTATCTTTCTTCCATGATAGTAAGCTACATTTTTCCAAACTTTTCTTCTTACTTTTTTAGTTCTATAGTAAGTAGAACAAACTCTTCTTTGCTCATAAGAGGTAGTTGTTACAGGTTTTCGATAATGTTTCGTACCATACTGTTTGTTTGCCAAAGCTCCACCAGCAATAGCACCAACTACAGTAGCTAAATCCCTACCTCTTCCTCCACCAAATCTATGTCCTATAACTCCACCAGCAACTGTTCCTAAAAGAGGAGCTGCTGGATTTTTCTCATATACATCTACATAAGTAGTTCTAGTTACTGGAACACTCTCATAATGACAACTTTGATAAGGAACTTCCTTATAAGTTGTTTTATAACTTTTATAATGCTTTGTTACTTTGACATACTTAGTCTTTACATAACTTTTTGCATAAGCCCCACTTGAAGCAACTATTGCCAAAACTAGTAAAATATTTTTAATTTTTTTCATGATAAACTCCTTATTTTTTTACTATGTTATAATTATATTACAACAAAGTGTAAGATTTGTGAAAATAAGAAACTATTTGATAAACTATAGGGTACATCTAATAATAGGTAACACCCACAATGGGTTTTGCAAGTGTGAGATTGTGCAAGAGACTTTCAAGTCCTAGCCGTAGCTAAGACGAAGTAAGTATCTTGTGCAAAATTGCACTTGCAAAACCCACCCTGTGGGCATCACTAGCTTTTGCCTATACTTCGTTACTCATTTTTGACTTAGCTACGGCTAGGTCTGCAAATGAGTGCCTCGCCTAGACAAAAGCTAGAGATGTTGTGGGTATTAACTATTATTAGATGTGCCCTAAAAACTTAAGGAGAGGGTTATAAGAGCTTTATTTTTACTACTTAGCATTGCCTTAGCACTCTACTCTGCTGACAGTGCGATGCAACTACCATCTATAAATCTATCCCTATCAGCTCCAAGTACTCCAAAAGATTTGGTAAGTTCACTAAATGTTTTAGTAGTTTTAACTCTTTTAGTCTTAGCTCCTTCGCTTATACTTCTCATGACTAGTTTTGTTAGACTCTTAGTTGTATTTTCATTTCTTAGAACAGCTCTTGGAACTCAACAACAACCACCAAACCAACTTTTAGTATCAATGGCTCTAATCTTAACATTTTTCATCATGCAACCCTATGCAAAAAAAGCTTATGATAATGGTATCAAACCTTACAGTGAAAAAAAGATAAATTATGAAGAAGCCTTTACCAAAACCGTAGCCCCGTTTAAATCCTTCATGATAAAAAACACAAGAGAAAAAGATTTAGCCCTATTTTTTAGGATAAGACACCTGAAAAATCCAAAAAATGTATCTGAAATACCTCTACTAGTTGCAATCCCAGCTTTTGTAATAAGTGAACTAAAAAGTGCCTTTGAGATAGGCTTTTTACTCTACCTACCATTTTTAGTCATAGATATGGTAGTTAGTTCAGTTTTGATGAGTATGGGTATGATGATGCTCCCACCTGCGATGATATCTATGCCATTTAAACTACTAATCTTTGTCCTTATAGATGGATGGAACCTACTCATAGGAAATCTTATAGCGAGTTTTAAATAATGAATTGTAACTACTTTGGAAAATGTGGAAGTTGTACTTTACACGACTACACATACGAAGAACAACTAGAAAAAAAAGTATCTCTGATAAAAAAAGATTTTGGCTTAAGTGATATAGACATCATAAAAAGTGAATCCAAAAACTTCAGATACAGAGCTGAGTTTAGAATTTACCATGATGATAGTGGAATCAGTTATGCAATGAATAGCTTTGAAAAAAGAGCTTTAAAGATAGATGAGTGTCATATAGTATCTCCACTTATATCTACTCTCATGATAAAACTATTAGAGTTAGTAAAAGATAACCACATTTTAAAACATAAGCTTTTTGCAGTTGAGTTTTTAACCTCTACTACCGATGAAGCTATCATCACCCTAATCTATCACAAAAAGTTAGATGATAGTTGGAAGGAGGAAGCAAAAAAAGCTCTTTTATCTCTTCATTCTAACATCATAGGAAGAAGCAGAGGCATAAAAATAGTAGTTGATAAAGATTATATACACGAAAAACTCACTATTTTTGGAAAGACTTATAAGTACAAAGTTTTAGATACAGGTTTTACTCAACCAAATCCAAAAGTAAATCAAAAGATGATTGAGTGGGTGATAAAAAACATAAATCCGTTACCAAATAGTAACCTTTTAGAACTATACTGTGGGCTTGGGAACTTTACTCTACCTCTTTCAAAGGAGTTTGATAAAGTTTTAGCAACAGAGGTTTCTAAAGCATCTATCAAATCAGCAAATGAAAATGTTATGCTAAACAAGATAGATAACATAAAGTTTGTAAGACTCTCAGCCCAGGAGTTGGTAGAAGCGATGGATAAGAAAAGAGAGTTTAATCGTCTAAAAGATATAAATCTTGATGATTATAACTTTACACATGTATTTGTAGATCCACCTCGTGCTGGAGTAGATGAAAAGAGTTGTGAGTTTTTAAAGAGATTTGAAAACATTATCTATATCTCATGCAACCCCAAAACTCTAAAAAGAGATTTGGAGAGATTAAAAGAGTATGAGATAGTAAGATTTGCAACTTTTGACCAATTTGCATATACTTCCCATATAGAGTGTGGAGTAATACTAAGGAGAATATCATGATAAAAAGAACAAAAATAGTAATAACCCTAGGACCAGTAACAGAAAATCCTAATATGATTGAAAGCTTGATAAAAAATGGTGTTGATGTTTTTCGTCTGAACTTCTCTCACGGAGACCACAAAACCCACGAAAACTCTATAAAGATGATAAGAGATGCCAGCAAAAAAGTAAAAAAAGAGGTAGCAATACTTCAAGACATATCAGGACCAAAAGTTAGGATTGGAGAAGTTGAAGGAGTTTTGAAACTAAAAAGTGGGGACAGCATCAAACTTGTAAAGAAAAAAGATGATAATGAAAAAACAACCCTTGCACTTTCCTATCCAAATATAATAGACATGGTAAATATTGATGAGCATGTATTTTTTGCAGATGGAACTATCCAGTCAATAGTTACTAATAAAGATGAAAACTCACTTACTCTAAAAATCCTAAACGAGGGAGAACTAACATCAAGAAAAGGTGTAAACTTTCCAAAAACAGAGCTAAAAATCTCCTCTATCACAAACAAAGATATAAAAGATTTAGAGTTTGGTGCAAAACACAAAGTTGATATAGTAGCTCTCTCTTTTGTACAATCAAAATCAGATGTAAAAGAGGCAAAAAAAATACTCAAACAAAATGGACACAAACCTTTTATAGTTTCAAAAATAGAGATGGGAAAAGCAGTAGAAAACTTGAAAAGTATCCTAAAAGCAAGTGATGGAGTTATGGTGGCTCGTGGAGATTTAGGAGCTGAGTTTGGAGTAACAAAACTTCCTCGTATTCAAAAAAAGATTATAAAAAAAGCAAACTCTCTTAACAAACCAGTCATAGTCGCAACTCAAATGCTCACTTCCATGAAAGAAAACCCTTTCCCAACAAGAGCAGAAGTTAGTGATATAGCAAATGCCATATATGACGGAACAGATGCAGTTATGCTAAGTGATGAAACAACAGTAGGTAACTATCCTCTTGAAGCTGTACAAGTTTTAGTAGATACGATAAAAGATGTTGAAAAAGATTACCCATATAATAAAGACTTTGACCCTAAAGATGCTTCAGAAGCTATTTCAAAAAGTGCAGTAGATTTGAGTAAATACTTAAACAAAAAAGCTCTTATTACCTTTACATCAAGTGGAGCTAGTGCAAAATCACTATCAAAGTTTCGTCCACGATCACTAATCTATGCAAATGCTCACTCTTTAAATGTTCAAAGAGTTATGAATCTTTTTTGGGGAGTACAACCACTATTTGTCCTAAAAAATCCACATAACCCTACATCATTACTAAATGACTTTATAAAAAAAGCTCACAAAGCTGGATTTATTCAAAAAGATAAAGATGATGAGTTTGTTATAACAATGGGTTCATCTACTGGGAAAAGTGGTTCTACAAATCTCATAAGAATTTTAAGACATGATGGTATAAAGGAAATTTTATCATGAAAATATTTCTATTAAGTATCACTATTTTAGTAGCACTTTTCGCTACTATCGAAGATACAAAACTATACAAAAGACTAAAAACATATGATAATAACTTAACTACAAAAAAAATTGATGCTAATATCAATAAAATTGTAATAAAAAAAGATAAAGAAACTAAGATTGAAAAGATTATAAAAAAAGTAACAAAAAAGTCAAAAGTAACAAAATTTACAAAAGAGATAAAAAAAGAAGCACCAGCTTCCAAGTAAGGAGATTTTTTGACAAAACAAAACTATACAGATGAAATAAATAGAATAAAAAAAGAAAAAGAAGTAACAATAGTTGCTCATTTTTACCAAAAAGATGAAGTATTTGAACTAGCTGATTTTAGTGGAGATAGTCTGCAACTAGCAAAGATGGCTATGGAGGATAAAAATTCAAACTTAGTATTTTGTGGTGTAGGTTTTATGGGGGAAAGTGTAAAAATCCTAAGTCCCCAAAAGAGAGTATTTATGCCAAAACTGGCTTGTTGTGCGATGGCTAGGATGATAGATGGAGAGCATTATGATACATCAGTTGCACTTTTAGAAAAACAAGGTATAAAAAAAGATGACATCATGCCAATCACTTATATCAACTCATCAGCTGCTGTAAAAGCAAGAGTTGGAAAGATGGGTGGTATGGTTTGTACTAGTTCAAATGCTAAGAAAATTATAGAAAAAGCTTTAAAAAGTGGTAAAAAAATCCTTTTTGTTCCAGATAAACAACTCGGACAAAACATAGCCAGGATAAACAGTCTTAGTTCATGTGTTATAGGAGATGGTAAAGACCCAAAAGATGCTGATATCATCTGTTATAATGGTTTTTGTTCAGTTCATCAGTTATTTACCCCTGATGATGTAGAGTTTTTTAGAAACAAGTATCCAGGTATAAAGATAGTATCTCACCCAGAGTGTAGAGTAGATGTTTGTGAATTAAGTGACTTTGTAGGTTCAACTAGCCAAATCATAAAATACATCCAAGACTTAGATGTTAACCAAAAAGTAGCAGTTGGAACAGAATACAACTTGGTAAACAGACTAAGAGAGAAAAACACTTATGTACTCTCATCTACTAAACCAGAGTGTCCTACCATGAATGAAACGACCTTAGAAGATTTATATAAAACTTTAAAATCAATAGAAGATGGCAAACCTTTAAATGAAGTATTTTTAGATGAAGATACTACAAAATGGGCTAAAATAGCACTAGAAAGGATGTTTGAAATATGACTCCAGTTGAGCTTTTAACCCTAGCCTTAAAAGAAGATATAGGAAGAGGTGATCTTTTTAGCAAAGTAGCTACTTCCAAAGATATAACAGTAAAAATTGTATCAAAAAGTGAAGGGATTTTGGCTGGAGTGGAGTATATAAAAGAGTTTAAATCAATAGATCCAGCCATAAAAATAGAGTTTTTAAAAAATGACTCAGACAAGTTAAAAGTTGGAGATACTATCTGCCTTATCAAAGGAGATAGAAATAAGATTTTATCTTATGAAAGAGTTATTCTAAATCTTTTACAACACTGCTCAGGTATCGCTACAAACACTTATGAATATAAAAAACTGTTAAAAGGTTACAACTTAAAACTACTAGACACTAGAAAAACTAGACCAGCTTTAAGAGAGCTTGAAAAGTATGCAGTAAGATGTGGAGGTGGAGTAAATCACCGCTTAGGTTTAGATGATTGTTTGATGCTAAAAGATACTCATGTTGCAACTATTGAAAACTTAAAAGAGTTTATGGATGAAGTACGAAAAGAAATCCCTTGGACTAGTAAAGTAGAGATTGAGTGTGAAAGTTTTGAACAAGTAAAAAGAGCTAGTGAAGCTGGAGCAGATATCATCATGTGCGATAACATGAATTATAACCAGATAAAAGAGGTTGTAGCCTTTAGAGATAAAAACTACCCTCATATCCTATTAGAAGCTAGTGGAAATATTACTAAAGAAAACTTGATTGACTATGCTAAAACTGGTGTAGATGCAGTAAGTAGTGGAAGCTTAATCCATCAAGCTACTTGGATTGACTTTAGTATGAGAGTAAAAAAGTAACATTAAGTTTAAAAAGTAAACTATTTTTTAAGTTCTTGCTAAAGTTTTTCCATAAAAGTAAAATAATATTATATACTCCTTTTACAAAACAATTTTAAGGAGTTTGTAATGATTACAAAAAAAACAAGTATCTTAGCAGTGGCTATTTTAGCCTCATCACTTTTAAATGCTACTGAGGTAGAGATTCAACTAGTAGGTGGTAAAAACTTTGTTGATAATGATAAAACATCAACATATGATGATTCAACTGTTTTAGGTGTTAGAAATAACATTTTTGTTAACCAAAACAATGGTGTTCAACTAGCTTATGACAGACTAAAAGATGTAAATGGAACTTTAGATTTTCATAGATACTCTGTAAACTATATCCATGAACAAAAAGACAATAACTCAAAGATTCATCCTTTTGTGCTTTTAGGTGCAGGTTATGAAGATAGTGATGAAAATCAAGCATTTTTTGATGCTGGTATTGGAGCATCTGCAGAGTTAACAAATAAAGTAAACTTAATAGCTGAGATAAAAGGTATCAAAAAACATAACAATGACTTTGATGTAAATACAAACATTGGTTTAGGTCTAAAAATAGGAAATGAACCAACAAATGAAGCTATAAAAACTGATTGTGTAACTGAAAACTATGCTACTAAACTAGTTAACGAAGAGCCATGCAACATAAACAATAACTTTAGTGACGAAAAAGTAAACTGTGTAAGATAGGTTTTTCCTATCTTACTTATTTGCCTCTTTTAAGTTATCAGCTATCAAAAACGAGAGCTCTAAAGCTTGAGAAGCATTAAGTCGAGGATCACAGTGAGTATGATATCTACTACCAAGATCTTCTTCAGAAATTTCTTGTCCTCCACCAACACACTCTGTTACATCTTTCCCTGTCATCTCTAAGTGGATTCCTCCAGCGATTGTACCCTCAGCTTTATGTATATCAAAGAAGTTTTTAACCTCTTTTACTACATTGTCAAACTCTCTAGTTTTGTAATCATTTGCAGCTTTTATAGTGTTTCCATGCATAGGATCACAACTCCAAAGGATATTTTTACCCTCTTTTTTTACAGCTCTTAGAAGAGAAGGAAAGTTCTCTTTTACCTTTTCAGCACCCATTCTTACTATGATATTTAATTTACCAGCTTCATTTTCAGGATTAACAGCATCTATGAGTTTTAACAAATCATCAACTGTTGTAGTAGGTCCAGCTTTTATACCAACAGGATTTTCAACCCCTCTTAAAAACTCTACATGAGCCTGTTCTAATCCCCTTGTTCTATCTCCTATCCAAAGCATATGAGCAGAGCAATCATACCACTTGTTAGTTGTACTATCAAGTCTTGTAAGAGCCTCTTCATAGTTTAGAAGTAAAGCTTCATGAGAAGTATAAAGAACAGTTTGAGCTAAATTTGGTGCAGTGTTTGCATTTATCCCACAAGCATCCATAAATCTTAAAGACTCTTCTATTTTTGTAGTTATCTCTTGGTATTTAGTAAAGGCGTTACTTTTTTTAGTAAAATCCAAGTTCCATCTATGCACTTTAGTAAGATCAGCAAAACCACCTCTAGCAAATGCTCTTAAAAGGTTTTGAGTAGCAGCTGCTTGATTATAAGCCATTATCATCCTCTCAGGATTTGGTTCTCTTGCTTCACTCGTAAACTCGATAGAGTTGATTATATCTCCTCTATAACTTGGAAGTTCTACTCCATCTGAAGTTTCAAAATCACTACTTCTAGGTTTTGCAAACTGTCCAGCAATTCTACCTACTTTTACAACAGGTTTTCCACCAGCATAAGTTAAAACCACTGACATTTGTAAAAATACTTTAAAAAAATCTCTTATGTTATCTGCATTAAACTCACTAAAGCTCTCTGCACAATCACCACCTTGAAGTAAAAAACCTTCACCGTTTGTTACTGCAGCTAATTGTTTTTTTAAACTTCTAACCTCTTCAGCAAATACTAAAGGAGGAAATTTACTCAAAGACTTTTCAACATCTTTTAAAGCTTCCTGATTCTTATATGTTGGTTGTTGAAGTATTGGTTTTTCTCTCCAACTTTTACTATTCCACTCTCCCATTGTTCTACCTTTTAAAAAAATTGCGATATTATAGTATAAAGTATTTAAAAATTAGGAGAAATATATGGGTGGACTGGTTTCAGTTGTCTTAGTGGGGAGTGTTGTTGCATATATCATGTATCAAAACATCAATTCTGTTACAAAAAATATAGAGAAGAAGAGTCCAAAGGTTTATGATTTTTTTGCTTCTTTGGCAGGAGCTGCTATTGAGTATATCAAAGATATAAAAAGAGATTTAAACAACAAAAGAGAGAATCCGGAGTTTTTTGCAACTATTGAAAAAGATGAGGCTTTAAAAGAGCTTGATGACTACATCAGAAAGTTGGCTTTTTACGAAACTGTTTTAGCAAAAAAGAAAACTGTTGAAGATATAGAAAAAGAGATAGCAGAAGTTTTTATAAACTTTGATAGCTTTTTATCAAGAAGTTTCAAAGATGGCGAGAAAAAGGCTGAAAACTTAAGAGAATCTTTACAAAAGATATATCAAAACAGGTAATCTCATGAAAAAAGCTTTAGAATTTGGACAAGATATTGTTGAGTTTTCAACCTTGGAAAATGAGTGTGTTTATGGAACTGGTAATCGCATGAAAATGAGATACAAGTACATAAAAGATGCTTCTTTACAAATAAACTCAAATCTTGTTCAAAATGGCTGGAGAAGATTTGGAAACTACTTTTCATGTCCTGATTGTGATAAATGTAGTGAGTGTCAAAGCCTAAAGATAGATGTAAAAAATTTCACTCTCTCTAAGTCCCAAAGAAGAGTTTATAAAAAAAACAAAGATACACTAGTCTTAGTTAGAACTCCATCAGTTACAAAAGAACATCTTGAACTATATAAAAAATATCATGACTATAAACATGATAAAAACAATTGGGATAAAACTGAAATATCTCTTTCAACATATCAAGACCTTTACATTGCTGGACATAGCTTTTATGGAAAAGAGATACTTTACTTTATAAATGGAAAACTAGTTGGAGTGGATTTAGTGGACTTTTTAGAAGATGGAATCTCAGCTATCTATTTTTATTATGACCCCGACTTTTTACATCTATCTTTGGGTAAATACTCACTTTTAAAACAGATAGATTTTGCAAAAGAGTTAAACTTAGATTGGATATATCTTGGATATGCAGTAAAGGGATGTAAAAGTTTAAACTATAAGTTTGACTACAAACCACATAAGATTTTACAAAACAACCCAAACATAGGACAAGAGGCGATATGGAAATAAAACACTTAACAAACACTAGAGATTTAAAAAGTGATGAAGTAGAAAAGCTTTTTGAAAAAGCAAAAGAGTATAAAGCTGGTAAGATAAAAAAAACACTAAAAGATAAGCTAATAATCACTATCTTTTTTGAAAACTCAACAAGAACTAGAAGCTCTTTTGAAATAGCAGCAAAAAACTTAGGAGCAAATGTTGTAAGCTTAAATGTAGCAACTAGCTCATCTAGCAAAGGTGAAACTCTATATGACACAGCTGCAAACTTAGATGCTATGAACCCCCATGCCATAGTTGTCAGACACAAAGAAGCAGGAGTCCCAAAAATCCTCTCAAACTATGTAACTTGCCCTATAATAAATGCAGGAGATGGAAGCTTTGCTCACCCAACTCAAGCCCTTCTTGATCTTTTTACCATCAGAGAATATTTAGGAAATGATTTAAAAACAAAAAAGATAGCAATAGTAGGAGATATAAAAAACTCAAGAGTTGCAAACTCAAACATAGAACTCTTAAAGCGATTTGGACTTGATATAACTCTAGTTGCACCTCCACAGTTTTTACCATCAACAACAAAGCTAAAAACTTCTCACAATTTAAAAAAAACCATCAAAGAAGTTGATATAGTCATGAGCCTTAGAACTCAAACCGAAAGACATACTTCACAAATGTATGCTTCACTAAAAGATTATGCAAGTGATTTTTGTATCACAAAAGAAGTGGTAGGAGATAAAGATATACTTCTACTTCATCCAGGTCCCGTACATAGAAACATAGACATAGATGATGCTATGCTTAGTGATCCTAGATGCAAAGTTTTGAAGCAAGTTGAAAATGGTGTTTATGTAAGAATGGCAGTACTTGACCTTTTTATAAATGCTTGAAAAGATTTTAAATAACTATGGCAAAAGCAAAACCCCTTGCCTTTTTGTCATAAACTTTGATAAAAGTGACTTTTTTATAAAGCCTTTGAGTGAATTAGATGATGACATACTTTTTGAGATAGAAAAAACTCCGAAAAATCATCATAAAAATATATCATACTCCTTTACTCCACCAACCTACAAAGAGTATAAAAAATACTTTGATAAAGTGATAGAAAATATCAAAAAAGGAAACACTTATCTTTTTAACTTAACATTTGCTTCAGAGTTTGAAACAACTCTAAACTTAAAAACCATCTATCAAATCTCAGATGCTAGATTTAAACTCTACTTCAAAGACAGATTTATCTGCTTCTCTCCTGAAAGATTTATCAACATAAAAGATAACAAAATCTATACTTATCCCATGAAAGGCACAATAGATGCAAAAACCAAAGATGCCGAGCAAAAAATCCTCTCAAATAAAAAAGAGATGGCAGAACATATCATGGTAGTTGATCTGCTAAGAAATGACCTTAACATGGTTTCAAAAAAAGTAAAAGTAGAAAAGTTTAGATATATAGAAACAATCAAAGCAGGAAGTCGTGAGCTTTTGCAAGTAAGCTCAAAAATAAGTGGTGAGTTAGAAGAAAATTGGCAAGAAAGACTAGGATCTATCATCTCCACCCTACTTCCAGCTGGAAGCATCACAGGAACTCCTAAAAAAGAAACTACAAAGCTAATAAAAACAATAGAAAACTACAACAGAGGTTTTTTTAGTGGAGTTTTTGGTCTCTTTGATGGCAAAAGCCTTGATAGTGCAGTCATGATAAGATTTATCGAAAAAAAGAAAAGCAAACTTTACTATAAAAGTGGTGGGGGAATAACAATAGATAGTAACCCACAAAGTGAATACAATGAACTAAAGGAAAAAGTTTATGTCCCTATTTTTTGAAACTATAAAAGTACAAAATGAAGTTATTTATAACATAGATTTTCACCAACAAAGATTAAACTATACGATAGAGCAAAACTTTTTACAAAAAAGTACTATCTCACTAAAAGAGTATATAACTCCTCCAACTGATAACAAACTATACAGATGTAAAGTTATATATGGTAAAGATATAAAGAGTGTAGATTTCTACCCATACACCCCAAAAACTATAAAATCTTTCAAAATAATCCACTCTAATGTTAAATACCCTTTCAAATCTACTGATAGAAGTAGTATAGATGAGATTTTTTCAAAAAGAGATGATCTTGATGAGATTTTGATAGTAGATATAGATGGTTTTATCAAAGATACCTCTATAGCAAACATAGCTATAAAAAAAGATGGACTCTGGTTTACACCAAAAAATCCACTTTTAAAAGGTACCATGAGAGAAAAGTTTTTAGAGGACAATATCTTAATCCCAAAAGATATAAAACTAAAAGATATTGAAAATATAGATAATTTTGCTATAATGAATGCTATGATAGGCTTTGTTGAGATAAAAAAAGCGATTTTTAGATAAAGATGAGGGTAGATTTGAATAATTTTTTTATAGACAATGATTTTAACCATTTGATGAGTGAACATATAAAAGAAAACCTAGACCTTTTGTTAGCAAAAAACAAAGAGTTTTCTATACTTGTAAATATCTCAGACATAGAGTTTGAACCAAAACTACCATCTCATATACAAAGCAGTTTCAAGCCCCTAACACTTTTTGCGATAGCTGGATATACTTATGATACTTTTGAGATTTATGATGAAAATATCGTTTTTGAAGCTGGATTTGGAGAGGAAAACTTTGGAAGTATTTTAAAAATTCCTTACCATTGTGTTATACAGATTATTGTAGATGATACACCTATCTTTATAAATCTATCAAGAAAAGTTGACTTAGAAAAACAACAATCAAAAGTAAAAAGAAGCCAAAATATCTTTCTTTCAAATCCAGAAAATCAAAAGTTTTTAAAAAATAGAAAATAACTTCTCAAAATCCTCTCTCTCACAACTAAGTCTTAAAATAATCCTAACAATAGCACTTTTAACAGTTGGAGGTCTTATAGCTCCTATCAAAAAGCCTTCCCTCAAAGCTAACTCTTTTAAATCTATTACCTTTTGATTATCTCCATACTCCAACTTTAGTATCAAACTTTTCTGTATAAAACCAAACTTTTTCTCTACAAGAGTAAATATCTCATCTTTTTTTTGTAAAAAACTCTCTCTGTTTTCTTGAATATACTTGTAACCCTCATGAGCTAAAGCTATATCAAAAACAGATGGTGCAGTTGAGTAAATAACAGATTTTGCACGATTTATAAGATACTCTATTATTTCATGAGAGCCTTGTATATAAGCCCCATAACTCCCAACTGCTTTACCTAAAGTAGCCATCTTTATATGGTTTTTTTTAGGCTTTATATCATATAGGTCAAAAACTCCCAAAAGATTTTCTCCAACACTGCCACTACTATGAGCTTCATCAACTATCAAAATAGCATCATACTTATCAACTACTTCAAAAATCTTAGGGTTTACCAAATCCCCCTCCATTGAGTAAACACCCTCAACACAGATAATAGCTCTTTTATATTTTAAACTTTTCAGTAAGTTTTCTAAATCTTTTTCATCATTGTGAGAAAAGTTATATGTTCTTCCTTTTGCTAACTTAGAAGCCATCACACCACTTGCATGAAACTCACTATCAAGAAGCAAAATATCATCTCTTCTTACCATTGACTCTATCAAAGCAATATTTGCCAAATACCCACTTCCAACAACCAAACTTTCTTCAAATCCACAAAGTTCGCTCATATATAACTCAAACTCTTTATGAATTTGGTGATAACCATTTACCAACATAGAAGCTTTTGGAGAGTGATACTTATATCTTAAAACTCTCTCATAAGCACATTTTAGTAACTCTTTGTTTTCACTAAGTCCAAGATAATCATTTGATGCAAAATCAACTAAATCATCACTAAAAACTTCACGATTTCTTAGACGATTTGCTTTTTTTATAGCAGTTAATTCTTTTTTATACAAAAGGCAACACCTTCTCGACCGGAAGCCCCATAGCATTACTTTCAAGTCCTCTAACCTCTTTTATATATGGTTTACAAAATCCCTCAACCATGCATGCTCCAGCTTTTCCTCTCCACTCTCCACTTTTTAAATACTTTTCTAACTCATTTCTATCAAATTTTGAAAAAATATAATCAGTAGAACTTATATCTAAAAAAAACAAATCTTTTTTTTCATATATAGTACAAGTTATGATAGAGGTAACTGAATCACTTTGAAGCTCTAGTATCCTTCTTGCATCATCTTCATCTTTTGCTTTTCTAAGTATCTCTTCACCACTTGTAACAACAGTATCAGCAACTAAAATATTCTCTTTAAATCTTTCTTTCGCGACTCTATATTTTCCTAAAGTTGCTTGATATACAAAGTTTTTAGGGCTACTAGCTTTGATTGTTTCTTCATCAAAATCCACACCACTTTGAGTAAACTTAACTCCAAAACTTTTTAAAAGTTCTGCTCTAGTTTTTGAAGCTGAACAAAGTATCATGATTTAACCTCTAAGCATTATCCCAAAATAAATAGCAACAAGTCCGAGTATAAAGTTTATAACAAAAACATAATTTGCAACTACTTTGAGTATATCAACTGCCCTTACACTATCTCCATGAAAGCAAGTACTTTTGGCTACTTTTACTTTATATTTTGCATAAAAATACGATGCACTCATGTAAAGCCAAATAAGTCCCTTTGTATTTATGATAGTACTAAGTACTGGATTTGCTATCAAAATATCCATCTTCATGTAGTAAAGATACCCAGCACTTAAAAGTAGTGTCAAAGATGCAAATATAGCTACATTTATATATCTTGTCATGATTCTAATAGTTGTTCTAACTATCATCCTCTCATTTGGGATTTGAGCTAGAGAGGGGAAAACCCCTACACTAAAGATAAAACTAGCCCCAACCCATACTATCGCAGAAGCGATATGTATCATCAAGACTAGATTATGCAAGTTTCTCTTCTATATATGCTTTTGATTTTGTTAGAGCTTCACCTATCTTAGAAGCATCTTTCCCTCCAGCTTGAGCAAAGTCATCTCTTCCTCCACCTCCACCACCAAGGAGAGGTGCTATCTCTTTTATCCACTTTCCTGCTTTCACATCACAGCCCTTAGATCCTGAGGCAAGTAGTACTTTATCACCCTTTTTTTGTATAAGCATAAGAGCTACTTTATCATACTTTGATTTTGCATCATCTATCAAAGATTTTATATCTCCATTCTCAATCTCTTCTATACAAACTTTAACACCATTTACTTCACTAAAGCCTAGCTCTTTTTTAGTTGAAGATGAAAGCTCTTTTATCTCTTTTTTTAGTTTAGTTATCTCTTCTTTACTTTTTTTGATACCTTGAAGCAAATCATTTGTTTTTAATTCACTTTTTGACTTAGCAATAAGTTCTCTTTGAGAAACAAAAAGCCCTCTTGCTGCCTTAGAACAAACTGCTTCTATCCGTCTAACTCCTGCACTAACTCCACTCTCTTTAGTGATAACGAAAAGTCCTATTGATGAAATATCATTTACATGAGTTCCACCACAAAGCTCTAAACTCACATCTCCCATACTAACAACTCTAACTTCCTCACCATACTTTTCACCAAACAAAGCCATAGCACCAGATTTTTTTGCTTCATCTATACTCTTAAGCTCAGTCTCAACCTTTGCCCCTCTAGCTATCCATAGATTTACCAAATCCTCGATTTTGCTTATATCTTCACCACTTATAGCTTTTGGATATGAAAAATCAAATCTTAGTCTATTTGCTTCAACCAAACTACCAGCTTGGTTTACATTATCTCCTAAAACCTCTTTTAGTGCTGAGTGTAAAAGATGGGTTGCTGAGTGATGTTTAGCTATCTCATTTCTACTCTCATCAACTCTTGCTTTTACCCTATCTCCTACTTTTATCGTATCAGTTACTTCTATCTTAGAAAGATTAAGTTCATAAAACTTTTTAGTCTCTACAACTTTAGCTTTTGCTTCTATCTCTCCTACATCTCCACTCTGTCCACCACTTGTAGCATAAAAAGGAGTTTTTTCTAAAAGTATCCAACCTTTGTCATCTTTTTTAAGCTCACTTACCTCTTCTAAATCATCATCCAAAAGAGCTAAAACTTTTGTTTCCTCTTTTAGTTTTTCATAACCTACAAACTCGTTTTTAGGAAATTTTTCTAAAAGATGTCTAAAGTTACCATCACAAGAGCTATCGCCACTTCCTTTCCATGAAGCTTTTGCCATCTCTCTTTGGTTTGTCATAAGATCTTCAAACTTTTCAACATCTACTCTTAGATTTCTCTCTTTTAACATATCCTCAGTCAAATCAAGAGGAAATCCATAAGTATCATAAAGTTTAAAAGCAACCTCTCCACTAAAAATATCTTTCGTATTTTGAAGCTCTTTGTTAAATATCTCTATACCACTCTCCAAAGTCCTAAAAAACCTCTCCTCTTCTAGTAGTATCAACTCTTTTATAAGTTCTGATTTTTCTACTAAGTATGGATACTGCTCACCCATCAAAGAGTTTAGGGTATCTACAAGTTTGTACATAAATGGTTCTTTTAACCCTAAAAGATAACCATACCTAACAGCCCTTCTTAGTATCCTTCTTAAAACATACCCTCTGCCTTCTCTATCAAAGTTAACTCCTTGAGCTAACAAAAATGATACACTTCTTATGTGATCTGCAATTACCCTAAAACTTGCACCCTCATCATAGATGTATTTTTTACCTGTAAGCTCACTAACTTTGTTGATAAGTGGCATAAAAAGTGAACTATCATAGTTTGAAAAAACTCCCTCTTTTATAGCGATAACTCTCTCTAACCCCATGCCAGTATCGATAGAAGGTTTTGGAAGTGGATGAAGTACTCCCTCTTTATCTCTTTCATACTGCATAAAAACTAGATTCCATATCTCTAAAAATCTATCTCCCTCTCCACCCATTTTGTCTTCAGGCGAGTTAAACTTTTCAGCCCCTTGGTCATAAAATATTTCACTACAAGGTCCACATGGTCCAGTATCTCCCATCTGCCAAAAGTTATCTTTATCACCAAATCTCATAATCCTCTCTGGTGAAACAAACTTTTTCCATATCTCCTCTGCTTCATCATCACTTTCATGAACTGTAACCCAAAGTTTTTCTACTGGAAGCTCTAAAACCTCAGTGATAAACTCCCAAGCATGATTTATAGCTTCAGCTTTAAAATAATCCCCAAAAGAGAAGTTTCCAAGCATCTCAAAAAAAGTATGATGCCTGTTTGTAAACCCAACATTTTCCAAGTCATTATGTTTTCCACCAGCTCTTATACAAGTTTGACTACTTGTAGCTCGTGGAGGATTTGGAGAGGGAACATCACCAGTAAATATCGACTTAAAAGGAACCATACCTGCATTTGTAAAAAGCAAAGTGGGGTCATCAGGAACAAGAGGAGCTGATGGCACAACTTTATGTCCATAACTTTCAAAATAGTTTAAAAATTTTTTTCTTATATCCATAAGGGTAACTTCCTATATACTTTAATTTGCGAATATTTTATCTTTTTTTAGTTAAAGTTACTACATGAAAAAGATTATTTTAAACATCATAACTACTATTTTGATTGTATTTATCATTTCAAATATAGTAAACTTTATAAGAGCAGATAAGCCAAATATAGATATAAAAAAAGAGTTAAACAAAAACCCACAAATTATCTACTTTTGGGGTGATTGGTGCCCTATTTGTAAACTAGAAAGTTCACAAATCAAACAAATTTCAAAACACTTAAAAGTTTTAAAAATAGCAGTAAATTCAAAAAATCAAAGTGATAGCATAAATGATGACGGAAGATTAGCATCCCTTTTTCTAGTAAAAGCATACCCAACTATCTACTACATAGTTAATGGAAAAGTTGTATATAGTGATGTTGGTTTCACCTCTTCATATAGCATAAGAATAAAATATTTACTTTTAAAACTTTTTTAAACTAAAAAGTGCTATAAGAGAATAACTTTTCCAAAGGATTCTCTAAATGTTAAATTTTGATGCACTTTCACTTATATTTTTATTTTTGATTTTACTTGGTACTATACCAAACCTTTTTTACACCTTTGGTTATCTACCTCATATCAAAAGAAAAAATTACTTTTTGATAAATTATTTTGGATTTATAATCTCCATGATAGGAGTTGTTTTAAGCACTCATATTTTAACATTTCTATTTTTTTGGGAACTCATGAGTCTTACTTCTTGGCAACTTATCTTAACTGAAAACTCTAAAGAGAGTTTAAAAGCTGGTAAATTTTACTTTTTCATAACCCATTTTGGATTTGTTTTTATTTTAATGTTTTTTCTTATCATCTCACCAGACAATCTTATAAGCACATTTTCCTCACTAAAAATCCATGCTCAAAGTTTTGAGTATCCTACCCTATTATTTTTTCTCATAACTATAGGATTTTTAAGTAAAGCTGGAGTTGTACCACTTCATGTATGGCTTCCATATGCTCATCCAGCTGCTCCATCTCCTGTTTCAGCTCTCATGAGTGGAGTGATGTTAAAAGTAGCTATATATGCTTTTTTAAGGTTTATCTTTATACTTCCATCATGGCCATTAGAGTGGGGAATAATCATACTCTTTTTAGGTTCAATCTCTAGTTTGGTTGGAGTTTTATATGCTTTAAGTGAGCATGACATAAAAGCACTTTTAGCAAATCATTCAGTTGAAAATATAGGTATTATTTTGATAGCTTTAGGACTTGGGATGATTTTTAAAACTCTTCATCTTGATACCCTAAGTGCTTTTGCTTTTATAGCTGGAGTTTACCACTCATTTAACCATATGAGTTTTAAATCTTTGCTTTTTATGACTGCAGGAACCGTATTGCATCAAACTCATACAAAAAACATGGAAAAATACGGTGGCTTGATAAAATCTATGCCAATAACAGCTTTTATGTTTTTACTCGCAGCCATCTCTATCTCTGCTCTTCCACCTACAAATGGATTTTTGAGTGAGTGGATGATATTTCAAAGTATGCTAAGCTCTTCTGGAATAAGTGATATTTCACTAAAACTCTCTTTCGGATTTACTATCTTTGCACTGGCTTTAACTGGTGGACTTGCTATCGCTTGTTTTGCAAAAGCTTTTGGTATAACATTTTTAGGACTCTCAAGAAGCCAAAATACAAAACATGCTCACGAAGTAAACACTCTGATGAAAATCGGACAAATCATGATGGGAATTGTTGTAGTAGGACTAATGGCTTTTTTACCAAATATCATAAAAACTATAAACTCTTCACTTCCTGTAAAAGATATATATGATAAAATCTTTCCAACCTACTTTGTCATGCACTCACCAAGTTCAAACAATGGAGCAGTTGCACCTCTTATACTTTTATCTGCTCTGCTTTTTATAACTCTGCTTATCTTTTTAGTTTACAAAGCCATAAAACCAAAGATTAGAGTACATCATACATGGGCTTGTGGATATGATACATCAGCTTCTACCCAATACTCAGCAACTGGATTTGCAGGACCTATTAGAAGATTTTTTGCCTGGCTTTATGACCCTGATGTTCACTCTCACAAACAAGTGCTTTTTGGACACAAAACTAAGTTTAGCTCATCACTCTATGAAGTACATGTAAAACCTCTTTTTGAAAGAAATTTGTATGAGAGTGTAACAAAATTTTTAAACTTTATAACTTACTATGTATATAAAATCTCACACTTTGAAAAGGGAAGATACTCAGCACTTATCTTTAATCTTCTTATTTTTATCCTCTTTAGTATGAGAGTTTTTTATCATCAAGTCAGTTGGGGAAGCATACTTTTGGAAGTTATGATCATATCTATCTTTGTTAGTATTATTTTATGGGGAGGAAAAAAATGATATATTATTTTTTACAAATCTTAACTATATTTTTAATAGCTCCATTTTTAGTAGGATTTATCAAATCACTTAAAATGTTTATGCTTTATAAAAAACCTATTTCACCATTTCAACCATATTATGACTTTTACAAGTTACTTTTTAAAGAAGTTATTTACTCAGAGGAAAGTAGTATAATATCAAGGATTTCTCCTATCCTTATCCTCTCTCCACTTATTTTAGTACTCTTTCTACTTCCTCCATTTTTTAAAGATAGCTTTTATATATCTTTCATGGATGCTTTTACTATCACTGGACTTATCTCTCTATCAACATTTTTCTTGATGCTTTTAGGACTTGATACCGCAAGTGCTTTTGGAGGACTTGGGAGTAGCCGTGAAGCCTTTATATCAGCTTTAGTTGAACCTGCTATGATACTTACTATCTTTTCTGTATCTTTGATGGCAAACTCCATAGGTATAGGAAAAGCAGCCCTAAATCTAAGCTCATCCTTTCCACTTAACCACTCGGCTAGTTTTGTTTTAGCAGCTATCAGTTTTTTTATACTTTTACTAGCAGAAAATGGAAGAATCCCTATCGACAACCCTGAAACTCACCTTGAACTTACAATGGTTCATGAAGCTATGATTTTAGATGTAAGTGGAATAAATCTATCCCTAATAGAGTTTGCAAGTGCTATAAAATATGCTATTTTTTCCTCTCTTTTTGTAACACTTTTTATTCCTTTTGGAGCAAATCTACCATTTTTATTATCATTTTTGATATTTTTACTAAAACTTATATTTGTATCTATAATCATAGCTTTGATAGAGGTAAACACAGCAAAACTAAGACTCTTCAAAGTACCTAACCTACTTGGAATATCTATAATATTTGGATTTTTAAGTCTTATAACTTTTTATATATTGGGTAATGTATGATGGAAAAACTTGACAAATGGAATAAAGTAAAAAAGAAAACTGAAGTTACAGTTAGAAATACTATTTATAAACAAAGAGAAATTTTTTGGCTAAGAATAGGACAAAATGTAGGATATGAAGAGTATGGAAAAGGTAATGAGTTTCAAAGACCTATACTCATAGTAAGAAAATTAACTAGAGATCTGTTTATAGGAGTACCTTTAACATCCAAAATAAAAGAAGAAAACGATTATTTTGTAA
This sequence comes from Campylobacterales bacterium, assembly GCA_027023305.1. GTDB lineage: Bacteria > Campylobacterota > Campylobacteria > Campylobacterales > QNZT01 > SZUA-1377. The sequence continues at coordinate 11,289 of JALVVR010000022.1, read as the reverse complement.
AAATTTCTTTTAAAACTAAAAAAGGGATATCTGAAAATATGACAATGCTTTTACAACTAAGAGTATATGATAAAAAAAGGTTAATGGGAAAAGAAGGAACTTTAGATAAAGATCAATTCAATAAAGTGATAGAAAAATGTAAAGGATTATTTATCCCCTCTTAAAAAAGAGGGGGGTTCCCGAAGGATAATTGTAAGTTGATTGTATCAAAAATATATGAAAATAGCAAGTAATTTTGCTAAAAGTTTATAAAATTTACTAAATGCATGAAAAAATGTAACAAGGAAGACAAATGATAGATATTTTGATAGGTTTTTACCTAGCTACTTTGATAACTGAACTTTTCACGACAAGGCTTTATAGGCTTTTTGGTTGGTATGCTTTAAACTCTCTGTTTTTAGGCTTTATTGCTCTGAAAATGGGATATGATTTAAATGATAAATCCATGATGATAAGTGGAGGATTAACTATACTTATAAAATTTTTGCTAATCCCTTATATACTAAAAAACATAACTCTTAAATTTAGAATTCCAAGAAATATAAATCCAAATCTAAAAGTCCACTACTCAACCATCATCGTGCCTATAATCTTAGTCTTTACATTTTACCTTGTAACACCACTTGCAAACAACTTTTCATACAATCCAAACTATATAGCTATCTCTATAAGTAGCCTCTTTTTAGCTCTTTTATTAGTTATAGAGCATAAAAATGTAGCCCCAAAAATTATAGGCTTTTTGTCTATTGAAAATGCTCTATTTTTACTAGCAATTAGTGCAACTGAGGGTATGCCAATGCTTGTTGAACTAGGTATTTTTGTAGATATCATGATGCTTATAGTTATAGTAAACATCCTTTTCAAACATCAAGGAGACTTTTAATGTTACTCATATTTATACCATCAATCCTACTTTTTTTGTTAAGTTATTTAAAAATAAATAGACTTTTTATGGCTTTTATCTCTTCAACCATAATCATACCCTCTATCTATATCTTTTTTCATCCCTTTCATGCAGAGTATTTTTTAGCTGATAATTTAAATTCATTTATCTTGCTTATCTCTTCAATCGTAGGAGTTGGAGTAAGTCTTAGTATGATTTCCCTGCCAGATAGATTAAATCTTAGTGATTATGCTATCAAAAGATTTTATCGATTTTTTGGAGTCTTTTGGTTTGGGCTTATTATCTCTATTTTAGCAAACAACATGGGGCTTTTTTGGATAGGTTTAGAGTTTGCAACCCTCTCAACTGTATATATGATAAAAGTAAAAGACTCCCTTACAGCTCACAAAGAAGCTTGGAAATACCTGATAGTAGGAGCGATAGCTATCTCACTTGTTCTTTTTGGGATTATTCTTATGTATGCTTCAGCAAAAGATATTTTAGGTGAAAATGCTATGAATTTTTACTCTCTTTTATCAAATGCCACAAGAGTAAACAGCTTTTTATTTGAGATGGGATTTACCATCGCTGTAACTGGTTTTTTTATCAAAATGGGCTTTTTCCCTATGAATTTATGGCTTGCTGATATAGAAAGAACTAGTATTTATCCAGTTGCTGCTTTATTTAGTGGTATCTTAGAAAGTGCTATCATATTAGGATTTTTTAGACTTTCCAAAATAGAAATGCTTGTAAATAATTCTCACCTTATCACTTTTAGCTATATATATGCTATCTTTACTCTTTTTATGGTTAGCTTTTTGATTTATAGAACCAAAGATTTTGTAACTACTTTTGCACTCTCAGGGATTGAGCATATGGTTTTGATAACTATATTTTGGGTAAGTGGAGGATACTTTGCTGCTCTTTTACACTTAGCTTCTCATGCATTTTTAAAACCAGCACTTTTTTTAAGTTCAGCCCTACTTGAACAAAAAGGAAAATATAACTTCAAAGGAGCACTCAAAGGATACAAATCAAAACTAATCCCTCTGCTTATCAGTTTACTACTTTTAGGCATCATCTCTGTCCCTCCAAGCCCTATGTTTTTTAGTGAAATATTTGGTTTTAAAGCTATGCTTGATGTTGCAAAAGATTCTAACTACTTTTTCTTGATGATATTTGCGATATTTTTTATACTTCTACTTCTCTCAATAATATTTTATAAGTTTATCACTATCTACCAAGAAGCGATATATGAAGGAGAAGAGAAAGAGAAAAAAGTATATAAAAGTGAAATTTTGATGCTTTTAGTTTTTGTTGTTTCACTCTTAGCTCTGCTTTTACCACAGGTTTTTGACTACATAGAAGGAATTATAAAATGAGACTAATAGCTAGATTTGCCCAAGAAGTAGAAAACTCAATAGAAATAATAGATATATATGACAAAAAAACGATAAAAACAACTCTTTCTTTGGAAAAATTAGAGTGTGAGAGTATCACTAAAAAGTATCCAAGTGCTATTTGGATGGAAAGAAAAGTTAGTGATGAGTTCGGAGTTATATTTTTAAACTCTTTTGATACAAGACCACTTTTGAAACACGAAAGATTTCCTACTGATATCTTTCCTATGCGAAAAAATTTTACAAAAAAAGAGATAGATTTTACTACTTTCAAACCCTACCCTTACGAAGTAATAGGTGGAGATAGTGTTTTTCAAGTAGCAGTCGGACCAATTCATGCAGGTATCATAGAACCTGGACATTTTCATTTTTCTCAAGCAGGAGAAGAGATACTTCACTTAGAGATAAGACATTTTTACAAATATAGAGCTATTGAGAAAATGTGTGAGGGTAAAAATCCAAAAGAGATAAAAAAAATAGTTGAGAGGATAAGTGGAAATGAAAGCATAGCATACCAAATAGCTTTTTTTGATATTTTAGCCCAAAGTGCAAATATAGAGATACCAAAATCTCTAAAACAAAAGTATGCAACTCTTTTAGAAATAGAGAGAATAATCCACCACTTAACTGACATCGGTTTTATAGCAAATGATGTTGGATTTAGCCCAGCACTAGCCCTTGGTAGTAAACTAAGTGAAGAGATGCGAAAAGTTTTTGCTAAGTTATGTGGACATAGGTTTGGTTTTGAAGCTATAAAAGAAGATGTAGAGATTGATTATGAGTATTTGATAGAGTTTTTAGACTATTTAGAAAAAGAGTTAAACTTTTTTAAAGAGTGGATTAGTGATATACCATCTGTTTGGGATAGATTTGATACTACTGGAAAACTAACTCTAAGTGATGCCATAAAGTATGGAGCAGTTGGAGTTGGTGCTAGGGCTAGTGGAGTAAAGATTGATATAAGAGATAATGACTTTTACAAAGAGTTTGGTTATGAGCTGAAATTTAAAAAAACAGGTGAAGTTAGTAGTAGATTTTTAATTAGATTTGAAGAGATTATAAACTCTATTGATATGATAAGAAACTTCCAAACTAGCAAAAATGAAAAGTTAGAGTTTAAAGAGTTTAGTGATGGAGAGTTTTCTAGCTTTGTTGAGAGTTCAATAGGAGAGCTTTTTATATATCTAAAGATAAAGGATGGAGTAGTAGATAGATTTTTTGTAAGAGACCCATCTTTTATAAATTGGCAAGTCTTTCATACAACAATTTACAAAGATATTATCGCAGACTTTCCAGTTATAAATAAAAGTTTTGATCTTAGTTATGCAGGGAGCGATTTATGATAAGATTTTGGCAAAAGAGATTTACAAATCCTATACAGTTAGATGATGAATTAGAGAAAAAAAGAGTCCAGTTAAAAAAGTTAGTCAAACAAAAGTTTGGTGGAAGTTTGGTCATAAGGATGGTTGATAGTGGAAGTTGCAATGCCTGTGAAGCAGAGTGCAATGCTCTCTCAAATCCATACTACAATCTTGAAGAACTTGGTATCCACTTTATAGCAAGTCCTAGACATGCAGATGTGATGCTTTTAAGTGGAGTTGGAACATTTAACATGTATCATCACTCCCTTGATTGTTTTGAACAAATTCCATCTCCAAAGTGGGTTATAGCCATAGGAGATTGTACAAAAGATTTTGGAATTTTTGAAAAAACTTATGCCTTAAAAGGACACAAGAAACTTAAAATAGACTTTTTCATAAAAGGATGCCCACCAAGTCCAAGCGAGATTTTAGAAGGTTTTTTAGAGTTTTGTGAAAAAGCTTAAAACTTCTTCCAAAACTCACGACTAAACAGTATAAAAAATGTAAAAAACTCTAACCTTCCAACTATCATGCCAAATGACAATACAATCTTGTCAAAATCACTAAAGAAAGAAAAGTTACAACTAGGATCAACCCTATTAAATCCAGGACCAATATTTCCAACAATTGCTAAAGCACCACTAATAGCAGTCATAGTATCATATCCCTTTGCATAGATAAAGATACTAAGTCCAACAGTTGTCATGATATACAAAAACAAAAAAGCAAATGTAGCCATCAAAACTTTATCTTTTAACTTCACTCCATCTACAAAAACAGTTATTATATTATTTGGATGAAGTATCCTTTTAAATTCACTAAAGATAGTCTTAAAAATGATAACATATCTTATAACTTTAACTCCACCAGCTGTACTTCCTGCATTTCCACCTATAAGCATAGCTATAAATATAATTCCAATAGCAAAATGTCCCCAAAGAGCATAATCAGTAGTGGCAAATCCAGTTGTTGTCATGACAGATGAAACAGTAAAAAATGAGTTTCTTATAGAGCTTCCCAAAGAAATTCCACTATCATAATAGTGTACAAGACTAAGAAAAACACTCAAAACTAAAAAAACAGCGAAATACCACTTAACCTCTTCACTTTTATATCCACTTCCATCCCCTCTAAAAAGCTTTATATGAGCTAAGAAGTTCACCCCCGAAAGCATCATAAAAAGTGTTGTTGTCCAAATAATCCCATCATTGCTATAGTATCCTAAAGAGGCATTTTTAGTAGAAAAACCACCTGTTGATATAGTAGAAAAAGCATGGTTTATAGCATCAAACCAACTCATACCAAACATTTTTAAAAACAACATATCAAACATAGTCAAACTAAAGTAAACTATCCAAAGACTTAAAGCTGTATCTTTTATCTTTGGAGTAAGTTTTTCTAAACTAATCCCCGTAGATTCAGCTTTAAAAAGACTTAACCCTCCGGTTGGATTTATCATTGAAAGTAATCCAACTCCAAGCACGATAATCCCCATACCACCAAGCCAATGCATTAGCGATCTGTGAAAAAGTATCATATGAGGTAAAGACTCTATATCTTTATAAACAGTAGCCCCAGTTGTAGTAAAACCACTTATAGCTTCAAAAAAACCTGATGCAAAAGAGATATTAGTATATAAATATAGTGGTATTGCTCCACCTATTCCTAAAAGTATCCAAATAAGATTTACACTCAAAATGCTATCTTTAATCTTTAAATCTACTTGGTGATTTTTAAGCCCTAACCAAACAAATAGATTTACTAAAAAAAATATCCCTATGAAGATTAAAAATCTTGTAACATTCTCACCATAAATCAACCCTACAACAACATCTAAAAGGAAAAATCCTCCTAATGTCATCCCTATTGTCGATATTAGTTTAGCTATACTTTTAAAGTTCATATATCCAAGTCTTTACTTTTGGTGCTACATTTTTTTTACAAAAAGAAAATATCAAATCATTTTCTTCCAAACAATCTAACTCTTTTATACTATATATTTTATCATCTCTTATAATCAAAATTAACTTATCCTCTATATCTAACTCTTTTATACTTTTTCCAATAAGTGGTGAGTTTGGAAAAATCTTTCTTTTAAATGTTACACCCTTGCCACCACAAAAATATTTTTCAACTACAACCCAATTTAAACTTATCTTTTCGACTATTGTATTATAAGCACTCATTTTAGGACCTCTTACCACCACAATTCCAAGGGCATGCATCAAAGAGTAGTATTCATTTTGATTGTTGATAGCAAGTACTTTTTTTATACCTTTCTCTTTTGCTTCTATACATTTTATGATATTGTACTCATCATCTTTAGTTGCACTTATCAACATATCAGCAAAAACCAATCCCTCCTCTTCAAAAAGGGAAGTTACTCCATATTTTGAGTTTATAACAGATACTTTCCCTTCCAACTCTTCTGTTGCACGATTGCAAAGAGCTAAATCCTTCTCTACCAACTTAACTTCTTTTTTAGCCTCTGCCAACTTTTTAGCTATATCCACTCCAAGCCTATCTCCACCAAATACAACACATCTTTTTATCTCATCAGGAGAGTTTTGTTCATGGGATCTACAAATCTCTTTTATATCCTCTTCATCTCCAAATATATAAACTAAATCATTTGGCAAAATCTCTTTTATATTTTTATAAAGTATAAACTCCCTATCTCTCTCGACTCCTACAACTTGGATTTTGTCGCTATTTTCTAACCTAAAAGGTTCATGAGAATTTGAGATGAAAAATGAGATAAGTTTTAGTTTAGTATATTCAAAACTTTTAACATTGTTTGCTTTTGGATAATCCAAAAGTCTTATAACACTATTTGAAGCTAGTTCAACAGGAAACACTACTTCGTCAACTTCTAACTTCTCTTTTATAGAACTTTTAGCAAAAAAACTATTTTTAAGCCTTATAAGCTTTTTATCTATATCTAAAATATCTCCAGCAACCAAACTAGAGATAATATTTGCTTCATCTAAATTTGTAACAGCTATAAAAAGATCTATCTTTGTGTCTAAAAAACTCTCATAAGTAGCTGGGTTTTCCAAATTACCTTTTATAGGCAAGATATCCAAGTTCTCTTGGATTCTTTGCAGTGCATCACTATTTTTATCTATGATAGTAACATTATGCCCTATACTCAAAGTTTTTGCTAAATTAAAGCCTACTTTTCCAGCACCTGCTATTATGATGTTCATTTATTTAGCCTTTTTTTTGGGTTTTTGTTTATCTTTACTAGTTAATCTATCTCTCATCTTTCGTATTCGAGTTATCTCTTTATCTTCCAAATCAACCTCAGCTTTTTCTATAACTTCACCAACATTGATTTTAAGCATCTCTGATTTTTTCATAGCTATAATTTGTGAAGAAAATATACTTCTATGTCCAGAAATCAAAAAACTTATGACAGCACTCAAGGCTGCATAGTGAGCTATCTCCAAACCAAAAAGTTCCACTGCCATGATAGTAGCTGCTATCGGAGCATTTGTGGCAGCTGCTAATACACTGACAAATCCAAGTGCAGCAAAAAGCTCAATATTATCAGGTGACAACAATGCCCCAAATGTATGCCCACTGGTTGCTCCTATATAAAAGATAGGAGTTATTATCCCCCCACTTCCACCAACTCCCAAACTTATAGAAGTAAATATAGTCTTTAACAAAAATGCATACCAAGGAACATTTAACTCTTCACCATATTTTGGGTCCAGTATATTTCCAATAGTATCAAGACCAAGACCTATATACTTATCACCAAAAAAATAAACCATAACAATAATAATCAATCCACCCAAAAAAGCTTTTAAGTAAGGACTAAATGGTAGCTTTTTTATTCCACTATGACTTTTAGAAACTATTGTTATCAAAATATCAGAAACAATACCAAAAAATATCCCAGCCAAAACAACTTTAAAAATAAGAGCTAAATCAAGTGATACACTTTGATAAAATCTAACATCATAGTAAGTGTATTCTATCCCTAAAAGTTGAGCAGTTGTAAAAGCAGCAAATCCTGCTACAAAACTTGGAAGCAATACATCATACATGATTACCCCAATCACAAGCACTTCCACACCAAAAATAGCACCAGCAATAGGAGTACCAAATACAGTAGCAAAACCTGCACTAATACCACATATAACTATCTTTTTTCTATCACTATTTTTAAACTTAAATATATCAGATATCAAAGATCCAACCCCAGCTCCTATTTGAGCTCCAGGTCCCTCTTTACCAACACTTCCTCCAGAAAATATAGTCATAACTGTAGCTAAAAGTTTTACAGGTATAACCTTTATGTCGATTTTTCCATCTTTTTTATGAACAGCTTCGATAACCTTTTCAGTACCATGCCCCTCAGCAGTTGGAGCAAACTTTTTTACTATCCAAACAGTTAAAAAAAGTGAAACAGGAAGAGTATAATAATAATGAAAGGGGAGAAAACCACGAGAGTGTTCGCTAAAATGAAGAATTTTTAAAAAAAGTGTTACAACACCACCAATAATCACACCTACAAAAGATGAAATAATCATCCACTTGGTAACACTAAAAAATATAGCCGTCTGCTCAGTTACATGTCTTTTCAATACAAAACCCCTACCCTTTTTTTGGATAGGAGTATTGTACTACTTTAAAAATAAAAATTATCTATTTTAAAGATTTATATAATCTAAATTTAAATCCAATAAATTTTTTCTTCTTCTTTTGAATCTTGTAATTTAAGTTCAATATTCTTTTCATATAATTTCTTTTTTAATATTGCCAACTTATACAATTAAATACACCACCTTGATTAAATATCTCCCGGTTAAAAGGAGGGTCAGGGTTTGACTTTTGACTTTTTTAAAATCCTAGAAACTCCAGAGCTTGATAATCCTAAAAACTTTGCAACTTCAGTTTGTGTAAAACCATCTTTGATTGCTTTTTGTATTTGAGCATTTCTTTTGCTTTTTATTAAATCTTCTTTAAAGTACTCTTCTAGTTTTAACTTTTGCATTATTTTTTTTGGTTCTTTTCTGTAGGCTGTTGACTCTTTTTGAAATTGCTCTATCTTTTTAAAGTCTCTTTCTGTCATCTTTATATCTAATGACTTTAAAAGTTCACTAACACTATCAAACCATTGAAGAATAAAACTATCTTTCATACAAACTCTTAGTTTATTTTGTAGTATATCATGCATTAGTGTATATCTAAACTCTCCAACTTTTTTTGTTATTTTCGCTTCAATTGGATTTAACTCTAAGTATTTAAAAAGTGTAAAGAGATAATTTTCATCAAATATATACCAAGATTTGAAGCGATCTTGCCAAAGATGACCAATCCGTTTTTGTTTTTTGTTAAAGTATTGTGCATAAGTAGAGTTTATCTGTCTCATACCAGCTGATAAATTTTCTCTCTTATTTTCAAGAAGTAAGTGATAATGGTTATCCATGATTACATAGCTATGCACAACAAAATCATAATGCTCTGATACTTCACAAACTATATCTAAAAACTTATCTTTGTCTTTTGATTCTGAAAATACAATCCTTCTTTCAACACCACGATTATATATATGATGATATCCTGGACTTTCTACTCTTGGTCTTCTTGCCATAATTTCTCCTAATTTAGAAATTATAGTAAGATTTTAGTCAAAAGTCAAACCCTGACCCCTCATGTTTTTGCTCATGTTTTTGCTCATGTTTTTGCTCATGTTTTTGCTCATGTTTTTGCTCATGTTTTTGCTCATGTTTTTGCTCATGTTTTTGCTCATGTTTTTGCTCATGTTTTTGCTCATGTTTTTGCTCATGT
>JALVVR010000022.1:0-1740 GCA_027023305.1 Campylobacterales bacterium | reverse complement strand
TTTTGACCCCTCATGTTTTGCCATTCCAGTTAAAGACCTAAGATGGTGCAAGAGACAAAGGCAGCAATTCGGAGCGAGCTACTTAAAAGCAGACCCCTGCAGCTACACCTTTGTCCAAAATAATTATAGCATATTTTGGATTGAAAGGTCTATTATTTATCATAATTTAGTTTGAAATAATAGTTTTATCTCTTGCTAAATTTAATGATAGAGCCCTCATGTTTTCTGACCCCTCATGTTTTCCTATAGAGCATCAAGATATGATTGTCAAGAATATTCAGTAAAACAAAATTGTATAACCAATAAAGTAAAAAGTAAATGTGTTTATAGATGGGAACATGAAAGTATAATAGATACTTACACAAAAAAGATGTCAACATCCCAAGCTAAAGAGATAGTAAAAAAAGAGGTTCTATTGTAGAGCATCCTTTCGGCACTATCAAGAGAGCATTGGGTTGGGATCACTTTCTAGTAAGAAGCAAAAGGAAAGTACTTGGTGAAAATGCTCTCATCATATTTACCTACAATTTTAGAAGATTGCTTAATCTCATAGGGATGGCTCTGTTTAAAAAACTGTGTTTAGCCATAAAAGAAAACGATTTAACCCAAATAAGACAAGAAATAGCAGCTTATATCTAAAGATATAGCTCTATTTAGTTGTAATTTTGACTATTTTTTAGAAAATATTTTTATCAATAGTTTTTTTCATAAAAATTTAGATTTTTAGGATGTGGAAATTGTGAAAATAGGCTTATTTGGAACTAAATTCACAGTCTCGATGATTTGTTATACTTAGATAGATATAAAAACGAAAAATTATTTTTTAAATCTATTATCATTTAATAGTTTCCAAGCTGTTTTGTGTGATTTAGACTTTCCTTTCTTTATTTCAGCAATAGTCTTACTATACATTTCACCTGGAAATACTGATTTAATAGATCCTTTTCGGCATCTAGCAATAAAACTTATAGCTTTTTCATTAAAATTATTTTTTGCAACACAATCAGCAGCAAACAGAAAACTACTATTTCCTACCAATTGATTGGACATGTTTTGAAATAACATTATTGTTAATGATATAAAAAGTATTTTTTTTATTATATTCATGGTATTACTCCTATTTTATTAGTGTTTCTATTTTTTTATATGATTCGAAGTCATTAAAATGTCTGGAATATAACTCTCTTACATTACTGTTGCTTTCTGGATAAAGAACTTCAGCAATATCAATAATTTGTACTAATTCTTTTCTCACAGTTTTATTTTCAGAATTTTTATATTCATGTTCACTTTCTTTTATGTAATTTTCCAAAATACTTTTTGCATCTTCTTCTGAATTTGCTTTTACCTGAATAATTACTTCCTCGTATAACTTATTATCAGAAGTTGACACAAACTGAAATAAGACTAGTGCTATATATTCTGTTTTCATATTTCCTCCAATTTTATATTTAATTTTTCAATGATAGCAAATTTATGTATAATGTCCCTAGAAAAAACAACCAAATCAAAAACATTTATATTCCTAAATGTTAAAATAGAAAGATAAAAATGGGAGAGATATCATGAGTAGAAAAAGAACAACATACAGTGCTGACTTTAAAGCGAAAATTGTACTTGAATTATTAGAAGGTGAAAAGACATTAAATGAGATAGCAAGTAAATATGAATTACTACCTAAAAATATACAGAACTGGAAGAAACAATTTTTAGATAATGCAAGTTTAGCATTCGATAAAA
>JALVVR010000021.1 GCA_027023305.1 Campylobacterales bacterium | reverse complement strand
AGGCTAAATCATAGACCTAGGAAAGTACTTGGATATAAAACTCCTTATGAAGTGTTTTTTAATGAAGTGCGTAGAAAATTAACTAGTTAGTTTAGGTGAAAATTGCACTTGTTGTTAGAATTGGCGCTCTAAATATTTAAAACAATTATTTCCTAATGACACAATAAATAAAAGTTTGGATTTTTATATTAGGATTAATAATGACTAAAAACATAAAACTAACAGGATTCTCCCTAGCAAAAGGTAAAGATTTAACTGGTGATGACTTTTTTGGTACAAAAATTTATGATAACTTAGCAGTTTCGATAGTTTGTGATGGAGTGGGATCTGCAAGAGAGGGAGCAAGAGCTGCTAAAAAGAGTGTAAACTATCTTTTACAAAACTTTAAAACTAGACCTCAAAGTTGGAGTATAGAAAAATCTTTAAGAGAGTTTATAACATCTCTAAACACACTTCTTTATCAAGAGTCTTACAATGAGTATAAAACTCCTGAACTTGTAACAACATTAGCTCTTGTTGTGATAGATGGAAACAGACTTTATGGGGCAAATATTGGTGATAGTAGAGTATATCTTCTAAGAGATGAAGAACTAACCAAGCTTTCACTTGACCATGTAGTTGATGATGAAAACTATGATGGAGTTTTGACTCGTGCTTTGGGTTTAGAGGAGAGTGTACAGCCTTATTATTTTGAAAATCTTATCAAAAAAGATGACAAGATACTTCTATGTAGTGATGGACTTTATACTGTTTTAGATGAGGAAGAACTAAAGGTTGATACAAAGTTTGGAGCAAATGCGATAGTAAAAAAGGCTTCAAAAAAAGAGAATGATAACCTTCCTGATGATACAACAGCAGTCGTTGTAGATGTTTTACAAGAAAATCAAAAACTTATCCTAAAAAATCAAGACCTAATTATCCCCCAAAAGTTAAAACAAGAGGATAATATAGATGGATATATCTTAGAAAAATCCCTAATCCAAAATGATAGAACTTGGATAGCCAAACAAAAAGGAAAAGAGTATGTTTTAAAGTTTGCTCCAGTTGAAGCGAAAGATGATGAAGTAGTGCTAGACCTTTTTGTAAAAGAGGCTATAAATGCAAAGAGACTCAAAGCGGGATTTTTCCCCAAAGCTGTTATCCCTAAAAACAGAACTCATAGATACTATGTGATGGAAAAGCTTGAGGGAGTTATCCTCAAAGAGTATATACAAAAAAGAAGTCTTCATATAGATGATGCCGTACATTTAGCTAAAACTTTGCTTCATATGGGGCAGTATCTTTTAAAGTTTGACTTGCTTCATGGAGATATAAAACCAGAAAATATCATGGTTACAAAAAGACAAGATAAGCTTATCTTTAAAGTGATAGATTTTGGAAGTATAAGTGAACTTTACTCTATCGACTCAAAGGCTGGAACACCAAGTTATCTAGCTCCTGAGAGATTTCAAGAGACTTCTATCAGTGAGACTACTGAGATATTTGCTATAGGAGTAGTTTTATATGAGGCTCTTACTAAAAAGTATCCTTATGGAGAGATAGAGCCTTTTCAAACTCCTACTTTCAAAAAACCAAAACGACCACATTTTTTAAACAAAAACATCCCTCTTTGGTTTGAGTCTATAATCCTTAGAGGTATAGATATTGACATAGATAGAAGATATAAAAACTACTCCGAGATGCTTTATGAGCTAGAAAACAGTGATAAAGTAAAACCTTACTTTGACAAAGAAGCCTCACTTATACAAAGAGATCCAGTAAGTGCTTATAAGATAGGCTTTTTCTTTATGCTTTTTGTGAATATTGTTTTGATTTATATTTTGTTAAGATGAGGTTTGTAAGGAGAGTTTTATCTTTTTACAAGCTTCTATAAAAACCTTACCATACTTTTCTAACTTCATCTCACCAACCCCATTTATAGCCATAAATTCAGCTTTATTGCTTGGCAAATAACTAGCTATTTCTTTTAAACTTTTGTCACTAAAGATGATATATGGAGGTACTCCCTCACTTTTTGCTAACTCTCTTCTTATCTCTCTAAGCTGGTTAAATATCTCTTCATCTACTGATAAAGGCTCTTTTTGTATTGCTTTTGTTTTTAGTTTTTCTACCTTTAAGCTATCTACATCTATCTCTACTTTTAGGTTTGATTTTAGTATCTCTTTTGATTTTGGTAAAAGTTTTAGTACTCTATACTCCCCACCTATCGCGATAGCTTCCAAGTCAAGTAGTCTATCGCAAACTCCACTCCAAAATTCTTTACTTTTATCACTTCCTATCCCATAAACAGATAGCTTGTCATGACCAAAGTCTAAAATCCTCTTTGCTTTTGAGCCTCTTAAAACATCTATGATATAGCTCTGCCCAAATCGACTCTCACACCTGGCTATAGTTGATAAAAACTTTTGAGCTTCAACTGTTATATCTTGGTAGTTTCTATCTTTTTTGGTGCAGTTATCACAAAGGCTCTCACACTTTTTTATCTCATCGTTAAAGTAGGTTGCTATTAGTTGATGACGACATACTTCACTTGAAGCAAATCTATACATCTTTGAGAGTTTGTTATAGCTGTTTTGTTTGTAAGCTGATTCTTCTAACTCATCTATAAACCTTCTTTTCCCTATCTCATCAGCTTTTGAGTATAGAAGTAGAGTATAAGAGTCAAGTCCATCTCTTCCAGCTCTTCCTATCTCTTGAGTATAGTTTTCCAAAGTTTTAGGCATAGAGGTATGAAGCACAAATCTTATATTTGATTTATCTATTCCCATTCCAAAGGCTATGGTGGCTACTATTATCTTTACACTTTCATCTTTAAACTTGTTAAATATATCCTCTCTCTTGCTTGTAGGAAGTCCAGCATGATAAGCTAAAGTATTAAAGCCCTCACTATTTAGATATTCACTTAAACTCTCACACTCTTTTCTGCTAAAACAGTAAACTATCCCACACTCATTTGGGTGCTTTTTTAAAAAATTTGTTATCTGTTTTTTAGCATTTCCCACTCTTTTTTGAGCTTCTATAAAGAGGTTGTCTCTTTGGATTTTTGATTTTAAAAGTGAAGTTTGTGGGATTTTTAGAGTGTGAAGAATATCGTTTTTAACTTCATCTGTTGCAGTTGCTGTAAAGGCAGATATAGGAGTGTTAGGAAATATATCTTTTAGATAAGCCAACTTTCGATAATCATCTCTAAACTCATGTCCCCACTCACTAACACAATGTGCTTCATCTATCACAAAGTAGTTTATATCTAGTTTTTTTAGTATAAGTTGAAAAGACTCATTTGCCATTCTCTCTGGGGCGATATAGAGAAACTTTATCTTTTTTTGTAAAGCTAAGTTAAAAATAGCATAGTTTTCTTCACTCGTGTTTTGAGAGTTTATCATCCCACTTTTTATGCCTAAAACTTTTAGGTTTGCAACTTGGTCTTGCATCAAAGCTATCAAAGGAGAGATTACAACAGTAACTCCATCCATCATGAGGGTAGGGAGTTGATATATGAGAGATTTTCCACTTCCAGTAGGAAGTATAACAAGTAAGTCCTCTTTTGCTAAAATCTTATCAATAGCCTCTTCTTGGATACTTTTAAAAGTATCAAATCCAAACTGCTTTTTTAAAACTTCTAATTTTGCCATATATGCTTTTCTATATCATAAAGTTCATATCTTATAAGTTTAAAATCCTCAGCTTTTGAACTATCTATTAGCTTAAAGCTTTCTTCTAAAACTCTTGCAGATTCTTCTGCTCTTTTGATATTTGCTATCATGATAGAATCTATATTAGCTCTATTTTTTTCACTTTTAGTACTGCTTTTTGCTATATCACCAACTATATCACGGTATTTTAGAAGTTCGTAAAAGTTATCAACTCTCGCTTTGTGTCTTATGGATTTTAGTTTTTTTGTAAGTATAGGGTTATCAAAGATATATCTCTGACAATCTTCAACGACTCTTATACCCTCTTTGAGTCTGTTTAGATTTGCATCAATGAGGCGAAAAAGTTTTTCGCTCTCATCTTTAGTCATCACTACTGCCAAATATACCTAGTATTTGTAAAAGAGATATAAAAAGATTTATAAAATCAAGGTAAAGTGCTAATGCACCATCAACAGGAGTTGCATAGTTTCCTTTGATGATATTTTGAGTATCATAAAGTATAAATGCACTGAAAAGTATAGCACTAATACTAGCCACACCTACTTGTAACCAAGGATTATGTAACCAAAATACATTTAACAAAGATGCTACAATAATAACTATCAATGTTATAAATAAAAATTTACCCATAGTAGTAAAATCTTTAGTTGTATTCATAGCAAATACACTAAGTCCACCAAAAGCTACAGTAGTCAAGATAAGAGCATTTACAACTATACTACTAGCTCCCATACCTACATATTGACCAACTATAACAGACATTGTTAAACCTGAAACAAGGGCAAATGCAAAAAGCATGAGCATATTTAAACCTGGTTTGTTTCTAGCAAATCCTATTGCAAAAATAAGCACAAACTCTAAAATAACAAATCCCCAATAATACTCTTTTATAGCAGGAATACCCATACCAACATAAGCTCCAGCAGCTCCAACAAGCAGACTACCTGCAAAAAGTTGATAAGTTTGTTTTATAAAAGAAGCAACATCACTACTTTCTCTTTCTATCGAATGCTCTTCATAATTTCCAACTCTATCTGAGTTCTTAGCATAATCTCTATCATATAATCCCATTTTATCTCCTGTGATTTTTCTATATGAAGTAGTATAATCGTTCTTTATTAATAAAAGTTTAATGTTTATTTATGAAGTTGGCTTTGCGAGTATTTTCACAAAGCCTTTAAATCAAAATAGCTTTTTAGCTATATCCATAAGTCCATCAACTCCACCAAGTTGATCTAAAATACTATCTCCTTCTGGAGTAGCTTTATCTACTACACTTGGTAGTACATCCTTAAGTGCATCAGCTGCTGTGTCAGCATCAATTCCTAGTTTTGCTGCAAACTCATTTATTTTATCACTTCCAAGTAAGTTTTTGATACCATCAGCATCAATAGGAGCATTTTCTCCACCACCTATCCAAGAACTTACAACTGAACCTAAATCTCCATTTCCAACTGCTGAGATGATATTTGATAAATCAAGTCCACCCTCTTTGTTTGATAGGATTGAACCAAGTGCATCACCTATATTGCTCTCATCAGCACCAACTTTATCTTTTAAAAGTGATGCTCCTATGTTTAACAAACTTCCTAAATCCATAACTTTTTTCCTCCTGTTTATGATTTTGTTTTTTTAGCCATTCTTTTTCTAACTGTTGGGTCTAAGTATCTTTTCCTAACTCTTATACTTTTAGGAGTTACTTCAACCAACTCATCATCCTCTATCCATTCTAAGGCACTCTCAAGTGTAGGAACACGAGGTGGAACAAGTTTGATAGCTTCATCAGCTCCACTACTTCTTACATTTGTAAGGTTTTTACCTTTGATTGGATTTACATCCAAGTCATTTGTTCTTGCATGCTCGCCTATAATCATACCAACATATACCTTATCTTGAGGTGAGACAAAAAGCACTCCTCTATCTTGTAGATTAAAAAGGGAAAATCCAAGAGCTACACCATTTTCCATAGAGACTAGTGCACCATTCATTCTACTCTCAACTCCACTAACAATAGGACGGTATTCTAAAAATGAGTGGTTCATAATACCTTCACCTTTAGTATCTGTTAAAAATTGACTTCTAAAACCTATCAAACCTCTTGCTGGGATTTCAAACTCTATTCTTGTTTGTCCATCTCCAGTTGGAGTCATAGACTTCATCTCAGCTTTTTTCCTACCAAGTTTTTCGATAACAGTTCCAGTAAAATCATCAGGTACATCAACTACTAAGTGTTCAAATGGCTCCATTTTCACACCATTTTCCTCTTTGATGATAACTTCAGGTCTTCCCATCAAAAACTCAAAACCTTCTCTTCTCATGTTTTCAGCTAAGATTGTTATCTGAAGTTCACCACGACCACTTACTTTAAAACTTCCCTCACCACTACTTTCATATTTCATAGCGATATTTGTTTGCATCTCTGATTCAAGTCTTTCTACTATTTTGTTAGAAGTTACATATTTTCCTTCAGTTCCAGCTAGTGGAGAATCATTTACACTAAAAACAACAGAGATAGTCGGCTCTTCTATGTGTAGTGGGTCAAGTGCTATTGGATTAGTAGGATCAGCTAAAGTGTCTCCAACATCCAAAGTTTCAAAACCAGCAACAGCAACTATATCACCACTATTTGCTTCATCTAT
The DNA here is from genome assembly GCA_027023305.1 of Campylobacterales bacterium. Taxonomy (GTDB): domain Bacteria; phylum Campylobacterota; class Campylobacteria; order Campylobacterales; family QNZT01; genus SZUA-1377. The sequence continues at coordinate 7,154 of JALVVR010000021.1, read as the reverse complement.
ATCTATCCTATCAAGTCCTAAAAATCCTATTAGTTTAGAAATTCTACCATTTATTTTTTCACCATTTGCTTTTATCAGAGTAACTGCTTGATTTTTCTTAATCTTTCCATTAAAAATTCTAGCAATACCGATTTTCCCTACAAAGTTATCATAATCAAGTGTGAAAACTTGAAGTTGTAGAGGATTGTCAACACTTCCACTAGAAGCTGGTACTTCTTTAATAATAGTGTCTAGGATTGGAAGTATATTGTCATTTTCATCATCAAGTGAAAGTTTTGCATATCCATTTTTAGCAGCTGCATAAACTACTGGGAACTCTAACTGTTCATCATTTGCATCAAGTGCTACAAACAGGTCAAATATTTCATCAACAACACGATCTGGCTCTCCTGCAGGTTTGTCTATCTTATTTACTATAACTATTGGTCTATGTCCAAGTTCAAGTGCTTTTTTTACAACAAACTTAGTTTGAGGCATAACACCCTCTTGTGCATCAACAAGAAGAAGTACTGAGTCAACCATTTTTAAAACCCTCTCAACCTCTCCACCAAAGTCAGCATGGCCGGGAGTGTCTATGATGTTTATTTTATAATCTTTATATGTGATGGCTGTATTTTTAGAAAGGATAGTGATACCTCTTTCTTTCTCCAAGTCATTACTATCCATAACTCTTTCATCTACTTTTTTATGCTCATCAAAAGTTCCTGATTGCTTTAAAAGCTCATCTACTAGTGTAGTTTTACCATGATCAACATGGGCTATAACTGCTATATTTCGTATCTCTTTCATCTGTATATATATCCTATAATTGTAATTTTTGCCCATTGTAGCGAAACTTGCTTTAGGAGATATTTTTAATTAATTGGAACATATCTTGCTACTGCTTAGTATAGAAAAAAATAATAGGATTTTGTATGAATACAACACTCTTAGATACACAAGTCAATACAAAAGATATTAAATCTTTACTAAAAGATATTAAAGATATTAAAGAAAATAGTGATGGAGATTTTTTTGAAAATATTTTAAAAACTCTACTATCTGGTATGGATGATGATAAAACAAAAAATTTTTTGCTAAAAAAATTTTTAAATTCTCCAAAAGATTTAAAAAGTTTTGAAAAAGTTGATAAAATGCTCGCTCCCTTTTCAAAAGGGGAGTTAAAAGTAAAAAGTGATGATGAAAGCTCAAAGATAGGGGAGGTTTTAGTAGAAGACCTTTTGAAACTATCCTTCATGACAAAAAACAATATTGATGTAAAAGATTTTAAAACTGATTCAAAAGAATTAAAAATGTGTTGTCAAAATAAATCTATAGTTGCTCAGTTTAAAGATGCAAAAAATATAAAAGACTTGCTTCAGATTGCAAAAAAGCATGACATAAAAGTAAAAAATTTTGAGTTTTTCAAAGAAGAGTTAGCATTAAACCCAACAGATCAAAAGTCAATCCAAACTATAAAGAGTGCAGATGTTTTTAAACTGATAGAAAACAAACTTCAAAATAGTAAAGAAAATCTGATAAAAACACTAAAAGAGGATAAAACAACAGTTCATACTTTAAAAAGTGTTTTATCAACTATAGATGATAAAAAAGTTAAAAATCATAAAGTAAAGGTGGAAACCAAATCTAAAAATATCTCAGATGAAAATATAATTACAACTAAACAAGTGGAAACTAAAATAATACAACAGCCAAAAGTTGTAACTCTAGAAAAAGCTATACAAACTATAACTAAACCTCAACCTAAAAAAGAAGAGACAAAAACAACTATAAGTTTAGATGAAAAAAGTATAGAAACTAAAGAAGACAATATAAAAAATACTTTGATTAAGCCTATAGAAAAACAGGTAAAAGTATCTAAAAGTAATTTAGATGTAAAACAACAATTTACCCAAGTTCAAAACCAACAAGGAGAAGAGGTAGATACAAAAATAAAAGAGATAGAAACATCTTCAAATGAAGAAAAAATAGAAAATACTCACCAAACTCAAACCCATAAAGTTTTATCAACAAAATCTGCTTTACCTTCTCATGACACAAAAAGAACTTTAAATACTTTTGCCCAAGATTTTAAAGAGCAAGTTGAAAGCTATAAACCACCTCTCATGAAAGTAAAGATGCAACTTAATCCAAAAGGTTTAGGTGATGTTGATGTAACTATGATAAATCGTGGAAATAATCTTCATATAACAGTTACTTCAAATCACAATACCATATCAGTTTTTTCACAAAATCAGTCTGATTTTAAAAACTCACTAGTAAATATGGGCTTTAGTGAACTAAGTATGAATTTTAATGAAAATGGTAAAAACAAAGATGAACAAAATGGTAAAAACAAAAATCAAAACTCAAAAGACTTTGAAAACTTTAGTGAAGAAGAAAGTTTTGAAATGACAACACCACTATTATATGTATAAGGAGAAAACATGGCAGTAAATAGTATAGATACACTAGGTGGAGCATCACTTGATGGAGTAGGGTTAAATCCTAAAAGTGTTTTAAGTAAAGATGATTTTTTAAAACTTCTCATAACACAACTTCAGTATCAAGATCCAACTTCACCTATGGATACAGATAAGATTTTAGAACAAACTTCTCAACTAGCAAGTTTGGAAGCTCAACAAAATACAAATAAAGCCTTAGAACAACTTTCATCAAGTTTTAAACAAAATAAAAACTTTGCTGCAGTTGCCTCTATCGGTAAGTATGCAAAGCTTGATACTTCTATAAAACTTACAAAAAATCAAGATGGTTCTATGAAGCCTGTTAGTTTTGCACTTGACTTTGCAGAAGATGTAAAAAGTGGAACGATAGAAATATATGATGATAAAAACAGACTTGTAAAAACTATGAATATAGATGAAACTTCAAAAGGAAAGCACAACTTTACTTGGAAGGGACTCAGTGATGCTGGAGAAAAAGCAAAAACTGGGGATTACAAAATAGTAGCAAAATATCTAAATCCAGATGGAGTAACACTCAATGCAGATTTTGGTTCATATAAAATTCAATCAGTTAAGTTTGAAGACAATAAAACATATCTAAAGTTAAATGATTCTTTTGTTGATTTTAGTAAAGTTCAAGAGATTTTTGAAAAAAATAGTTAAGGAAAAGTATCATGAACAGATCATTTTATAACGGTATAAGTGGGGTAAAAACTCATCAATTTGGTATGGATGTTTGGGCAAATAATATTACTAATATAAATACAGCAGGATACAAATACAAAAATCCAGAGTTTTCAACTATTTTTTCTCAATCTCTAAATTATCAAACCAATCAACCTACAGTTAGTGATGTGGGGTTAGGTGGCATGCAACTTACTTCATCAGCAGTTATGTCAAGTGGATCTTTACAAAAAACAGATGGAAAGTATGATATGGCTATATCAGGCAAAGGTATGTTTGGAGTTAAGGATTTGGATGGAAAGTTTTACTATACAAGAAATGGAGCTTTTGAAAAGGATGGTAGTGGAAATTTGGTAGATAACTTTGGAAACTATGTCCAAGGACAATTTGCAAATAATATTTCAAATGGTGTTATAACAAATGAAAAAGTTGGAGATATAAAATTATCAAATGTTGACAATAGAACAGATATTGTCCTTCCAGATAAATTAACTCTTCCCGCAGAACAAACAACATTTGTAAAACTAAAAGGAAATCTAAACTCAACACCAAAATATAAAATAGATGCAAATGGTCAAAAAGTAGAAGAGGCAAATATCTCAAAATACAGAAGCATACTTTTTACAAAAAGTGGAGAAAAAAATATCCTTGATGTAAAATTTACAAAACAAGTTCCACAAGGTCCTACAAATGTACTTTGGAATGCAGAAGCTACTGTAAAAGATACAGAAGGAAATATATTAGATACTCAAAATGGAGTTTTGACATTTGATGGAACGGGAGCATTTTTATCAAGTACTTTAAAGAGTGTAAAAAATGATGATATAAATGTATCACTTGATTTTGGAACACCTTATAAAAAAGGAGTTGCTTTTAGTGGTAGAGATGGACTTTATTCATATAACAGTAATGTAGAAGGTAAAGAGATAGTCAAAGATGGTCATGTTGCAGGAAATCTAACTGATTATGGTATGGATAGTTTGGGAAATATACAAGCTATTTTTGACAATGGAAGAAGTGTTCCTATCTATAAAGTGATGGTTTTTAACTTTCAGAATGAGCAAGGATTAAATCAAACATCACCAATCTATTTTCAGGAAACACCAAACAGTGGTAAAGCAGTTCTTTTCAGAGATAAAGAGGGAAATGTCTTAAATCAATCTATAACAAATAGACACTTAGAGATGAGTAATGTAGATATGTCAACAGCTATGACAGAGTTAATAGTTATGCAAAAAGCATTTGATGCAAGTAGTAAAAGTATAACTACAAGTGATCAAATGATACAAAATGCGATAAATATGAAAAAATAATCAAATTATTTTAAGTGGTAAAAAAGTAGGAACGGTACTTGCTACTCTAAAAATATAAACTTTAATATAAAGGATTGCAAAATGATGAGATCACTATGGTCTGGAGTTACCGGACTAAATGCACACCAAATAGCGATGGATGTTGAAGGTAACAATATCGCAAATGTAAATACAAATGGATTTAAGTACAGTAGAGCAAATTTTTCAGACCTACTAAGCCAAACTTCAAAGATAGCAACAGCTCCACAAGGAACTATGGGTGGTAAAAACCCTATGCAAGTGGGGCTTGGAACAGAGATAAGTTCAGTAACAAAGATGTTTTCACAGGGTTCAATCCAAACCACTAGTAAAAATACTGACCTTGCAGTTCAAGGAAATGGATTTTTTGTAGTAAGCCCAGATGGTGGAAAAACATACAAATATACAAGAAGTGGAGATTTTGTTTTTGATGCAAATGGTAACTTTGTAAATAACCAAGGACTTATCTCTCAAGGATGGCTAAGAGACCCAGTAACAGGAGATATAGATAATACTGCCCCTATACAAGATATAAGTATCCCGCCAGGTCTTACTACACCTGCAAGAGAGACTTCGGTATTAAGTATAAAAGCAAATCTTAATAGTGGAGATGAAATAGTAAATAAATCAATCATAAGACCACTTGATAGTGTAGATGGTATTAGTAATTCAGGTACAAAAGATGAAGAGAAAGTAGATAAGTTTGATGTTTTATTTAATGCAGAAGGAAAAGCATTTAATTTAAAAGATGAACAAGGTGTAAAAATAAATTTTGGTGGAGGAATAAAAGAGTTTAGATTTACAACGGATACATCTAAGGTAGGTTGGAAAGATACAGATGGTGATGGTAATAAAGATGCAAATGATGGTACTTATTATTTTAACTCAACGGAAGATTTGAGAAAGGGTATGCAAGATGCTGCACAAAAAGTATCTTCAGGTGCAAAAATAACAGTAAATAAAGAGGGTAAATATCAGATAGATAATAGTGGAGGAGCAAGTGATTTAAATATTTCTGTTGAGGGAATAAGTGACTCAACAGCAGATGAAAATACACTTTTTAGTACGACTATGAGATCAATAGCAGGTGAACTTACAGCTGGAAGTTCAGGTATAAAGATAACCCAAGCTATAAATGCAGCAACACATGCAAGTAGTATAGATATATTTGATTCACTTGGAACAAAACATACCGTTAGAATTCAGTTTAGAAAAGAGCAGTATATAAAAGATAATAATGGAGTTAAAACTGGTGTACAGTGGCATATGACGATAAGTGTACCAGAACCGGGAGGTATAGGAGGAAGTCCTGTAAAAAATGTAGTAGAGGGAAGTGTTAGTTATGGTTCAGATGGTGCTTTATCAACATATACTCCTACAAGTATTACTTATACAGCGAATAATGGTTCTGCACCAAATCAAACTATACAACTAGATTTAGGAACTCCTAATAAATTTGATGGACTTACAAGTTTTGATAATCCTTCAAATACTTCTGGAATTAGTCAAGATGGATTTACTGGTGGAGATTTAGATGGTATAAGGATAGATCAAACAGGAACTTTGATAGGAAGTTTTACAAATGGTAGAAGTTTTGGTTTAGCTCAACTATCTATGGCAAAATTTACAAATAATATAGGATTAGAAAGTGATGGTGGAAATCTTTTTGTTCAAACAGCAAACTCAGGAGATCCTGTTATCGGTCAAGCAGCAACTGGTGGTAGAGGATTTATCCAATCAAGTGCACTTGAAATGAGTAATGTAGATTTAAGTAGAAGCTTAACTCAATTGATAGTAATACAAAGAGGATTTCAAGCAAACTCAAAAACTATTACAACTTCAGACCAAATGCTAAATACTCTTCTACAACTTAAACAATAAAATATTATAATAAGCCCTAAAAATTAAAGGGCTTATTATTATGAAAGTAACACTACTCCATTACACACCATTACAAATATGTTCAAATGCTATAAGAACTTGTTGGCAAAGTTTTGATAAAAGCGATAATGGTGGCGAAAAAGATAGAGAACTGATAGATAGAGTTGGAAACAAGTTTAAACATTCTTCTACTTTGGAGCATATTACATATAACTTTTATATTTTAGGCATAAGTAGAGCACTTCTACAAGAATTAGCAAGACATAGAATGGCAAGTTTAAGTGTAAAATCAACAAGATACACCCTAAAAGAGTTAAAAAATGAAGAAGCTTTTACTATAAATGATAAAGAGAGAGCGAAAAACTATTTGGTATATACGGGAGTTGATGAGGTAGATGAAGCAAGTATAAAATCACTTGAAAACTTAAGAGTCATACTTAAAAAAGGTATTAGCAATGATAAAGCAAAATATTGTCTTCCAGAAAGCTATAAAACAGAACTTACTTGGAGTATAAATGCTAGAAGTCTTCAAAATTTTATAAATCTTAGAAGTGATAAGTCAGCACTATGGGAAATCCAAGATTTAGCAAGAGAAGTTTACAATACTTTGCCAGAGGAACACAAATATTTATATAAAGAACAAATAAAATAAATTTTAAATCCCTAAATTTTGGGATTTAAAAACTTTTTAAAAAAACTTTCAAAATTTCCCTATGAATTAAGCCATATTTAAGCGATACTCTATTATAATCCTCCTCACCTAAACGAGGGACAACCTTCGGAAAAGGTAAGTTATTTAAAAAATATCAATGTT
>JALVVR010000020.1 GCA_027023305.1 Campylobacterales bacterium | reverse complement strand
TTTACATATCTATCTCCAAGTAAAAACATAGCTGGAAGCTCTTTATCTGCTATCTTATCACTTATCATCTCTATAGCCTGAGCAGATGCATCAGCTAAAGCCACTTGAGCCTCTGCCTCTTTTTTTGCTGATTGAAGTTTTCCCTCAGCTTCAAGTATCATAGCATTTTTCTTACCCTCAGCAGTTGTTTCAACAGCTCTTCTCTCCCTCTCAGCAGCAGCTTGTCTCTCCATAGAGTCTTGCATAGAGTGGCTTGGTTTTATATCTTGTATCTCAACAGACTTTACAGTAACTCCCCAATCAGCAACATCATCTATGATTTGCTCTTTTAGTTTTGCTTTTATACTCTCTCTGTTTGATAAAGCTTCATCAAGTTTCATCTCTCCTATTATCGATCTTAGAGTTGTCATGACAAGATTTATGATAGCTACTTTAAAGTTTTCTATCCCATATATAGCATCGACTGGATTTGTAACTCTGATAAAAGATACTGCATTTGTAAGTATCACAGCATTATCTTTTGTGATAACCTCTTGTTGGGGAATATCTAAGATTATATCTCTAGTTGTAACTCTCTGCCTAACACTCTCTATATAGGGAATAATCAAGTTAAGTCCTGGATGCAAAACTCTGCTATACTTTCCAAGCTTTTCTACAAGCCACTCCTCTCCTTGTGGGACTATTTTTATCCCCTTCATGATTGTAACTACTACAACTACTGCCAAAATTATCAGTATATTTAAAACTTGATTATCCATTGTTTTTCCTCACTTTTATAAGTTGTCCATTTACTTCAACTATCCCTACTCTCTCACCCTCACCTATATCTTCATCACTTGTTGCAACCCAAGTAGTATTGCCAAGCACTGGAGTATCAAAAACCACTTCTCCTCTTAGATTTGTTTTTATCTCTTTTGTAACTCTGCCCAAAGTATCTAATCGATAGTTTGATTGTCCACTCTTTTTAACAGACTTATCCCTCAAAAACTTAAACCATATGGCCACCCCAATCAAAGAAAATACTATCCATAAAGTAAGCTCACTGTTAAAACTAATCAACATAAAAAATGAAATCACACCAACTAGTATTGCACCAACTGCTAAAGTCAGCACCATAAAAGTACCTGTCAAAAGCTCTAGTAAAAGTAACACTAACCCAAAAACCATCCAATGCCACCAAAGAACAACTTCATTTAAAATCTCAATCATTTAAACCCTTTAACTATTTTTGCTAAGATTATATCATGAAAATCACAATATATTATAAACACACAGACCTTGGTGGTATAGTTTATCACTCAAACTACATAGATTTTTGTGAGATGGCAAGAAGTGAACTTTTTTTCAAAAATGGAAAATCCCCTACTATAAATGGTTGCCACTTTGCAGTAAAAAACTTTAACTGTAACTTTATAGCTCCATCAACCTTAGGAGATGAGTTAAAAATAAAAACAATCGTAACAAAGATAAAATCAGCCTCACTCTCACTCCATCATGACATATATAAAGAGGATAAAGTAATATTTACGATGGATGTAACTTTAGTCTTTTTATGCAAAGATATGAAGATAACTAAAATTGATGAAGAGACAAGAAACTTTTTTAAATGTATCTAAAACTTTTAAAAAATCCTATATTTTTAAGACTTAGTATTGTCCAACTTTTAGTATATTTTGGTTCATTTTTTACAACAGTTGCTATCTATACTCTTATATTAGACTTTCATGCAACCCCTATTCAAAATGCCCTTATAGTAGCCTCTTTCTCAATCCCAGGACTTTTTGGAGTAATAAATGGTAGCTTAGTTGACAAGTTTAACCTTCAAAGGTTCATGAAAATCTGCCTAATCTTAGAAATGCTTTTTACTACTCTTTTTTTAACTATAACAAATCCATCACAAATATATCTTTTGATGATATTTATAATTTTTCGAATGAGCTTTGCATTTTTGTTTTTCACATCCCAAATGAGCCTATTTCCCAAAATAGCAAAAGACGAAAATGAACTAAAAACCATCAATGAACTCCACTCCATAATCTGGTCTTCAACTTATGCGATAGGCATGAGCTTAGGAGGTATAGTTGTAAACTACTTCGGTATTTATAACACTATAAAGATAGATATACTACTCTTTATAGTAGCTATTTCACTCTTTCTAACGATAAAGTTAAAACTAAAACAAAAAAGGAAAAGAAAACTAAGCCACCTTATAATAGGAGGATTTAGATATTTAAAGAAAAATCCTCTACTTTTAAAACTTATGCTTCTCCACTCATCAGTTGCCCTAACAAGCTTTGACACTATCATAAATCTTTTAACAGATATTAACTATAAAAACATCATAGCTATCCCACTAGCCATAGGCTTTTTAACTGGAACTAGAGCCTTTGCTCTCATGATAGGACCATTTTTTGTTAGTCGTCTTATTAACAAACAAAACTTACATCTATTTTTATTTCTTCAAGGTATTTTAATCATACTATGGAGCTTTTTAAAAGATAACTTTTATCTCTCACTTATTTGGATGTTAGCACTTGGAATTTTAACTACAACTTTATGGTCATATACTTACACGATTTTGCAAACAAAAACAAAAAAAGAGTTTCTAGGAAGAGTAGTCGCCTATAACGATACAGTTTTCATGAGTGTAGGAATAACAGTGAGCTATTTAAGTGGATACCTCTATCAAAAAGGTTTATCTCTTCAATCTATCATATTTAGTTTAGGAGTTTTATTTATCCTTTTTGGTTACTATTATTACAAAAAGTTAAGGAAGATAGTTTGAGTAGATTTAACAACTTAGCAAAAGAGTGGGATTTAAATCCAAGAAGAGTAAAAATCGCAAAAGCAGTAGCTAAAAAGTTAAAAGAAGTAGTAAACATAAAAGATTTTGATATTTGTGACTTTGGAGCTGGAACTGGACTTGTTACTTTTGATCTTTTTGAAGATGCAAAAAGTGTTACTGCAGTTGATAACTCAAAAGGTATGCTTAGTGAGCTAGAAAAAAAAGCACAGTCAGCAAATATAAACAACATTCAAACTCTTCTTTTAGATATAGAAAAAGAACAACTTCCTAAAAATAGTTATGATTTAGTAGTAAGCTCCATGACAATGCACCACATAAAAGATACAAAAGAGTTTTTAAAAAAGCTAAAAAACTCACTTAAAAGTGCTGGATATATAGCTATAAGTGACCTTTTAAGTGAAGATGGTACATTTCATGAAAGAGGCAATGATGGAGTACATCACTTTGGATTTGATAAAAATAAACTTATCAAAATCTTTGAAGAGTTAGACATAAAAGTAGTTGATTTTTCGATAGTCGAAGTGATAAAAAA
>JALVVR010000019.1 GCA_027023305.1 Campylobacterales bacterium | reverse complement strand
TCAAAGTTTCCGTTAAAACTATCATCTATGATAAGTTTTCCTCCAGCTTCTATCTTTTGTAATCTATGTTCTACTTGAGGAAGAGTTAAAAGAGCTTTTTTTATCTTTTCTACATCCATTTTTAAGTAATTGGCTACTTTGATAGCAGCTGTTAGATTTATGGTGTTGAAAGAGCCAAGAATTGGTGCAAAAAACTCTTCTTCTTTGTTATTTAGATTTATGCCAAAAGTTATTCCATCAAGATTTGATGATATAAGTTTTGTATCATCTCCAAAAATTTCTACTCTTTTATCATCTTTTGGATTTACATTTGCACTTGTATGTACAAAAGCTTTTTCAAGACTTTTAGAATTTAGGATTTCCATCTTTGTATCTCTTATGTTGTCAAGAGTTTTAAAGTACTCAATATGTGCAGGACCAATACTACCTACAACTCCTATTTTGTGATTTAAAAATCTTGCAATCTCATCTATATCTCCCCTTTCTCTAGCTCCAGCTTCTGCTATGTAAATCTCGCAGTTTTTTGGTAAGTCATTGTTAACATCTTGTATAAGTCCTGCAAGGGTGTTTACACTTCTTGGAGTTTTGTATGAGATAAACTCTTTTTTAAGGATTTGAAAAAGAAAGTTTTTTATACTTGTTTTTCCATAACTTGCTGTGATTGCTATAATAGTTGGATTTATCTCTTTTAACTTTTTTATAGCTTCTTTTTTATATGAGTTAAATATCATCTTTTGGATACCGTTTGAGATAAGTATCGTTAAGATTAAAGTTATAAGAGTTGGGAAGATTTTGCAGTGAAATTTTACTAAGCAAATAGTATCAAAAACAATCGCTAAAAACAGAAGTATCAAAAAGAAGTTTTTTACTCTCTTTGTAAAGACTAGAGGTTTATCTAGTTTTTTGTACCAAAGATAAAGAGCTGGGAGTAGTCCAAAATAAAAGTATATCCAAAAGTATTTTCCACTTAAGTAGTAAGCTACTAATGGCAAGATGAAATATAAAAAATGCCAAGAGATTTTTTTATGATTTTTTATAACTCTTTCTAACTTATAGTTGTACCATTGAAGTAGGGTGATAAGATAGTAACCAAGAGTTAAAACTAGTAAAATCTGTGAAAAAAACTCAAATACTTTAAAATAATCCATCTATCGTTTCCTCTATAAATTTTGCATTTTGTGGTTTTAAAAAGAAGTAGTGATCTCCATCAAGTGGGAAAAACTGACTTTGTTTTATATATGAGTACATAATCTCTCCACTTTTTAGTGGAGTTGCCTTGTCCTCTTTTCCCCAAAAAAGAAGAGCCTTACCATCATAACTTTTAAAAATATCGTCAAATTTTTCATCAACTACATTTTTAAAAGTTTCATACATGTTTTGACTCATGTTATCTACATCTTTGGAAGCAAATAGTTTATAAAAACCACCAAGTCCAAATAGTTTTAAAAGTTTAAATAGTTTTATCTTTGCTCTTACTTTAAAAGATTTTTGAGGGACAATTCCAGCTGAACTTAAGAGCACTAAAAGTTCAGGTTTTAAAAGAGTAGCTACTTTTCCACCAAATGAGTGTCCAGCTATTATCTTTGGTGTAGTATTTAGTATTTTTAAAAATTCTTCTGTTATGAGGTAGTAATCATGAGTCGTTAGGATTTGGTTTTCATTTTTACTTTTCCCAAATCCTGGCATATCTATGTAGATATGTTTGTAAGTTTTAAAGAGGTTAAAAAAAGCAGATTTGCTAACCTCCTTGTTACTTCCCCAACCATGTAAAAAGAGGATTGACTCTTTTTGGTTAGGGTTTTTTATCTCATAGTTTATAGCAAAACTTTCACCTTTATAAACTACCTCTTTTATAGCCATAAATACTAGCTTTTACTTTTGTTTATGATAAATCTTAGGGCATTTAGTTTTATAAAACCTTCTGCATCTTTTTGGTTATATACTTCATCCTCTTCAAAAGTAGAAAACTCTTCACTAAATAGTGAGTTTGGAGATTTTCTACCTACTACCATGACATTTCCTTTGTAAAGTTTTAGTTTTACTACTCCATTTACATTTTCCTGTGATTTGTCTATGGCAGCTTGTAGCATCTCTCGCTCAGGTGAAAACCAAAAACCGTTATAGATAAGTTTTGCGAATCGAGGCATCAACTCATCTTTTAAGTGTGCAGCTTCACGATCAAGTGTTATAGATTCTATAGCTCTGTGAGCTTTTAGCATGATAGTTCCACCTGGAGTTTCATAACATCCTCTAGCTTTCATACCTACATATCTGTTTTCGACTATATCTATTCTTCCTATACCGTGTTTGTTTCCAAGGGCATTTAGTTTTGTAAGAAGTTCGGCAGGAGAAAGTTTTTCACCGTTAACTGCTATTGGGTCTCCGTTTTTATACTCTATCTCTATGTACTGTGGAGTATCTGGTGCATTTTCTGGGCTAACTGACCATCTCCACATACTTTCTTCTGGTTCTCGGTTAGGGTCTTCTAGGATAAGTCCCTCATAAGAGATATGAAGCAAGTTTGCATCCATAGAATATGGGGATTTTCCTTTTTTTTGCTCTATTTGGATTCCGTGATTCTTTGCATAAGCTAAAAGTTTCTCTCTTGAGTTTAAATCCCACTCTCTCCAAGGTGCTATGATAGTAAGACTAGGGTCTTGGCTAAGGTATCCTATCTCAAATCTTACTTGGTCATTTCCTTTTCCAGTTGCACCATGACAAACACCATCAGCTCCTACTTTGTTTGCTATCTCTACTTGTTTTTTTGCGATAAGTGGTCTAGCGATAGACGTTCCAAGAAGATACTCACCCTCATATATAGCATTTGCTCTAAACATAGGAAAAACAAAATCTCTTACAAACTCTTCTCTTAAGTCTTCGATAAAGATATTTTCTGGTTTGATTCCAAGCTCTAGGGCTTTTTTTCTTGCAGGCTCTAACTCTTCACCTTGACCTACATCTGCAGTAAATGTTACAACTTCGCAGTTGTATTCATCTTGTAGCCATTTTAGTATGATTGAAGTATCTAGCCCACCACTATAAGCTAAAACTACTTTTTTTACTTCTTTTTTACGCATGATAATCCTCTATAAGTTTTTGAGGATTTTATCCAATAAAGGTTAAAGTTAAGCAGTCTCTAAGACTTTTCCCTCTTTTAGTTTTTTAAGCTTTTTTTGTTGATACATATGTTTATCAACTTTTTCAACAATAGCAGAAAAACTGTCATCTTTTTTAAATTCTTCCACTCCAAAACTAAATCCAACTTTAAATTTGTCATCTTTATGTTTAAAGCTTTTTCTTGATAGTTTATTTACAGTTTCTTCAAAAAATGCTACTACTTTATCTTTTGATAGAGATGATACGACGATAAACTCATCTCCTCCATATCTTATAACAGTACTATTTTCAAGCTCTTTTAGAAGATTTGTTACCATTGAAAGAACTTTATCTCCTACAATATGACCAAAGTTATCATTTATATACTTAAATTTATCAAGGTCTATAAAGGTTATAACACCATCTTTTTTAAAGTAATCATTTTTTAAAACTTCTTCAAAAAGGTATTTTCTGTTGTATGATTTTGTAAGTTCATCAAGATAGACTTGCTCTTGGAGTTTTGAGATTTTTTCAAGCAATGACTCCATCTTAGAGTTTACTTCATTTAGTAGAGAGTCATCTTTATTTTTTATAGCTTCTTTTGCTTTTTTAGCATTTTCATCTAACATTTTAACATTTTCTTTTGTTTGTTCTTGCAGTTCATAGTATTTTTTTAGTATGTCATCACTTGAAATTTCATCTATTTTTACTTGATCTAACAAGTCTAACTCTTTTATCTTCTTTACATATACATTGTTAAAAAGTTCAGGTGTTACTATCTCAAAGTTTTTTAACTCTTTTAATACAGCATCTGTAATTTCCTGTAAATCTTTATTTTGCACTTTTAAACCTTTTTATTTTGCTTCTAAATGCATATCGTCAATTAGAAAATATTTTTTATTAAAATTTAAAAAAAATCTAAAATTTTTATAAGCTTAAGGGTAGCTTAGATAATATCACAAAAATCATATAATACAAGTTATTAGGAGAGATATACAATGTCGTTGAAAGTTGACTATTATGAGTTGTTGGAAATCAGCAAAGATGCAAATGGAAATGAAATCAAAAAGGCTTATAGAAAGTTAGCGATGAAGTATCATCCAGATAGAAATCAAGGTGATAAAGAGGCAGAGGAAAAGTTTAAACTTGTAAATGAAGCATACCAAGTTTTAAGTGATGAACAAAAAAGAGCTACTTATGATAGATATGGTCATGAAGGTTTAGAAAACAACGGTTTTAGTGGTTTTGGTGATATGAATATGAGTGACTTAAACTCTATATTTGAGTCATTTTTTGGTGGTGGATTTGGAGGAGGTGGCTTTGGTGGAAGAAGAAGTAGCCAAAAGTATGCACTTGATACACAAACACAGATAGAGTTAGAGTTTTATGAAGCTGTTTTTGGATGTGAAAAAGATATAACTTATGAGTACTTTACAACTTGTGAAAAATGCAGTGGAAGTGGTGATGAAAATGGTGAGAAAGAAGTTTGTCCAGATTGCAGTGGACGAGGAGAGGCTTACTATAGACAAGGTTTTATGACATTTTCTCAAACATGTGAAAGATGCGAGGGAAGTGGAAGCATAGTTAAAAACAGATGTAAATCTTGTGACGGTGAAGGTTATGAAACTAAAACTGAGACTACAACTGTAAAAATCCCAGCTGGAATAAACCATGGAAATCGTATTAGAGTTGGTGGTAAAGGAAATGTACTAAATGCTAGAAGAGGGGATCTTTATGTTGTAGTGTTAACTAAAGATGATGAGCATTTTGTAAGAGATGAGCAAAATGTATATATCGAAGTTCCTATCTTTTTTACAAAAGCTATTTTAGGAGGAAATATAAAAGTTTCAACTTTAAGAGGTGAAAAAGAGATAAAAATCCCACCTTCTGTTGAGGATAAAAAACAGTTTATCTTAAAAGGTGAAGGTATAGATGATGTTCATGGGCGAGGAAGAGGAGATCAAATAGTACAGATCAAAATTATATATCCAAAAAAACTAACTGATGAGCAAAAAGAGCTTTTAGAAAAACTTGGAGAGAGTTTTGGTTGTGAGAGTACACCTCATGAAAGTAAATTTGATGAGCTTGTTGATAGAGTTAAAAAGTGGTTTAAATAAAGGAGCAAAAAATGGAGTGTGAATTTCCAAGAGTAAATGAACCAAGTGATGAGATAAAAAAGATTTTAAAGAGTGTGAAAGTCATAGCAATACCTGGGCTTTCACCTGATGAGAGTAAGCCAAGTCATAGAGTAGCAAAGTATTTAAAGAGTGTTGGTTACAAAGTAGTGCCTATATATCCTAAAGAGGATGAGATACTAGGTGAAAAGGTGTATAGAAGTTTAAAAGAAGTTCCTTTTGAGATAGACATGATAGATATGTTTAGAAAAGCAGTTGTTGCAAAAGATATGCTTGAAGTGATGAAAAGTAGAGATGATATAAAAGTTCTTTGGCTTCAAGAGGGAATTGTAAATAATGAAGTTGGTGAGGAAGCAAAAAGTTTAGGATATAAGTTTGTTCAAAATAAATGCACTATGGTTGAACATAGAGGGATTTTTGGATGATAAAACTAAGCAAAATCCAAAAAGCTAGAGAAAATGTTAAAAATGTTGTTATAAAGACTCCTTTTGCAAAAGCACCACTTTTATCATCTAAGTGTGGGGCAAATATCTTTTTAAAAAAAGAGAACTTACAACTAACGGGTGCTTACAAGATAAGAGGTGCATATAATAAAATCTCTTCACTTAAGTGTGAAGAGAGAAAAAAAGGAGTTATAGCTGCAAGTGCTGGAAATCATGCTCAAGGAGTTGCTTACAGTGCAAAAGAGTTTGGAATACCTGCAACTATCATCATGCCAGAAACAACTCCTCTTTTAAAGGTTGAAAATACTAAAAATCTAGGTGCAAATGTTATCTTAAAGGGTGGAAACTATGATGAAGCATACGAGTATGCACTAAAGTATGCCAAAGAGAATGATTTAACTTTTATCCATCCTTTTGCTGATGATAAAGTTATAGAGGGGCAGGGAACTGTGGCTTTGGAGATTTTGGAAGAGTGTGAGAGTTTGGATTATATTGTAGTACCTATTGGTGGTGGTGGACTTATTAGTGGTATAGGTTCGGCTATAAAGCAACTTAGTCCAGAAACAAAAGTGATAGGTGTAGTTGCTAGTGGTGCAAATGCTATGAAAACTTCCTTTGAAGCTAAAAAAGCGATAGATTCTTTGAGTGTAAAAACGATAGCAGATGGTATAGCAGTTAGAGATGTAAATGATAAAAATTTTAGATATATTTTAGAAGTGGTAGATGAGATAGTAGAAGTGGAAGATGAAGAGATTGCAAATGCTATACTTTATCTACTTGAAAAACAAAAGCTTGTAGTTGAGGGTGGAGGGGCAGTTGGAGTAGCTGCTCTTTTGCATAAGAAATTTTTATATAAGAAAAATTCAAATATAGCTTGTGTTTTAAGTGGTGGAAATATAGATGTGCAGATGCTTTCAGTCATCATAGAAAAAGGTATGATAAAATCATACAAAAAGTTAAAGTTAGTAGTAACTTTGGTTGATAAACCTGGAAGTTTGATGAGACTTACAGAGATTTTACAAGGACTTGATGCAAATATCACTCAGATTGATTATGACAGAATCTCTACAACTCTCTCATTTGGAGATGCAAATGTAACCTTGTCTTTGGAGACTAAAAATAAAGAGCATCAAAAAGAGATAAAACAAGCTCTAGTTGATACTGATTATAAGTTTAAAGAGGTAGTTTAGGCTGCCTTTTTAGAGTCTAAGTTTCTAAAAAATCCATTTGAGATTTTGTATGTTAGATGGATAAGAGAGTCTATCTCTTCTTTACTTATTGGCCATGTGTTTAGTTTTATAGTGTTGTCTTTTTTTCTTATAAGTGAATAATCGTTTAGCATGACAATGACAAAGTTTTCTACTAGCATTTTGTACTTATCTAAATCATGTTTGTTTTCAAAAATATAGATAAGTTTTGAGATTTGTTCAATCGTAGCTTCACCATTACTTTTTAAAAGAAAAAATATAGCTGATGGAACATATACATCACCTTGTCTAACTTTGTTTTTTAAAAAATTTTCTAAAACTTGATAATTCATGAAACAACCTTTTTTATTTTATTGTATTGTACAAAAAAGTTTAACCTTTTTAGTACAATTTTTTATGAAAAAGGAGTTATTTAAAGTAGTTGTTACCTAAAGTGATAAAACATATCTTATAACATAGTTTATAGGAGCAAATATATAATTTCCTATGGGAGTGGCTATAACAACCATCAAAAGTATCATACCATATTGTTGATACTTCTCTATCAGTTTTGCTGGTTTGTAAAGTCCTAGCATCAAAAGTATAAACATAAGAGCTTTTGAGCCATCAAGTGGAGGTATAGGAAAAAGGTTAAAAATACCTAAAACTATGTTATAAATCAAAATATAATGTAGAAAATCATCAGGTAAGGAGTATTGTTGAAATGTAAAACTTTTTAGTACTATCCAAGAAATAAAAGCTACAGAAAAATTAAAATAAATCCCTGCTAAACTTACCTGTAGTCCAGCAAAATAGCCACCGTTGTTTGTAACTTTTTGCATATTAACAGGAACTGGTTTTGCCCAGCCAAACATAAAACCTGCATGAGAGAGATATAAAAGAGTAGGCAAGATAATAGTACCAACTAAATCTATATGTTTTATAGGATTTATACTAAATCTACCTTGCTCTTTAGCAGTTGCATCACCATATCTATATGCCATTCGACCATGCATAATCTCATGACCTATGATGGCAATATAAAGAGCTAGTATGATAGCTCCTATATCTAAAATCTTAACTATGTACACTGCCAAGACTCACATTTAAATCTATATAACTTTTATCAAGTTCTAAATCTTTTATAAAAGCTCCTATTCTGTTCCATCTTATATGATAGTTTTTATCCCAAGAGAAGTAGATAAACCAAGGAGTTCCCTCAACTAGTGAGTAAGGAACTTGCCCCCAAAATCTACTATCATTTGAGTGGTCACGATTGTCTCCCATCATAAAATAGTGGTCTTTTTCTACTAGAGTTGGTGGAAAATTAAAGAGTTGTTCAGGATACATTCCATTGTCAACAATAGTTGGGTCATTTTGAACACCTGGGAATTTTAGTCTATAAGGATTTATGAGCCAAAGTCTGCCATTTATCTGCACATAATTTTCTTTTTTATAGTTTTTCTTGACATATTCATTTCCCTCATGTGGAAGTAGATACAAAACTTTATCTCTTAACATGATAGTATCTCCTCCAACTCCTATACATCTTTTTACAAAGTGCATTTTTGTATTTTTTGGGTATTTGAAAACTACTATATCACCTCTTTTAGGTCTTTTGCCTTCTATCAAGTGTCCATTATGATTAAAGTCAGGTAAAACTTTTAGTTCAAGCCAAGGTATAGTTGGAGTTGGAATACCATAAGCAAACTTTTTAACAAAAAGGTGATCACCTATCAAAAGTGTTCTTTTCATACTTCCACTAGGAATTACAAAAGCTTGTGCTACAAAAAATATAATCATTAAAACAATGATAACAGTTCCAGTCCATGAGTTTGAAAAATCTTTTAGTTTTTTAATCATCTGTTTTCCTTTGATTTGCAGCTTTTACTGTATTTTTTAGAAGCATAGCTATTGTCATAGGTCCTACTCCTCCTGGAACTGGTGTGATGAATGAGCATTTTTTAGAAACATTTTCAAAATCCACATCTCCAACAAGTTTGCCACTATCTAGTTTGTTTATACCTATATCTATAACTATTGCTCCATCTTTTATCATATCATCTGTGATAAGGTTTGGTTTACCAACTCCTACTATAACCATGTCAGCTCTTTTTGTATGTTCTTTTAAATCTTTTGTAAAGATATGACATATATCAACGGTTGCAAACTCATTTAAAAGTAAATCATGCATAGGCTTTCCAACTATATTACTAGCTCCTACCACACATACATCAAGTCCTTTTGGATTTATATCATACTCTTTTAGCATTTCCATCACTCCAAGTGGAGTACAAGGAACAAATCCATCAAGTCCTAGTGTAAGTTTCCCTACATTGTAAG
Source organism: Campylobacterales bacterium (assembly GCA_027023305.1). Classification (GTDB taxonomy): domain Bacteria; phylum Campylobacterota; class Campylobacteria; order Campylobacterales; family QNZT01; genus SZUA-1377. The sequence continues at coordinate 5,095 of JALVVR010000019.1, read as the reverse complement.
GATGAAAACCATCTACATCTTTTTTAGGGTCTATGGTTTGTAGTATAAGGTCAGTGTCTATATGCTTTGGTAGAGGTAATTGAACCAAGATTCCATCTATGTTTGGATTCTTGTTCATCATCTCTATGGTTTCTATGATTTTTTCTTGTGATATATCTGAGGGCATTTTGTGTACGATAGAGTAAATACCTGTCTTTTCACAAGAGCTCTCTTTCATCTTTACATAAGTGTGACTAGCTGGGTCATCTCCAACTAAGAGTACTGCAAGTCCTGGTGTGATACCACTTGCTTTTAGCTTTTTTACTTCATCAACCAAGTTTGATTTTATCTTGTCTGATATCGTTTTTCCATCTATAAGTTTCATAAAAATACCTTTAAAGAATTTTGGATATTATATCTATAATAGATTAATTAAGGTTATATCATGAAGTTTTTGTTTAGTTTGTTTTTTGTTTTAGTAACTTTAGGTGCAGAAGATGGTTTTTTATCAAATGATGAGTATGCAAAAAAACTTTATCATAACCCAAGAGGAATCTCATGTGCTCAGTGTCATGGAGAAAAAGGTGAGGGTGATATCCTAAGTGCTTATGTTATAGAGCTTGATGGAAAGAAAAAGCTTAGGGATATAGAAGCCCCAACTATAAATAGTATAAAAATGCTTCAATTTTTAAAAGCTTTTGAAAAGAAGAGAAGTTATATGCCTACTTACTACCTAACTGATAAAGAGTTGGCATATATTTACTTTTATATCACGAAGTTTGGTGCTAAAAAACCTGTTAAAAAGTTAGATGAAAATATAACTAAAGTAAAAAAAGTTGATATAAATAATACTAAAAATCTTAAGGAAAATAATGAAACTAAAAAATAGTCAAAAAGAGTTTGAAAAAGCAAGAGAGGTTATTCCTGGTGGAGTTGATTCTCCTGTTAGAGCATTTGGAAGTGTTGGTGGAACTCCAATTTTTATCAAAAAAGCAAAAGGTGCTTATTTAGAGGATATAGATGGAAACAGATATATAGACTTCGTTCAAAGTTGGGGACCACTGATCCACGGTCATGCAAATAAAAAAATCGAAAAAGCAGTTAAAAAAGCTGTAAAAAATGGACTAAGTTTTGGAGCTCCTACAAAAGTAGAGACAAAGTTAGCTAAAAAAATAGTAAATCTTTTTCCAAATATAGACAAAGTAAGATTTGTTAGTAGTGGTACTGAGGCTGTGATGAGTGCCATAAGATTGGCTCGTGGATTTACTGGCAGGGATGATATAGTAAAGTTTGAGGGATGTTATCATGGACATAGTGATTCTTTGCTTGTAAGTGCAGGAAGTGGGGCAGTTACTTTTGGAACTCCTAGTTCTCCTGGAGTTCCAAGTGATTTTACAAAGCATACTTTATTAGCAAAATATAATAACATTGAGAGTGTTAAAAAATGTTTTGCAGATTCAAAAGATATAGCTTGTGTAATAATAGAACCAATAGCTGGAAACATGGGATTAGTTCCTGCTGATAAAGAGTTTTTGAAAGAGCTTAAAAGTTTATGTGAAGAAAATGGAACTCTCTTAATTTTTGATGAAGTTATGAGTGGATTTAGAGCTAGTTTAAAAGGGGCAAGTGGGATTGTTGGAGTTGAGGCTGATATAATCACTTTTGGAAAAGTTATCGGTGGTGGTATGCCAGTTGGAGCTTTTGGTAGTAGAACTGAAATCATGGATAGACTAAGTCCAGAGGGAGATATATATCAAGCTGGAACTTTGAGTGGAAACCCAGTTGCTATGAGTGCTGGACTTAAGAGTTTAAATATGCTCATAGAAGATGAGAGTGTTTATAAAAGATTAGAAACTTTAGCAAAAAGACTTATGAGTGGATTTGAAGAGGGAGCTAAAGAAGCTGGTATAGCTATACAGACAGATGTAAGAGGAAGTATGTTTGGCTTTTTCTTTAACTCAAAAAAAGTAAAAAACTTTGATGATGCACAAAGTAGTGATGCAAAACTTTTTGCTTCTTTTTTCCAAGGTATGTTAAAAGAGGGTGTATATCTAGCTTGTAGTCAGTATGAGACTGGATTTATATGCACTTCGATGGATGAAAAGATTATAGATAAAGTTATCAAAAAAGCTAAAAAAGTTTTAAAAGATTTATCATGAGTGAAAATAACAAACCTAAATATGGGAAAATCATAGAGGGTGCTGAGCAACTTTCTTTAGGTATATCAATAGTTGTTGCTGTACTTTTAGGAGTTGGGGCAGGGCTTTTGATGAAAAAGTATTTTGGGGTTGATTGGCTTTTGTGGCTTGGAGTTTTTTGGGGAATTGCTGGAGCTTTTTTAAATGTTAGAAAAGCATATCTAAAACAAAAAAAAGAGTTAGATAAACTAAAAGATGATCCAAAATACTCTTATGACCCCCAAAAACAACAAGATGACGATGAAGATGAGTATTAAAAAATATCTTCTTTATTTTGCAAGTGCTGATAGTTTTTTAGTTGCCGGTGGAGTTTTTAAGGGTTATAACTTTTTAGTAAGTTCTCAACTTGGATTTATCTCTTCACTTTTAGTAACTCTCTCTTCATACTATGGTTATAAAAAGATGGTTGAGAGAAAGATAGCTATAGGTGATATACCTAAAGAGGAGAGAGATGAACTAGACGAGATAGATGACAAGTTTGAACTATATGATGAGAGTGAAGAAGAGGAAGAGAGAGATTTTAAAGAGGTTGTAAAAGAGGAAAAAAAGAAGATTAAAGGATTTAAAAGTAGTGCTGTAAATCTGAAAAAAAGTTTTTTTGCTGTTATCTCTCCTTATAGATTGTTTTCATATCTGTTCTTGATACTCTCTTTTTTGTATCTAAATAAACATCAAATGCTGGATATCTTTGGATTTGTTTTGGGGATAAGTGTAGTTAGTTTTGTAGCACTTCTAGTAGGTTTTTTTAAACCTACTAGTTAGAATCTTTTGAAAAGTAGCTATCGTCTATTTTAAAAGATAGGATTTTATCTCTATCCATTACATGAAGTTGGTTATCAACATCTATAAGTTGTTGTTTTGAAATACAATCTTCACTTTTTATCTTTTGAAGTTCTTGAAGTTCACTTTTAAGTGCATTTATCTCACTAAATATATCTTTAACTACACTTTTTTCCTCTTTCTTTGTATCATCTTTACTCTCTTTAACAGCTTTTTTAAGTCTTATATTTTCATCTTGTAAAAGAGAAAGATTTTCTATGAGTTGTTTGTTTTTAGAAAAAGCTTCATCTAGTTTTGAGTTTAGTTTATCTATCTTTTTATTGCTTAGTTTTTCTTCTATCTTATCTATATTTACAGATAGTCTTGATTTTTCTTTTATACTGTTTTCTAGTTTTTCTTTTAACTGTGAGTTTTCTTTTTCAAGGGTAGATAACTTTTTGATTATATTTTCATTTATATCTCTTAGTTTACTGCTCTCTTCGGAACTTTTGCTAGATTGTTTTAGAGTATTGTTTTCCTCTTTTAGTTTTGTTAGTAGTTCTATCAACTTATCTTGTCTTTTTTCTAACTCTTTAAGGTACTCTACTTTTTGGATTAGTACTTTATTTGTTTCTTCTAAGTTATTTATCTTAGATGCTAATTCATCTGAGTTAGCATTTGTTGATGTTGCTTTTTCTAACTGTTTTTTTAGTGATTCGTTAGTACTTTTAAGAAGCGAAAGTTCATTTTTAAGCATATTTAATTCATTTGGATTTATATCAGTCACTTTACTTTGAAGTGTTGTTACTTTTGAACTTGAGTTATTGTTTTCATTTTCCAAGTCTACAACTCTTTTGTTCAATCTAGCTTTTTCATTTTCTAAAACCTCTAAGTTTTTATTTAAGTTAGATATCTTGTTTTGAAGTGTTGATAAAGATAGTATATTTGATTTTTTCTCTTCCTCTTTTTTTAGATTTAACTCTTTTATCTTTGCTTGAAGTGAATAATTTTCTGTTTTTAGTGAGTCTATTGTTTTTACTTTTTCTTCTAATTTAGATTTTATATCTTTATTTTCTTTAGATAGAGTAAACTTTTCATTTTCAAGTTTTTGTATATATGTATCATCTATGTTATTATCTTTTATATCTTGATGATTTTTAAGTAAGTCTTCATAATCCATCTCTAAAGATAAGAATTTTTTCTTTAGGTCATTGTTAGAATCAACTAACTTCATATAGTCACTTGATTTGGTTATAAGTTCTTCTTCAAGCTCATTTTTTTTAGATTTTACAATAGCTATTTCATCATTAAGTATATTTTCTATACTTTCATTTTTCTCTTTGTTAGAAAACTTTGAAAACATCCAACCTATGATAAAGCCAACGATGGCAGCGATAGTGATATATATAACAATTTGAGTTATGATTTGATACATTTTTAATCCTTTTTTACTAGTAGTAATTTTATTTTATTTTTTTTATTTTTATTTTTTTTGTATATAGTCAATATATCATCTATATCAACACCTCTTTCAACTAAGTCTGTTTTTATCTCTTTTAAATAATCTTGAATCTTTGAGCTATATTGAAATATCTCTATAACAATTTTTTTATTTTTATCAAATTTATCTAATAGTTTTTTTATAACTGGTGAATTATTCTCATATTTTTGTTCTATATTAAAATCTATCGTTATTAGAGAGTTCATATTTTCTTTGGATTTTGGTATCATATCTTTTTTAGGTTGCTTTGTATCATCTTTTTTTGATAACATATCTTTTGTGGACTCATACTCTTTGTTGAGGTTTGATTTGTAGATAGCTTTATAATCAGAAAGGTTACCTATATGTTTTTTATTTTCTACAGGTTGTGGTGTCTTTTTTTGTTCTGACTTGTTTTGTTTCAAAACTATAGGTTTAAGTTTTGGTTTTGATTTAGTAGAGTAGTAGTTATTGTTTACATAATCATGTACTGCTAATACATTTATCAAAAATACTACAACAACACCAAGTATCAATATACTTTTACTACCCATAATCTACCTTTCTATATAATAAAATTAAACTTATGGATTTATTATACAAAAAAACTTTACTTTTTAGCTAAATTTAGTGCTAAAAATTCTTCACATTCTTCTAAAAGTTTCGATTTGTTACCTTT
>JALVVR010000018.1 GCA_027023305.1 Campylobacterales bacterium | reverse complement strand
GGTATTAGCTACCGGTATAGGAGTTATGTATCTTTTAGATATGGTCATGAAGCTTACTCGTACATACTTTTTAGAATTAGCTTCAAAGAAAAATGATGTGATTATGTCTAGTAAAATCTTTGAAAAAGTGCTTGATATAAAGATGAATGTAAGACCAAGTTCTGTTGGTTCATTTGCTAACAATATAAAAGAGTTTGATCACTTAAAAAACTTCTTTACAACCTCTACAATGGTTGCTTTTATAGATGTACCATTTTCAGTTATATTTTTGAGTGTTATCTACTTTTTAGGTGGAGATATCGTTTTTATACCTTTAACTATAGCAGCTATCGTTACAACTTATGTTTTGATTGTTAGAAAACCACTTTATCGATCAATCGAAGAGACAAACGAAGCAAGTGCCAATAAAAACTCAATCCTTATAGAATCACTAGTAAACCTAGAGACTATAAAAACTATGAACTATCATGGAAGAAGTCAGTGGAACTGGGAAGAGGCAACTGGAGAGATAGCAAACAAAAGTATAAAAACAAAGGTAATGTCAGCTTCTATACCACTTATAACACAGTTTTTTGTACAACTAAATACAATAGCAGTTGTTATCTATGGTGTTTATCAAATCTCAGATAAGACTATGACTATGGGAGCTTTAATAGCTATAAATATGCTTTCTCAAAGAGCTATAGCACCACTTTCTCAAATAACCTCTCTTTTATCATCTTTGGAGCAAACTAAAGTTTCATACAACACTTTAGAAAATATCATGAAACTTCCAACAGAGAGAGAAGATGGTAAAAAGTTTGTTGAAAGACCATCTTTTACTGGTTTGATAGAGTTTAAAAATGTCTCTTTTGCATACCCTGGAGAGGAGAAATTAGCACTTGATAATGTAAGCTTTAAAATAAATCCAGGAGAGAAAGTTGCGATTATTGGAAAAATAGGAAGTGGTAAAAGTACCATCGCAAAACTTCTTTTAGGATTGTATGAACCAACAAGTGGAGATATACTTATAGATGGTATAGATATAAAGCAGATAAATCCAGCTGATCTAAGACGAAATATCTCTTATGTAGCTCAAGATATAACTCTGTTTAGAGGTACACTAAAAGATAACCTAGTTGTAAGAGCTCCTCATGTTGAAGATAAAGAGATTATAAGAGTTAGTAAAATAGCTTGTGTAAATGAGTTTAGTGATATTCATCCTCTTGGATATGAGATGCAAGTAGGAGAGGGTGGAACTGGACTTAGTGGAGGTCAGAGACAATCTATCTCTATAGCAAGATCACTTCTTGTGGATTCACCTATAACACTCTTTGATGAACCAACTAGCATGATGGATAGCCAGACAGAGGCTAAAGTGATGGCAAATGTAAAAAGAGAGTTAAAAGATAAAACACTAATCCTTATAACTCATAAAAACTCTCTTTTAGAAAATGCAGACAGAGTGATAGTTATGCATAACTCTAAAAAGATACTTGATGGATCTAAAAATGAAGTTATCAAAAAGTTAAAAGGGGGCAAATAATGGCTCTTTTTAAGAAAAAAAATAGAGAAAAAATTACAGATGATGAACTTGAGTTTGCATCAAGCTTGAGTTCAGCGATTTTGCAAAAACCAGCTAGGACTCCAAGAGTTATACTCTATGTATCTCTTATAGCTTTTAGTTGGCTTTTGGTTTGGGCATATTTTGCAAAGATTGATGAGAGAGTAAAAGCTAGTGGAAGAGTTATACCATCTTCTAAAGTAAAAAAAATACAAAATCTTGAAGGTGGTATTGTAAAAAAGATACTTGTGCATGAAGGGCAGATGGTAAAAAAGGGTCAAGAACTCATAAAGATTGACAATATCAAATCAAAAGGTTCACTTGGCGAAAAAAAAGCAAAATACTACTCTCTAAAAGCAAAGATATATAGATTAAAAGCTGAAGCTGAAAATAAAAGCTTTAGTAAAAAAGAGGCTAGAGAGGATGGCATACCACCTATATATATAGAGAGTGAGTACAACCTATATCTTTCAGATAAGAGTAAGTTAAAAAGTAAGATTAGAGTTTTACAAGATCAGTTAAAAAGTAAGAAAAATGAATTAAATGAGATAAGATCAAAAGCAAAATTTTTAAAACAGAGTGTTGACCTTATACAAGAAGAGGTAAACATGAAAGCTCCTCTTGTAGAAAAAGGTATAGAGTCTCGTCCAGAGTTTTTAAAACTAAAAAGAGAGTTAACTGATAAGAAAAATGATTATCAAGGTGCAAAACTCTCTATCCCTAGAATTAAATCAGAGATTGCAGAGATAAACTCTAAAATAGTTGCAGCAAAGGATGAGTTTAAAAACAAAGCTAGAGAGGATTTAAGTAAAGCTTTGGGAGAGGTAGCTCAAGTCAAAGAGGTAAAAGATACTTTAGAAAATGAGGTAAGTAGAACAAAGGTAGTATCTCCGGTTGATGGGATAGTAAAAAAGATAGATGTTACAACCATCGGACAAGTTATAAAATCTGGTGAAAGCATGATGGAGATAGTTCCGGTTGATGATAAGCTTTTGATTGAGGCTAAAGTTAAGCCTAGGGATATTGCATTTTTGTACCCTGGTCAAAAGGCAAATGTGAAGGTAACTGCTTATGATTTTTCTATCTATGGTGGACTTAAAGGGAAAGTTGTAAGTGTAGGTGCAGACTCTATAGTTGAAAAAACTGCAAAAGGTGAACAGAGTTACTATCTAGTGCAGATAAAAACAGATAAAAACTTTGTTGAAAAAAATGGTAAAAAAGGAGTAATTATGCCAGGGATGGTTGTAAGTGCAGATATTTTAACAGGTAAAAAGACAGTGCTTAGTTATATAGTAAAACCAATCATAAAAGCAAAACAAAATGCTCTAAAAGAGAGATAAAGTTAAAGATTAAAAAAAATTTTAAAAATGTCGATAATAGATAAAATAAAAATTAAAAAGGAAGTAAAATGACTCCAAAATATCTTTCAACAGGTCAAATGGCTAAATATTTAGGTCTTAGTAAAGATTTTTTGCTTAGCAATAGAGGCTCATTATTTATAGAAGGGAAACATTATTTTAATCCATCAGGAATAAATAAACTGCTTTGGAATATAGAGGCAATGGAAGGATGGGTTAGAGGATATGATAATGATACAGGTGTATTTGGAAATATTAACGAAATGGTAGATAATATTTTAGGAGGATAATAATGATTCAAGAAGTATCAACTTGTTATAATTATATATCTCACGAAAAAGCTGGCACTGTTTTAAGGAGGCCAGTGATGATTGAAAATCCAAGAGTCAGTTTATTTAATCGCAAAGGTATATTATATGTGCAATTTTATATTGATGGTAAATTAAAACAAAAATCTCTTAGAATGCCCTATACTAAAGAAAATATCAAATTAGCTAAAAAATTAATTGTTCCTCAAATTGAAAAAAAGATTTTGAGTGGAGAATATAAGCATTTAAACAAGAAAGCAAAAGAATTTGAGTATTATGCC